>DASPRI010000030.1:0-79273 GCA_035624535.1 Burkholderiales bacterium
GCTTATGGGCCGTGAGACGCAAAAGCAGTTTGGCCAGGCACCGCAATGCATTTTGACTATGCCGCTCTTGGAAGGACTGGACGGTGTAAACAAAATGTCGAAATCGCTGGGCAACTATATCGGCATTACTGAATCACCGCAGGAAATTTTCGGCAAGCTCATGTCGATTTCCGACAAATTAATGTGGCGTTATATCGACCTCCTCTCATTCGAGCCGCTGGAAGTGATCGCGCGCTGGAGGAAGCAGGCAGAGGAAGGTCGCAATCCGCGCGACATTAAAGTTATCTTTGCCCAGGAGATCGTAACGCGATTTCACGATAAAAAAGCGGCAGAAAATGCTCTCATGGATTTTGAGGCGCGTTTCAAGAACGGCGCGCTGCCGGATGTCATACCGCAATACACACTGCAAGCGGGCGATTCGGGAATTGGAATTGCGCAGATGATGAAACAGAGCGGACTAACGGCCAGCACTTCCGCTGCGTTCCGCATGCTGGAGCTCGGCGGAGTAAAACTGGATGGCGAGAAAGTCAGCGATAAATCACTCAATCTAACCAAGGGACGAACGGTCATTTTGCAAGTGGGCAAACGCAAATTTGCCAAGATTCATCTCGTCTGAGGCAACGCTCCGGTTTTGCGCACGGTTGTTAATCGCTTTACATCCTCATTCCCGGTGTTATGCTAAAACCGATATGAAAGCATTGACTTTCGCGGTGCTGCGGCTTCTTGCAGACGGCGAGTTCCACTCCGGCGAGGATCTGGCAAACGCGCTCGGAATTTCGCGCGCCAGCATTTGCAATGCATTAAAAGGCGTTGATGACGCAGGTTTGGCGCTGTACAAGATCCGCGGGCGCGGCTACCGCCTGGTTGAACCGCTGCAATGGCTGGATAAAGCTAAAATCACCGCTGCACTGGGCGCGCACGCCAATAGGTTTAATGTCGAACTCATCGATTGCATCGCTTCGTCCAATACCTTGCTCATGCAAAAAGCGGTGCTGGGCGCGCTGCACGGCAGCGTAATCGCGGCCGAAATGCAGACCCACGGGCGTGGCAGACGCGGCAGGAGCTGGCACAGCAATTTGGGTGAAGCGCTGACTTTCTCGGTGCTATGGCGCACCGATCAAGGGGTGGGCGCTTTATCCGGCCTAAGCCTGGTGGTGGGCGTGGCGTTGCTGCGAGCGCTAAAGTCTCTCGGCGTAACTGGCGCGGCGCTGAAATGGCCAAACGACGTACTGCATCGTTACTGTAAGCTTGCGGGGATCCTGATAGAAGTGCAGGGAGAAGTGCTCGGGCCCAGCCTCGCCGTTATCGGCATCGGCATAAACCTCAAGCTCTCGGAACATACCAAGCGCAGTATTGACCAGCCGACAACCGATTTGTGCTCAATTACCGGAGCCGCACCGGAACGCAACCAAGCCCTGGGCTGCGTGCTGAGACACATGGCCGAGGTACTGGATATTTTCGGCGCGAAGGGGTTTAAAGGGCTGCGGGCGGAATGGGTGGAGCACCACGCGTATCATAATAAGAACGTGAGGATCTTGCTTCCTGACGATGGCGCCCAGGAAGGCGTGGTGACCGGTGTCGACATCGACGGCGCGTTATTGGTGAAATCCCGCAGCGGCGAGCGCCGTTACAGTACCGGAGAGATAAGCCTGCGTGCGGAGCGTGTACTGTGATTCTCGCAGTGGACGCGGGTAACAGCCGCATTAAATGGGGCTTGCATGATGGCACTTGGAAAACTCTGGGAACGGCAGCGCATGCCGACGCTTATCGTTTGCGTGACGCATGGCGCAACCAGTCAGCGCCAGATTATATCGTGATAGCCAACGTTGCCGGGGATCATGTCCAGTCCTGCCTGGAAAAAATGTTTAACGGCTTGGGTGCGCAGTTAAACTGGGTCAGCGCGCAAAAATTTCAGTGTGGAGTGCGCAATGGCTATGCAGTACCTTCGCAATTGGGTGCCGACCGGTGGGCTGCGGCAATCGCAGCATGGCATTTCTGTCGTGAAGCGTGTGTGGTCGTAAATGCTGGCACTGCGGTGACAGTAGATGCTTTGTCTGAGGACGGCGTTTTTTTGGGCGGCCTGATTATTCCGGGCATGTCGTTGATGCGCGACTCACTGGCCAGAAATACGGCGGCACTCAAGTTTGAATCTGGCGTATTCAGGCCATTTCCTGTCAATACGGCGGACGCGATAGAAAGCGGCATAGTGCGGGCATTATGCGGCGCCATCGAAAGCACGAGAAATGCTTTGCGCCCAGGGAAAACGTGCCCTTGCCTGTTGAGTGGCGGTAACGCCAAGGATCTTCTGACACATCTTAGCCCGCCGGTCAAAGTCATGGAAAATCTGGTGCTGGAAGGTCTGGTCGTCATCGCCGGCGAGGGCACTGCAAAGTGAAGTGGTTTTTTTACTTGTTGTTGATCGCCAATGTGGTGTTTTTTGCCTATATGCAATTATTTGCCGGACGCGACGAGGAGGGACAGCTTACCCATCGGCAGCTATATCCTGAAAAAATAAAGCTGGTGAAACCCAAAGAACCGTCCACTGTTGTGGCCTTGAAAGCGGCCGAAAACCCGGAAAGTCCACAGCCTGCCAACCAGCCCTTGGTGTGTTTGGAATGGGGAGCGTTTAGCGGGACCGAACAAGCGCGGGCACAGGATGCGCTGAATAAATTGCAGCTCAGCGAAAAGTTAAGCCTGCGGAATAGCGAGGAAACGGTAAGTTACTGGGTATATATTCCCCCGCTGAAGACCAAAAAAGAGGCGGAAAACGAGATTAGCGAACTCAAGGCGCGAGGAATCAAGGAATATTTCCTTATGCAGGATAACAGTCCGTGGCCCAATGCCATTTCGCTCGGGGTGTTCAGGAGCGAAGAATTGGCGCGGAGTTATCTCGGAAAACTCCAGGAGAAAGGCCTGAAGTCGGCGGTCATCGGAGAACGCAGTCACCAAGTCAGGCGAGTTTATTTCCAAATCCGCGGCGTGGGCAATGTGCAGGAAAATAAGCTTGTCGAATTACAGGATGAATTCCCCGGCAGCGAGTTGAGAACGATAGACTGCGCTAAAATCAAAAGCGCCAGTGTAACGAACTGAATTTAGATTTCAGGGGAACAATTTACCCGGATTGAGGATATTGTTTGGATCAAAGACACGCTTGATGTCTTTCATCAGGGCTAATGTGGGAGCGTCCAATTCCCGCGCAACAAACCCACGTTTCTCGCTTCCCACACCGTGTTCCCCTGAAAGCGTACCGTTAAGTTTCAGCACTAGGTCGAATACTTCGCTCAAGCAAATTTCGGCACGCCGCATCTGATTGGCATCACCCGGATCCACCAGCAGGTTTACGTGTATATTGCCGTTGCCGGCGTGGCCGAAATTGACGTTGGCAACTTCATATTTTTTGCTTAGGCCGGCCAATTCTTTTAGGAGCTCGGGCATTTTTGAAACGGGCACCACGATGTCTTCGTTGATCTTTTTTGGCGCGATGTCGCGCAGCAGCGGGGCCAGTGCCTTGCGCGCCGCCCACAATCCCTTGGAATCGCTTACCGCTTGGGCGTTCAGCAGCCCGGGATTAGCGCACGCGGGTAGTATTGCTTCGCGGGCTGCTGCGATTTCGCTTTGCGAGCCGTCAATTTCGATCATGAGCATCGCATGCGCATCATCTGGCACCAGACGGGGATGATGCGCGCGAATCAGGTCCAGGGATCCCTGGTCTAGGAATTCCAGCGCGCTCGGGACCGTAAGCTGCGACATAATTGCGATGATTGCCCGTGCGCAACTCTCTGCGTCCCGATAATAGGCGGTTATGCCTTCCGCAAATGGAGGCAAAGGGCTGAGCTTCAAAGTCGCCTCGGTAATGACGGCAAGCGTGCCTTCCGAACCGACGATGAGTCGCGTGAGGTCGTAACCTACCACTCCCTTGGTGGTATAGCATCCGGTCTTAATCATTTCACCCGTGCCGATCACTGCTTTTAATCCCAGCACATGCTCGCGAGTTGTGCCATATTTCACGGCGTGTGGTCCGCCGGCACAGGTTGCAAGATTTCCGCCAATGCTACAATATGCGGCGCTGGAGGGATCGGGCGGCCAAAAAAAACCGTGCGTTCTTGCGGCGTCCTGTACGTCCTGGTTCAGCACGCCCGGCTCGGCGACGATTACCCGATTTGAAGGATCAACGGAAAGAATGCGGAGCATACGTTCCAGCGATAGCGCTAATCCACCTTGCTCAGGCAGGCTACCGCCCGAAGTGCCAGTGCCGCGCCCCCGCGCAGTGACCGGAATCATGAATTCATTGCAGGTCCTGACAATGGCCTGCACCTGCGCTGCATCGGTAGGAAACACGACGGCGTCCGGCGGGAAAGTTTTGCGAGTGTTATCGTAGGAGTACGCGTAGCAATCCACCGGGTCGGTGAACAGATTCTCAGGCGGCAGGATCTGGCGCAGACGGCGTGAAAATTCGCTGGATATCATCGGAAAAGTCGGAATCCGTTTGACAAGCGAGATTATAGCAGCAGCGGAAATTTGCCTGGGTAGCGCGCGGCCGGCCAAAGTTTGCGTAACGGCACACCATTTAACTGCGAAAATGTTTTATACTTGCCCTAAAGTCATCGAGGAAAAAAATTATGTTACTCGCGGCATTCTATGTTTTGGCGATCGCATTAATAATCATGCACTACACCGGGTGGCTGGCGAAGCATAACCTGGAATGGCTGTTGTACATCCTGGCACTCACCGTGTTCCCCGCAGTACTTTACCTGTAGCCGAATCGACTTGATCCGGGTCAAGTCCCCCGGATTTTTGCCATTAGCGCGGTGGTCGAGGTTTTGTGCATAAAAGGTATCGAATACACTTTTCCGCCCCAGGCCGGAACCTCTTTTGCTCCCACGATATTTTCAACTTTCCAGTCTCCGCCTTTAACCAAAATATCCGGCCTGCACGCGACAATCAGAGCCAGAGGCGTGTCTTCGTCGAACCAGGTGACCAAGTCCACCGACTCCAACGCGGCCACCACTGCCGTGCGGTCTGCCAGGGTGTTCACCGGCCGACCATGTCCCTTGTCGAGCCGTTTGACAGAAGCATCGGAGTTGACCGCCACCATGAGACTTGCGCCTAATGCTCTTGCCTGAGCAAGATAAGTGACGTGACCGCGATGCAGTAGCTCGAAACAGCCGTTGGTAAACACCAGCGGCCGCGAGAGCGATGCGAGGCGCGTTGTCAGGAGACCGGGCGCACACAGCTTGCGTTCAAAATCGGGAGGCGGATACATTGCTCAGGCTGGCAAGTTTATCACGCCCCAACAAGTTTACTGAGGTAACGGTTGAGTTCGTGCGGTGAATTAAAAATGCTGGCGACCCGAATCGATTACATCAAATATGAGCGAGGCGCTACCTGGTTTCCTGTCGGGATTGTTTGGTCTGGGCGTCATCCGTGTACTCAAACACCTTGACTACTTTTTCCACGCCGCTGGTGGTGCTGGCAATTTCGGCAGCATCGTTTGCCTCAGTGTGATTCACGATGCCCATCAAATAGACTACCTTGTTTTCCGTCACCACCTTGACCCAATTCGGCTGGAATTTCCTCGCCTCGATGAAACGTGATTTTACTTTCGACGTAATCACGGCGTCGTTAGTGCGCGAGCCGAGTGAAGTTGGCTCGGCAATCACAAGTTCGTTGGTAACGCTTTTCACGTTCGGAATATCTTTTACCAGGTTTTCGATTCCTGTCTTTACTTCTTCCGACGGTACTTCGCCCGTGAGAAGCACGGTGCGGTTATAACTGGTGACATTGATGTGAATCGTGTCACTGTACCGCTTGAATTTCTCGGAAATGCGACTCTGTGCTTTCAGCTCAATACCTTCGTCATCGAGCATCGCCGCATTGGTGCGCCGGTCTTCCGCAACCACCACTCCGCCTGCGGCGGTGGTAGTTACAACGGCAACACAAGCTTGCAATGTGCCAATGGCCAGGACGACGCTGGCGAATATTAAGCAGCGCATCATTCAACTCCCAGAACTAAGCAGTCGATCGCGTCGCATAAACAATGCAGCGCCAAGACATGAACCTCCTGAATGCGCGCCGTATTGTCTGCCGGCACGCAGATATGAATGTCCTCAGGAATGAGAATATCGGCCAACTGCCCTCCTGACTTTCCGGTGAGCGCTACCACGCCCATTTGCCGCTCGTGTGCGGCGCGCACCGCTTCCAGAATATTACGCGAGTTTCCGCTCGTGCTAATGGCCAGCAAAACGTCGTTGGCCTGTCCCAGTGCCAGCACCTGCTTGGAGAAAACCTGATCAAAATTGTAATCATTGGCAATTGACGTAAGCGTTGAGCTGTCGGTGGTGAGCGCAATCGCCGCGAGTCCGGGGCGCTCCATTTCGAAGCGATTCAACAGCTCTGCGGCGAAATGCTGGGAATCCGCAGCCGAGCCGCCGTTGCCGCAAGACAAAATTTTTCCGTCTCGCATGAGGCATTGGGCCATGCGTTCCGCGGCACCGGCAATCGGGACCGCCAACGCATCCATTGCCTGCAGCTTGAGATGCGCGCTGTCTGAAAAATGCCCGCTAATCCTCGCAATCAAGTCCATTTACGCTCACGGATCGCCTTGTCGATAGCATATTGTGCGGCATTTTCCCGCTATTCTTCAAACGCGCTTTTTATCCACTCAATATCCCGCCGGCGCATTCCGCTTAGCAATACCGCGTCGAAACGGCAAGGTGCAGTTCCCCGTCTGGAAGCGAGGTAGTGACGTGCTGCCTTAAGCAGCTTTTCACGCTTTTTGGCGGTTATGCTTGCCGCCGCGCCGCCGAAATTGGCGTCAGTACGCAACCGCACTTCTGCAAACACCAAAGTGTCGCCGTCGCGAAGTACCAGATCGATCTCGCCGAAGCGGCAGCGATAGTTGGTTTCCAATAATTTTAAACCTTGGTTTTGCAGAAAGGTCGCCGCTACGCGTTCCGCCGCAAGACCTTCAGCGTTTCGGTTCATACAGCACTACGGCTTGGCCCCGATAAAATATCGCGGGGGTCAGTTCGCGTACGAACTGGTGATCGGAACTGAGGCTGATCTGTCCGGTTACACCATCAAGGGCATAGCCGGAATGCGCCCCAATCGTGGTCAAATCCTGGGAAATTCGGAACGCATCTATGCCTAAGGCATAGAGCCTTTCGAGGTCGACAATCACCGCATTTTTCGGACGCGGGTAAACCATTACGGCTGGATGATCGGATTGCAGTAGCCACGGCATATCGACAAAGCGTACCCCATTAAGATCTAGATTCAAAGTGCCCAGGCCGTTTCCGCTAAAGATCTGCGATGTTCCGTAAATGTTTACAGCTAAATCGATATAAGGCCGGACTAGGCGCGCATTCTTCGCCTCGAGCGCGAGGAAAATCATATCGGCTTCGCTTATTTCCACGGCCTGCTTAAGTGTCATCAAGCTGCTCTGTTCGCCGTTGAAAAGCAGCTGCCTAACAATTACGCCACCCAGTTTTTGCCATTCGTCGGCAAACGCTTCCTGCATGCGGCTGTCAAGCGGAGTGTCGGCGCTGATGATCAGCGCTTTGCGCTTGCCATCGTGCCAAGCCAACCTAGCGATTTGTCGTGTTTCGTTTTCAACCTGCAGGCTGAAAGTGAACAGGTACGGCGGCAATTCCGGGGAATCTTCCGGCACATTGAGTGCGAGTGTGGGAACGCGCACCATGCCGCTGATCGCTAAAGCCGTGACGGAATCCCGGGTAAGCGGGCCGACTACGACCTGCGCTCCCGCGTCCAGCGCGAGTTGATAGGTCGCAAGGATTTCATCTGTTTGCTCGCTTGTGGCGTAGGTTCTGACCGGCAGGCGGCTGCCGCCCTGGCGGCTCGCGGCGGCGATAAAGCCTTGCCGCGTGATTTCCGCAGCGCCGCCGAATGATTCCGATTTTAAAGGCAGGATTAAAGCAATATGCGGCTTGGGCGGTCCGGATTGGGTGTTAGCGGCAGCCGGCTTGGCTGGCACAGTTTGCCCTGCTGACGGCACCCCGTTTTCGGCGCGTGTGGCAAATGCTATGGCACATCCGTATAGTATTGCCAACAGCGTTAGCAGAAAGGCCGGCAAGCGTTGCATCGAATACACAACAAGGCGGGTAAGCCTCTATTATATGTAGTTGCTACCCCGATTGGAAATTTGCAGGACATCACCCTGCGAGCTCTGGAAGTATTGAAACAGGTGGACGTTGTGGCTGCGGAGGATACCCGCGTTACTTCCCGTCTGCTTAGGCATTTTCAAATTCCCGCAACAACGATGGTCTTGCGAGAACATACCGAAAAGCGCATTGCCGAAAAGATAGTTGCGCTGTTGCAGCAGGGGAAATCAGTCGCGTTAGTAAGCGATGCCGGAACGCCCGGAATAAGCGATCCCGGCGCCATTGCGGTAAGCCGCGTGCGACAGGCCGGATACCGCGTCGTTCCTGTGCCCGGCGCGAATGCCGCGGTCAGCGCACTGTCGGTTTCTGGCACTCAAGCACTGCATTTTCTATATTACGGTTTTTTGCCGAGCAAAGCCTCGGCGCGGCGTCGCGAGCTGGAAAATTTAAAGAGCCTGCCTTTTTTGCTGATATTTTACGAGGCGCCGCATCGTATTTTGGAAAGCATTGCGGACATGCAGGCAGTATTTGGCGGCGAACGCGGTGTGACAATTGCGCGCGAGCTCACCAAGTTGTTCGAGGATATATACAGCGGCACTTTGGATACGTCGCTCGAATGGTTGGGCCAGGATAAAGATCGTCAGAAAGGCGAGTTTGTGGTGCTGGTTTCGGGGGCTGGAGCGCGGAATGCGACTTTGAACGATGTAACTCGTTTGTTGACTATTCTCCTGCACGAACTACCGCTCAAGCAGGCGGTTAAACTTGCGTCGCAGATCAGCGGCGCGAATAGGAAAACGCTTTACGCTGCGGCTTTGCAAATCAAAGGGAACCCTTGAAGGTATAATGCGAGAATCAAAATAAGAGGAACGGGTAATTGCAGCGCATAACTTTCACCCGCCCGGACGATTGGCATGTGCATCTGCGCGATGGCGATGAGCTGCGGGCTGTGGTTAAAGATACTGCACGACGCTTTGCGCGTGCCATTGTCATGCCTAATCTCGAGCCGCCGATTACGACCGCCAAAATGGCGATGGCTTACCGGCGCCGTATCCTGGACGCTCTTCCGAAGCGATCAAAATTCCGGCCGCTGATGACTTTGTATTTGACCGCCAATGCCGATCCGAAGGAGATCATCGAAGCCAAACGCAGCGGTATTGTTTACGGAATGAAATATTATCCTGCCGGCGCCACCACTCATTCCGCTTCAGGAGTGACCGACCCGGAGAAAATTTTTGCGGCGCTAGAAGAAATGCAAAAACAGGATCTACCCCTTTTGGTGCATGGTGAAGTGACTGATCCGGAAGTCGATGTATTCGACCGCGAGCAAGTATTTATTGAGCGGGTGCTATCACGGGTAACACAACGCTTTCCACGGCTGCGAATCGTATTCGAACATATTACAACGCGCGAGGCGGTGGAGTATGTAAAAAGTGCGCCAGATAATATCGCGGCAACCATAACGGCTCACCATCTGCTGCTGAATCGCAATGCAATGTTTTCCGGCGGCCTGCGACCCCACCATTTTTGCTTGCCTTTATTAAAGAGAGATTCACACCGGCAATCACTGATCAAGGCGGCGACCAGCGGCAATCCCAAATTTTTCCTTGGAAGCGATAGCGCGCCGCACTCAAAATCCAGCAAGCAGGCGGGGAGCGGCTGTGCCGGGATTTACACCGCACACGCGGCAATCGAGCTGTACACTGAGGCCTTTGAACTGGCCGGAGCACTCGACAAACTGGAAGCATTCGCCAGTTTCCATGGCGCTGATTTTTACCGATTGCCGCGAAACACCGATAAGATTGCGCTTGCCCGGCACAGCTGGAGAGTGCCGCGCAGCCTGCGTTTCGGAAAACAGAGCCTCATTCCCTTACGGGCGGGTGAAACCGTCAACTGGCAGTTGATCTAGGCGAACTGGTTAATTGCACATAAAGTCCGCCCGATGCGGAGCTTTGTTTTCCAGCGACGAACTCCGCGCCTTCCGTGACGCAGGATCGCAATCCGTCTAGCTTACGGAAACGCGGGAATCGTCGGCTCCACTCCTCCTAGTGCGGCTTCCGGATGGCGCTTTTCTACTAACGCATGTATTTGTTCTACTTTGCGAGCCGGGACGTCTACCATCATCAGAATCTTTCCTTCTTCGATGTCCTTGGCAAATATCGATAGCTTGGAATTCGGCACCGCGCTGGCCACCAAGCTGGACACCCAGGCGCCCAGAACCGCACCTATCAATGCAGCAATCAAAACTGTAACCAATTGCAAGCTTACCCCTTCGGGAGGCGCGAATACCATCAGAATGCCAACCGCCGTTCCCCCGGCGCCGCCCAGGACCAGCCCCAATTCTGCCCCGTGCACAACATCGGTTTTTTGCAAGACATTCGCTTCGTGGAGATTGCCTAGAGGAGCGTCACGACGGGCCAGGCAATGGATATGGCTTTCTTCGACGCGGGAAAGCAATAAATCATTCATAGTCTGCTGGGCGCTTGCAACATCCGGAAGGACAAAATATAGCCTTCTTCTCATTTGAGCCTCCTGTTTAGTCCGATCGCCAACACGTTACATCATTCATTTTGGTCGTAAAGCAGGCGAAAAGTTGCACGCCATCCCTCTCTCCTTCCTGGTGAATTAAGCTCCTCGAAATCAGTGCGCGAATTGGCTACTGACGCGCGCAAACGGCGAGATCTTAAAGCCCTCGGGGGTTTTCGTGATAATATTAATCACGAAGCTGGCCAGACAGTCGCTGTACATATCTTCAATATGTATAGAGGAAAGTCCGGGCTCCGCAGAGCAGGATGCCGGCTAACTGCCGGACGCCGTGAGGCGATGAACAGGGCCACAGAGACGAGTCGTAGCCGACGCTAGCTGCGCAGCTGCGGGTGAAACGAGGTAACCTCCATCCGGAGCAAGACCAAGTAGGGAAGCATTGACGCGGCTCGCGTAGCTTCCGGGTAGGTTGCTTGAGTGTGCGAGTAATCGCACGCCTAGAGAAATGACTGTCAAGGGAGCCATATCCCTAACAGAACCCGGCTTATAGGCCAGCTTCTCCCTATTCCGCTTTCTTTTTTTGTCTGATCGTCCCCAGGCGAGATTTCTTTTCTTTCTCCCAAATGCTGCGTATCTAGCTATTTATTAAGAAGAATTAATAAAATCCACGAAATATCACTTAAGTATCTGTCCCATAAAAGAAAAGGCTCGATTTTGTGCTTGACCTTGCCTTTTTTTTATTCTAGAGTGGGAAATAGTAGTAAAAGATGGGATTGCTCGGAAAATCCGAACCATATTGGGGGGAGTATGTTTCAGGGAGCGTCAACGATCAATCTGGACGCAAAAGGCCGACTCGCCGTGCCGACGCGCCATCGCGACGCCCTACAAAATCAAGGCGCGGGGAAACTCGTGCTAACCGCCCACCCCGACAGTTGCCTCCTGCTTTACCCCTATGCGGCTTGGGAGCCGATACGAGCGAAAGTCATGGGTTTCCCCAGCATCGACCGACAAGCAAGTCTCTGGAAGCGCTTGCTGGTTGGGTTCGCTGAAGAAGTGGAGCTTGACGCCGCGGGACGCGTGTTGATTTCTCCGGAGCTTCGTTCCTTTGCCGCTCTCGAGAAGCGCGTGATGATGGTCGGCCAAGGCAGCCATTTCGAAATTTGGAACTTGGAAGCCTGGAATAAACAACTGGAACAAATTACCGCGCAAGACATCAATGCACTGCCACCAGGCATGGAGAATTTCTCACTGTGAGTTCGTAAATGAACTCGCAGCATGTAGCAGTTTTATTGAACGAAGCAATCGAGGCCCTCAACGTTCGGCCCGACGGAGTTTACGTGGACAGCACGTTCGGCCAAGGTGGACACAGCCGGGCGATTCTACGAAAGCTCTCGGCAAAAGGGCGCTTGATTGCGTTGGATAAAGATATGGTAGCGATTGCCGCAGGGCGTGCGCTTACAGACTCTCGATTCTGCATTGTACGCAGCAGCTTCAGCAGATTGCGCGAGGTACTTCTGGAGCTGAATGTGCCCCAAGTGGACGGCGTGTTACTCGATCTTGGAGTGTCCGCAATGCAGCTACAGGAGCCGGCGCGCGGCTTCAGCTTCCGTTTAGATGGGCCGCTGGACATGCGCATGGATACAAGCCGTGGGCAAACTGCTGCGCAGTGGCTAGCGAGTGCTTCGGAAAAGGAGATCGGGGAGGTCATAAAGAAATATGGCGAGGAACGGTTTGCTAAACAGATTGCAAGAAAGATTGTTGCGGCTCGAGCGCGGGGACCTGTTCGCACCACGCGGCAACTTGCCCAGATCGTGGCAAAAGCCGTTCTCACGCGCGAGCCAGGCCAGGATCCGGCGACACGCACATTTCAAGCTTTACGGATTCACATCAATCAGGAACTCGAGGAATTGTCGATAGTCTTGCCACAAGCGGTCGATTTGCTGCGGTCCTTAGGCAGGCTGGTGGTCATCAGCTTTCACTCGCTTGAAGACCGAATGGTAAAACGTTTTATGCGCGCAATGTCGAAATGTGAATCGTTGCCGGAAAAATTGCCGATACGAGCCGTAGACGCAGCGCAACCGAAATTGCGCCTGATTGGAAAGCCGATCAAGCCAAGCCATGAAGAAATACGCGCTAATCCGCGAGCGCGTAGCGCCGTGCTGCGCGTTGCCGAGCGTATTGAAACAACAAGAAATGCAAACATGGCAGGCGCGGTTGACCCCCGGAGGGGTGGTTAGCGGTGACGAGACTGAATTTTCTGTTGGCGCTCACGTTAATAGTCTGCGCGCTGGGTGTTGTGACATCACAGCACAAAGCGCGCAAGTTGTTTGCGAAATTGCAGCAAGAACAAGAATTGTCGGCTCAGCTCGACGTGGAATGGGGCCAGTTGCTACTCGAGCAGAGCACATGGGCGACGCATGCACGTATTGAAAAAATAGCCACCGAAATCTTGCAGATGCGCGTGCCTGACGGCAAGCGTAGCCAGGTGGTAACACCCGATACCGAGCCAGCGGAGAGAGGACATGAATAGCCACGCTAACCCCGCCCTGAAGCTTCGGCTACCGGCGTGGCGCTCGCGCCTGGTGTTGCTTACCGTGATGTTGTGGTTTTGCGGGCTAACAGGACGGGCATTCTACCTGCAGGGAATGCACAATGATTTTCTGCAGCAGAAAGGAGACGCCCGCTACAGCCGCGTGATCGAAATTACTGCGCACCGTGGCATGATTACCGATCGTTTCGGCGAGCCGCTGGCAGTTAGTACGCCGGTGGAATCGGTTTGGGCGAGTCCGGCCGATATCGAGATTACGCCGCAGCAACAAAAGCGGCTGGCAAAACTGCTGGAAATCGACAGCACCGAGATTGGCAAGCGCTTGCACGAAAGCGATCGTGAATTCGTTTATTTGAAACGCCAGCTTTCTCCAGAAGATGCCGCCAAAGTCGTGCAACTGGGAATCCCGGGCGTGTATTTGCAGCGCGAGTACCGACGCTATTACCCGGCCGGTGAGGTCATGGCGCACTTGCTGGGGTTCACCGATGTTGACGATAACGGACAAGAAGGTCTGGAGTTAGCCTACCAAGATACGCTTGCCGGCAAACCGGGGAGCCGCCGCGTCATCAAGGACCGGCTCGGGCACATCGTGGAAGATGTGGAGAGCATCAAGGTGCCCCAGGAAGGACGCACGCTCGTTCTCAGCATAAATGGCAAAATCCAGTATCTCGCATACCGCGCGCTTAAGCAGGCGGTGGAAGCGCAGCGCGCGAAGGCTGGTGGCATTACAGTGTTGGACGCGGTAACCGGGGAAGTATTGGCGCTGGCCAGCGTGCCCTCCTATAACCCCAATAACCGGACGAAACTTAATCCAAAACGCACACGCAACCGGGTTATCACCGACTTATTCGAGCCGGGGTCTACGCTTAAGCCGTTTACCATTGCGGCGGCGCTAGAAGCGGGAGTCGTTACGCCGAACAGCGTGATCGAGACCGCGCCCGGACAGATGAATGTCGGCAACGCGACCATTCACGACGCGCACCGCGAAGGGGCGCTGACCGTGGCGCAAGTCATACAGAAATCCAGCAATATTGGTGCGGCGAAAATTGCACTATCTCTTACTTCGCAGTCACTGTGGGATATTTTCAACGGCGTGGGGTTCGGGGCGCTGCCGCGTTCCGGATTTCCGGGAGAGGTGCCAGGGAAACTGCGCTCTTATAAAACCTGGCGACCGATCGAGCAGGCCACCATGTCTTACGGCCACGGCATTTCAGTGAGCCTCATACAACTTGCGCGAGCGTATACCGTTTTTGCTACCGGCGGCAAGTTGCTCCCTTTGTCCCTGCTGAAACTTGATTCGCCGCCAGCCGGTGTTCCGGTACTCTCCGCTGCAACCGCGCGCGCGGTACTCAGCATGCTGGAATTAGTAGTGGAACCCGGCGGCACTGCGCCGCGTGCGCAGGTGCTCGGGTATCGCGTCGCTGGAAAAACTGGAACCGCGCATAAACTGGAAGATGGAAGCTACGCCGGAGATCGCTACGTGTCTTCGTTTATCGGAATGGCCCCCGCTTCGGCCCCTCGTTTGATCGTTGCAGTAATGCTGGACGAACCTTCCGCTGGAGAATATTACGGCGGCATTGTGGCGGCCCCAGTCTTCAGCCAAGTAATGGCCGGGGCCCTGCGCTTGCTGGACATTCCGCCGGACGCACCGGGCAATACCGTTTTACCGCCGCCGGACCTGCCGGTAATCAAGGAGGAAGTGTGAGTTCCGGATCAGGCAATGCGACGGACCTGGGCACAAGCATTTTTAAGCGCTTGGGCGTGAAAGTGCAACGTCTCACCACTGACAGTCGCCAAGTGCAAGCCGGCGACACTTTTTTGGCGTACCCGGGAGAAAAATTAGACGGGCGCAAATTCATTGCACAAGCAATTGCTGGTGGCGCGACTTCGGTGCTATGGGAAAGCGAGAATTTCTCCTGGAACGATGAGTGGCAGGTGGCAAATCTTGGTATCAAAGGATTGCGCGACAAGATCGGCGAACTGGCGAGTCACATTTATGGACGCCCATCACAGAAATTGTGGGTCATAGGGGTCACCGGAACTAACGGTAAAACCTCCTGCAGCCACTGGATAGCGCAATGCCTCACGCAGCTTGGGAGAAAAACGGCAGTAGTAGGAACGCTGGGTAATGGATTTCTCGGGGCCTTGGAGCCTACGCTTAATGCGACTCCGGATGCCTTGTTGTTGCAGGCGCAAATGGCGAAATTTGTGGAACAGGGTGCGGAATGCGTAGCGATGGAGGTCTCGTCCCACAGCCTAGTGCAGGGGCGGGTCAATGGAGTGAAGTTTGACATCGCGCTGTTCACTAATCTTTCGCGTGACCACCTTGATTATCACGGAAACATGGCGGCCTATGGCGCCGCCAAAGCCAGACTGTTTCATTGGCCAAGCTTGCAGTACGCCATCATCAACATGGATGACCGTTTCGGCGCGGAGCTGGCCGCTGGCCTTACGGAATCGCCGGTAAAGGTACTTGGTTACGGGCTCGGTAAAGGAGAAATATCCGGCCACCAGCTGAATTTAAGCAAGCGCGGCCTGACTCTAGAGATTGTGACGCGTTGGGGAACTGCGACGTTGCAGAGCCGCATGCTCGGTGCTTTCAACGCCAGCAATCTGCTGGGCGTGCTTGCGACATTGCTGGCGAGCGCGGTGCCTCTTTCTGAAGCTGTAAGCATGTTAGGCCAGGTGCACGCCGTTCGGGGACGCTTGCAAGTATTGAGCGAAAAAGGCAAGCCGATTGTGGTGGTTGACTACGCACACACTCCCGACGCACTTGAAAAGGTTCTGCTGACGCTACGCGAGATTCTGGACCTTGGCAGCACGGCCAAGTTAGTTTGCGTGTTTGGCTGTGGTGGTGAGCGCGACCGTGGAAAGCGCCCACTGATGGGTGCAGTGGCATCGCGTTTGGCGGACCTGTCGATCATTACCAGCGACAATCCGCGCGGAGAAGCGCCAAGGGTGATCATTGAAGACATTGTGAGCGGCATGCAGCCCAATTACCGCGTGGTTGAGGACCGCACATCGGCGATCTACCAGGCCATAGCCACGGCAAACGAACATGACGTTGTGTTGATCGCCGGCAAGGGACACGAAATGTACCAGGAAATTAACGGAGTGAAATTGCCATTCAACGATGTCGAGGTGGCGAACAGCGCGCTGCGCCAAAAGACTTAAGACGCTCGATGCTTGATTTGCAGCAGGCGGCAGCCGTGTTAAATGCAACCATGAAAGGGAAGAACGTGACGTTTTCTGGAGTGAGCTCGGACACACGTACTTTAAACAGCGGCGACCTGTTCGTGGCGCTTAAAGGGGAACATTTCGACGGCCGCCAGTTTTTGGCGCAAGCCCAAGAAAAAGGCGCGGCTGCGGCGTTGGTTGCGGAACCGGAAACGGTTAACGCTGCGGACGCTCTCACCGGCCGCAGCGATTTTCCGCTGCTGGTGGTAAAAGATACCCGCAAATCCCTGGGCACACTCGCCGCCTATTGGCGCAGCCGCTTCCACATTCCCGTGGTGGGGGTGACCGGCAGCAACGGCAAAACCACCGTGAAAGAAATGCTCGCGAATATCTTACGCAAAGCGACCGGGTCAAACCAAGCAGTGCTAGCGACGCGCGGCAATCTCAACAACGATATTGGCGTGCCGCTTACCTTGCTGGAAATGCGCAACCAGCATCAATACGCGGTAATAGAAATGGGAATGAATCATCCGCGGGAGATTGCTTATTTAGCCAGCTTGGCCAAACCCGAGGTAGCGTTGGTGAACAATGCGGCGACCGCCCATCTCGAGGGATTAGGATCGATTGAGCAAGTGGCATACGCCAAGGGCGAAATTTTTGAAGGTTTGTCCAAAAACGGGGTGGCAGTGATCAACGCCGACGATGAATACGCAGACTTATGGCGCAAGTTGTGTGCGGGCAAGCGTATTCTCGATTTCGGTTTGGACCATCCTGCCGCAGTCAATGCACGTTGCGATTTGCACGGCTCGGGAGCTGAAATCGCGGTGCGAACCAGCGCGGGTGAAATACCCGTCAGCTTGCGGGTCGCGGGATTGCATAACGCGAGAAATGCGCTTGCTGCCGTTGCCTGCGCGCTGGCGCTTGGTATCAGTCACGAGGCGATCCGCAGCGGGCTGGGCACGTTTACCGGAATAAAGGGAAGGATGCAGCGCAAGCGTGGCAAAAATGGCGCGGTTTTGGTGGACGATACTTATAACGCAAATCCGGAGTCAGTGCGCGCGGGCATAGACGTGCTGCGTGCCGAATCGGGCAAAAAAGTTCTGGTGCTGGGGGACATGGGAGAACTCGGTGCGCAAGCTTCGGCTTTACATGTGCAAATCGGCAAACTGGCAAAAAATTCCGGAATAGATGTGCTGTATACACTAGGGGAATTCTCCGCTGGCGCGGCGCGGCAATTTGGCAAGGACGCGAGGCATTTCACCGAAATCGAGGAATTGATCGCCGCGCTTGAGAAATTGCTGGCCCCCGGTGTCACGGTGCTGGTGAAGGGTTCACGCTTCATGCGAATGGAAAGAATCGTGGAAAGGTTTAGCGCCGAATGAAGGGATATTACGCCGACTCAATGGGTGGGACTGGAAACCGAGAATGTTGCTTGCATTAGCACAATGGTTGGCTCAGGACATCCGCGCCTTCAACGTATTCAATTACATCACCTTGCGCGCGGTACTGGCGACGCTGACTGCACTGATGATTTCCTTTATCGTCGGCCCGGCGATGATCAGAAAACTCACCACCTACAAAATCGGGCAAGCAGTGCGTGACGACGGGCCGAGCTCGCACTTGAGCAAAGTAGGCACACCGACCATGGGCGGTGCTTTGATTCTGGTCTCCATCGCCTTGACTAGTCTGTTATGGGTGGATTTGCGCAACCGTTTTATATGGGTGACGTTACTGGTCACGCTGGGCTTTGGCCTTATCGGCTGGATTGACGATTATCGGAAAGTCGTGCAGCGCGATCCGCATGGATTATCGGCGCGGGCTAAATTTTTTTGGCAGTCGCTGATCGGGCTTGCCGCCGCGCTGTTTCTGGCGTTCAGTGCCACGCTGCCGGCACAGACCATATTCATCGTGCCGTTCTTTAAGCATGTGGCTTTCCCGCTTGGCACTGTCGGTTTTGTTTTCATGACCTATTTGGTGATCGTGGGATCGAGCAATGCGGTTAACCTTACCGACGGCCTGGACGGCCTCGCGATCATGCCTACGGTGATGGTCGGGAGCGCACTCGGCGTGTTCGCTTACGTTGCCGGTCATGCGGTATTTTCCAAATATCTCGGGTTTCCTTTCATTTCCGGTGCGGGAGAGTTGACGGTATTTTGCGCGGCTTTGGCAGGCGCAGGTTTGGCATTTTTGTGGTTTAACGTCTATCCAGCCGAAGTGTTCATGGGCGATGTGGGTGCGCTGGGACTTGGCGCCGCTCTTGGAGTGGTAGCGGTGATCGTGCGTCAGGAAATCGTGCTATTCATCATGGGCGGCGTGTTCGTGGTGGAGACGCTGTCGGTGGTGCTGCAAGTCGCCTCATTTAAATTGACAGGGAAACGCATTTTCCGCATGGCGCCGCTGCATCACCACTACGAATTGAAGGGCTGGAAGGAAAATCAGGTAGTGGTGCGGTTCTGGATCATCACCATGATGTTGGTTTTGATTGGCCTTTCTACGTTGAAACTACGGTAACGGAAATGAATTTGGAGGTATCAGGAAAAAAGGTATTAGTGCTGGGACTGGGTGACAGCGGCTGGTCCATGGTGCGCTGGCTCCAGCGTAAAGGGGCACAAGTGCGAGTGGCGGATAGCCGGAAGCATCCCCCGCATGCAGCGCAACTCGCTCGCGAAATTCCGCTGGTCCCGTTGGAAAGTGGTCCTTTCCGCAGCGGCAGTTTCAGTGGAATTGACCTGATTGCTATAAGCCCCGGCGTTGCCCTCCGGGAGCCTCGGGTTTCCGAGGCTCTTAACGCCGGGGTTCTTGTTGTCGGGGATGTGGAGCTTTTCGCGCAGGCAGCTAAATCATTGGCGGGAACAAAAGTGATCGCCATCACTGGCTCCAACGGTAAAAGCACTGTGACCAGCATGGTTGGGGCCATGTGCCGTGCCGCCGGCCTCAATACCGTGGTTGCGGGAAACATTGGCCTGCCGGTACTGGATGCATTGACGCAGGTGGAAACGGAATTAAGCCACGGGAAAAATGCGCCGGATTTATTCGTGCTCGAGCTATCCAGCTTCCAGTTGGAAACCACCTACAGCCTAGATGCCAGCGCCGCCACGGTATTGAACCTGTGTCAGGACCACCTGGACCGCTACCAGGGCTTTGAAGATTACGCAGCTGCCAAGGCACGGGTCTTTTCGGGCCACGGCGTACAAGTTGTGAACCGCGGAGACGAAGCGAGCCGGCGCCTTGCCGACCCCGCGCGGACGGTACTGAGTTTTGGTTTGGAAAAACCGAGCGGTAACACAGAATGGGGCATGGTTGAATCGGCGGGGGAGCCGTGGCTCGCGCAAGGGGAAATGCGATTGATGCCGCTTAAGGAATTGCCACTCGCCGGTTTGCATAATGCAGCTAACGCGCTTGCCGCGCTGGCGCTGTGCAAGGCCATCGCGCTGGAATACCCGCCGCTGCTAACGGCGCTAAGAAAATTCACAGGACTGCCACACCGCGTGCAAAAGGTAAGTGAAATCCGCGGAGTGGTTTTTTATGACGATTCGAAAGGCACTAACGTCGGCGCTACGGTCGCGGCGCTCACCGGCCTCGCGGAAAAAGCCGTATTGATCGCTGGCGGAGACGGTAAGGGCCAGGATTTTTCACCGCTTAAATCCGCGATTGCCACTCATGCCCGCGCGCTAGTGCTCATTGGCCGCGACGCAGACAAAATAGCGAAGGCCGTTGCCGGCTGCGGGTTACCGCTGTTGCGTGCGGCGACCATGGAAGACGCCGTGCTACTGGCTTTTAGCAAGGCGCAGCGCGGCGATGCCGTGCTGCTTTCGCCTGCCTGCGCGAGTTTTGACATGTTCCGCGATTACCAGCATAGAGCGGAGGTGTTTATGCGCGCGGTTCAGGGTTTGGAAGCGCAGCTCAAGGTCGGAGCGCATTAAATGGCATACGCATTGCAAAAAAGGCGCGCGCCGCTCCTAGAATTTGATGTATCGCTCGTTTGGGTAACTCTTACCTTGCTGAGTCTGGGGCTGGTGATGGTGTACTCGGCCTCGATAGCCATTGCCGAGGCAGGCAAATGGCATCAGCCGACCTTCTTTCTAATGCGGCATGCGGTTTTTATTGGCATCGGCATTGCGCTGGGAGCAACCGCATTTCAATTGCCGATGCAGCTTTGGCAGCGCATGTCTCCCTATCTGTTCTTGTTTGGCGCGGGCCTACTGGTATTGGTGCTGATTCCCGGAATAGGCCGCGAAGTCAATGGCGGCCAACGCTGGCTGCCGCTGGTTTTCGTTAACTTGCAGCCTTCGGAATTCATGAAACTCTTGGTGGTTATTTACGCCGCCGACTATACGGTGCGCAAGGCTGCGTGGATGCACAGCTTCCGCAAAGGTTTCCTGCCGATGTTGCTAGTGATGCTGCTGATCGGGGGACTGTTACTGCAAGAGCCCGATTTCGGCGCATTCGCAGTGATCACCGCGATCGCCATGGCGATCCTGTTTCTCGGAGGAATGAACTGGAAGCTTTTCGCTGGATTGATCTGCATGCTGATTATCGGTTTCCTGCTGTTGATATGGAGTTCACCCTATCGCATGCAACGCGTTATCGGTTTTATGGATCCTTGGGCGGATTCCTTTGGCAGTGGGTATCAATTGAGCCACGCGCTGATTGCATTCGGACGTGGCGCATGGTTGGGCGTGGGACTCGGTGGCAGCGTTGAAAAACTGCTTTACCTGCCTGAAGCGTACACCGATTTTCTGCTCGCTGTAATCGCGGAAGAGCTTGGGTTCGCCGGGGTCGTTGTGGTTATCGCGTTGTTCGCGTGGTTGGTGATGCGGGCGTTTGCCATTGGCCGTCAAGCGACTTATTTAGAGCGTTATTTTTCCGCGCTGGTAGCGCAAGGCATCGGCGTGTGGCTGGCAGTGCAGGCAATCATCAATATCGGGGTCAACATGGGTGTGCTGCCCACTAAGGGTTTGACTCTGCCGTTGATGAGCTTTGGCGGCAGCGGTATGGCTGCAAACTGCATTGCGATTGCATTGCTGTTACGAGTGGACTGGGAAAACCGCCAGCTCATGCGGGGGAAGCCCGTATGAGCTGGCAGGTTTCGGTGGAGGCTAACGTGGCGACAACCAACGTTATGCCGGAACCAAAACCAGGGCTCATGCGGGGGAAGCCCGTATAGATGAGCCGCGCGATATTGATAATGGCGGGAGGCACCGGCGGCCATGTGTTTCCCGGCTTGGCCGTGGCGGAATTTTTCAGGCAGCAAGGGTGGCGCGTGGTGTGGTTGGGCACGCACGCAGGCATGGAGGCGAAGTTGGTCGTGCAACAAGGATATGAAATGGCATGGGTGAGCTTTTCAGGTGTGAGAGGAAAAAGCGCGCTGCGCTTTTTGTTGCTTCCGATGAAATTACTAGTGGCATTCTGGCAGTCGGCGCGGGCGATATTCAAGTATCGGCCGGATGTGGTGCTCGGCATGGGCGGTTATGTGGCTTTTCCGGGGGGAATGATGGCCTCCTTATTAAATAGGCCGCTGGTGATACACGAGCAGAATTCAATAGCTGGCTTGGCCAACAAAATACTGGCAAAACTCGCAGACCGCGTTTTAGTGGCTTTCCCTGAGGCGTTTGGCGCGGCAACGACTGGAATCCAAATAGTTACCGGAAATCCGGTGCGCAGCGAAATCCTGACCATCGAGCCGCCCGAGACGCGCTATAGCAAGCGTACGGGACCGTTACATGTACTGGTGGTGGGCGGAAGCTTGGGAGCGCAGGTGCTCAACGAGACGGTGCCGCAAGCTTTGGCGCTATTGCCGCGCGAGGCCCGGCCACTGGTCACTCACCAATCAGGTGCACAACACTTTGCTGCTCTCAAGGAAGGATATGCGCGCGCCGGCGTCGAAGCGCGCGTTGAAGCATTTATCGCCGACATGGCGCATTGCTACGCGGAGTCCGATTTGCTGATTTGCCGTGCCGGTGCGCTCACCGTTGCTGAAATCGCCGTTGCGGGTATCGCCAGCATCCTGGTGCCTTATCCGCTGGCAGCAGACGATCACCAGACCCACAATGCGCGCCACCTATCGGACCAGGGGGCAGCCTGGATTCTTCAGCAAAGTGATTTGAGTGCGCGTTCGCTCGCCGATCTGTTGCGGGGAATTAATCGTGAGAATTTGCTGCAAGTCGCGCGCCGCGCGCGGCAGCTCGGAAAGCCCGACGCTACCCAGTTAGTGGCACGCTCATGCATGGAGTTGGCTTATGCAGGATAAGAAAGAATACACGTGTGTCCTTGGCGGAGGCAAGGTTGCCATGAGGGGGACGCAAGGCCCCATCGCAGTTGAAAGGGTGGGACACGAACGGCTTGGACGGGCACCGGCCGGCGACAGTTTGCCGTTGATTTGTTCGGAATGTCCATGTTGAAGCAGAAAGTTAAACAGATACATTTCATCGGTGTGGGCGGCTCGGGAATGAGCGGAATCGCCGAAGTTTTGCTCAACTCGGGTTTCCGGGTCAGCGGTTCGGATCTCGTCGAAAACGCCGCAACCCGGCGCCTGAAAATGCTGGGTGCCAAAATCCACCAAGGACATGCCGAGACCTATGTAGAAGGCGCCGATGTGGTGGTGGTGTCAACAGCGGTGAGTGAGGAAAATCCGGAAGTCCGGGCAGCTCGCGCGCGCGGTATACCGGTAGTGCCGCGCGCCAAAATGCTGGCGGAATTGATGCGCCTGCGCCAGGGTATTGCTGTTGCCGGGACCCATGGCAAGACCACCACCACCAGCTTAGTTGCCAGCGTTTTGGCTGAAGCGGGACTGGATCCGACTTTTGTCATTGGAGGGAGGCTCGAAGCGGCGGGTTCGCACGCCAAACTGGGTACCGGCGAATTTATCGTGGTGGAAGCCGACGAATCGGATGCATCGTTCCTTTATCTGCAGCCGATTATGGCGGTGGTCACCAATATTGATGCCGACCATATGGATACCTACCACCACGATTTCGGAAAACTCAAGCAGGCGTTCGTGGACTTCCTCCAACATCTTCCATTTTATGGCAGCGCAGTGTTGTGCGTTGATGATGCCAGAATCCGAGAGATCATGCCGTTCATTACCAGACCTGTCGCCACTTACGGGCTTGCCGAGGCTGCGCAAGTGCGGGCGGTGGATGTCGCGCATCGTGAAGGAAAAATGCAGTTCCGTGTTACTCGGCCCGGCGGCAAAGATCTGACTGTTACCTTGAATATGCCGGGTGTACATAACGTGCAAAACGCGCTGGCCGCCATAGTGGTGGGAATGCAACTGGGCGTAGCGGATGCCGCCATCCTCAAGGCGCTTGCCGGTTTCAAGGGAGTAGGCCGGCGCCTGCAGCGTTACGGTGAAATCCAGCTTGAAGGCGGAGGCAGCTTCACACTGCTGGACGATTATGGGCATCACCCGGTCGAAATCGCGGCGACGTTGGACGCGGTGCACGGTGCGTTTCCCAGTAGACGCGTAGTGCTGGCATTTCAGCCGCACCGTTACAGCCGGACTCGAGATCTGTTCGGGGATTTCGTAAAGGTGCTGTCCGCGGTGGAACTGCTGTTGCTATGCGAGGTGTATGCCGCGGGAGAGAAGCCGATTGCTGGCGCGGACGGTAAGGCGTTGACGCAAGCGATTCGTCTGCGCGGCAAGGAGCCGATATTCGTGGAGACAGTGGCCGAACTTCCACTGGCGATACGCAAGGCTGCTCAGTCGGGGGATGTGGTGGTGACAATGGGAGCTGGTTCGATCGGCAGCGTGCCGGCAATGCTCACACAAAGCGCAGCATAAATGAACGGGATGAATCAGAACTGAAATTTATGAGGATGATCGAGCAAGACGACCTTAAGGCATTGCGTGGAACTTTGCGGCTCGACGAGCCGATGGCGGACCACGTGAGTTGGCGTGCCGGGGGCAAGGCAGACCGCGCCTACATGCCCGCCGATCTCGCCGACCTTGCCTTGTTTTTGGAGACATGCAGCGAGGACCAGGCGATATATATGGTTGGGCTTGGCAGCAATCTTCTGGTGCGCGACGGGGGCGTGCGCGGCACGGTGGTTCTCCTGCACGGCGCGTTGCAACAACTGCGCTTGGAGCCTGGCGCGCAGGAGCACGGAATGATTTACGCCGAGGCCGGAGTGGCCAGTCCCAAGGTGGCGCGCTTCACTGCGGTCAACGGTTTCCAAGGCGCCGAATTTCTTGCGGGAATTCCCGGCACGGTCGGCGGCGCATTGGCAATGAACGCAGGCTGTTATGGCAGGGAAATCTGGGAAATCGTAGCCCAGGTGCTGACCATCAGCCGCAATGGCGCGCTCAATCTGCGGCGTCCCGCGGATTATGACATCGGTTACCGCTCAGTGACGCTGCGCTCCAAAGCTGAGGAATGGTTTGCGGCATCGTGGCTGAAACTGCCGCGCGGGAACAGCATTGCCGCGCAGGAAAAAGTCAGGGAGCTGCTCAAGCGCCGGATCATGAGCCAGCCGTTGAATGAGCCTAACGCGGGATCGGTGTTTCGCAATCCACCGGGAGTCTTTGCCGCGCAGTTGATTGAACAATGCGGACTAAAAGGAGAGCGCGTAGGCGACGCCGTAGTGTCCGCGAAACATGCCAATTTCATCGTCAACACCGGCGCAGCCACGGCTGCGGATATCGAGGCACTAATTGAAAAAGTGCGCCATACAGTGCGGCAGAAATGCGGAATTGAACTGGAAACTGAGGTGCGTATTATTGGTGAAGCATAAGGAGTGGGAGTGAGCGGCATAGCATTTGGAAAAATCACACTGCCGATGGGTGGGCGAGCCGGACTCGGACTCGCGGAGCGTGGAGCGGGAAGGCGAAGCGGCGGCCACCCGGGGCGATTTTTCACGCGAGGTCAAACGGTATGACCCAGTTTGGCAAGGTTGCAGTGCTGATGGGTGGCTGCTCCGCTGAAAGAGAGATTTCGCTGATAAGCGGCAACGCGGTGCTCACTGCACTTAAGCTCCGAGGGATTGATGCGCATGCCTTCGATCCCAAGGAGCGGCCTTTGGAGCAACTGCGACGCGAGGGTTTCGACCGCGCATTTATCGCATTGCACGGCCGGCTCGGCGAAGACGGCACGGTTCAAGGGGCCCTGCAAATGATGGGGATTGCCTATACCGGCAGCGGGGTGATGGCGAGTGCGCTGGCGATGGATAAATGGCGCACTAAGCTGTTGTGGCGAGCGGCAAGAATCAACACACCGCGCTGGGTATTGCTGAATGCGCAAAGCGATTTTAAAAAAATAGCGCGAAGGCTGGGACTGCCATTGATGGTAAAGCCTTCGCGCGAGGGTTCGAGCATTGGCATGAGCAAGGTGCTGAGAGCGGAGCGATTGCGCGCCGCTTATCGACGCGCTTCAAAGTCTGACAATGTCGTGCTGGCGGAAGAATTCATCGAAGGCATCGAATTGACCGCTTCCATTCTCAACGACCAGGCGCTGCCTCTAATACGGGTAGAAACGCCGCGGGCTTTTTACGATTATCGAGCGAAATATTTTGCCCACAGCACACGCTATATTTGTCCGTCCGGAATCGGCGTGACGCAGGAAAACAAAATTCAGCAGAAGGCGCTGCAGGCATTTCGGATACTGGGCTGCAGTGGCTGGGGCAGAGTGGACCTGATGTTGGACAAGAAGCGATCACCGTATTTTATCGAGGTGAATACGGTGCCGGGTATGACCGACCACAGCCTGGTACCGATGGCGGCGCGCGTCGCGGGCATAAGCTTCGAAGATCTGGTGGTGAGGATATTGCAATCGGCGCATGTGGAATAAACCTTACTTGATGCTTTGGACCGCAAATCTCCTTTATGCGCTGGCTGCGCTAATCGCGCTATACGCAGCGCTTAATACGGCAATCCGTCTCCCGCTGTTTGATTTGCGCGAAGTGGTAGTAAGCGGAGAGCTTGATCACGTCACACGCGGACAATTGCAGCAGGCGATACAGCAGCTCAAAGGAAATTTTTTTACAGTGGATCTGAATCAGGCAATTAATGGGTTCGAACGACTGCCATGGGTGAGAAGCGTGAGCTTGCGGCGCCATTGGCCGAATCGTTTGGATGTGGTGTTGCAAGAGCAGGCGCCACTGGCGCGCTGGGAGGCTGGCGGACTGGTCAATACTTACGGCGAGGTTTTCCAGGGTGAGACCGGCCTCAGCCTTCCGCTGTTCTCCGGACCTGAAGGAAGCGCGCCGGATATTACCCGGCAATACCTGTTGTTCGCCCGCGATCTCGAGCCTGTCCACCTGCGACCGGTCGAAGTGCAAATGTCGCAGCGACGCGCTTGGGAGCTTTGGCTGGACAATGGCTTACTGTTGGTGCTCGGTAGAGAGCGCAGCGAAGCGCGGCTCAAGAGATTTGTCGCCGTTTACCACAGCATCAAAGGACAAATACCGGCGCAAACGTCCTACATTGATTTGCGTTACGAAAACGGATTCGCGCTGCGGGCACCGCATTCGGAGTTTCAGCAAGCTGAACCCGTCAAACAAGAAAGACGAAGGTCAGATCGGGGAGAGCTATAGAGGATGCCTATGAGTCGGGGCAAGGAAAACAAAAATCTCATAGTGGCGCTTGATATCGGCACCACGAAAATCGCCGCAATCGTCGCAGAAGTTCGCCCGGAGGGCGGGCTGGAGATCATCGGCATGGGCAGTGCGCCCTCACGGGGCCTGAAGAAAGGCGTGGTGGTGAACATCGAATCTACGGTAAACGCGATTCAGCGCGCGCTGGAGGAGGCGGAGCTGATGGCTGATTGCAAGATTCGAGAGGTGTATACCGGCATTGCCGGCAGCCACATCAAGAGCTTCAATTCCCACGGCATGGTGGGAATCAAGGACAAGGAGGTTGCGCAGATCGATGTGCAGCGCGTCGTGGAAACTGCCAAGGCAGTAAACA
The DNA here is from genome assembly GCA_035624535.1 of Burkholderiales bacterium. Lineage (GTDB taxonomy): Bacteria > Pseudomonadota > Gammaproteobacteria > Burkholderiales > JAHFRG01 > JAHFRG01. The sequence goes on from DASPRI010000030.1 coordinate 27,230, forward strand.
TACCGACCGATCAGCAAATTCTGCATATCCTCAATCAGGAATTCATCATCGACGGGCAAGAAGATGTGCGCGAACCGCTAGGCATGAGTGGAGTGCGCCTGGAGGTGAAGGTGCACATCGTAACCGGGGCGGTTTCGGCGGCGCAGAACATCATGAAGTGTGTGCGGCGCTGCGGACTTTCGGTGATCGATCTGGTATTGCAGCCGCTCGCGTCCGCTACAGCAGTGCTGTCAGAAGATGAAAAGGACTTGGGCGTTTGTTTAGCGGATATCGGCGGCGGCACGGCCGACATTGCGGTGTTCACTCATGGCGCGATCCGCCATACGGCGGTCATTCCGATCGCGGGTGATCAAATCACTAACGATATTGCGATGGCTTTGAGAACGCCGACCAAAGACGCCGAGGACATCAAGCGTCGCTTTGGTTGCGCGCTGCGGCAGCTCGCCGACCCGCAGGAAATGGTTGAAGTACCCGGCGTGGGCGACCGCGGCCCTCGACAATTATCGCGCCAGACGCTCGCCGAAGTCATCGAGCCCCGCGTCGAAGAGCTTTATTCGCTGATACAGGCGGAGCTGCGCAGAAGCGGCTTCGAGGAACTGCTGTCATCGGGAATCGTGATCACCGGAGGCAGCAGTGCCATGCAGGGCATGGTGGAGCTGGGTGAAGAAGTTTTCCACATGCCGGTGCGGCTCGGAATGCCGCACTATCTCGGCGGGCTTGCCGAAGTGGTGCGACATCCGCGTTTTTCGACCGGGGTGGGCTTGCTGCTCATCGGCATGCAGCAGCGTCAGCGCCAGGAACTGGTCAAACTCCAAAGCGGTTCTCTGCGGCCGGTATTCGACCGCATGAAACATTGGTTTCAGGGAAATTTCTGATGATCGATATCAAGAAGAAATGGATGAAAGGACCGGGTGGTCGGAATCCAAGTGCGGTTTTTCTGAAATTGGAATCATCGTTATAAAGGAGATGCGCATGATCGAGTTCGTTGATACACAATCGCATGAAGCGGTAATCAAGGTAATAGGGGTCGGTGGCTGCGGAGGTAACGCCGTTGATCATATGATCAACCAGGGAGTAAAGGGAGTGGAATTTCTCAGCGCAAACACCGATGTGCAGGCGTTAAGACGCAATCAAGCGAAAATCCAGCTGCAGATGGGCGCTTCGGTCACCAAGGGCCTAGGCGCGGGAGCCAATCCGGACGTCGGACGCGAGGCGGCAATTGAGGATCGCGAAAGAATCGCCGAGCTGATAGAAGGCACTGACATGCTGTTCTTGACTGCGGGCATGGGCGGGGGGACTGGCACTGGCGCCGCGCCGGTGATTGCGGAAATCGCCAAGGACCGGGGCATCCTCACTGTGGCAGTGGTGACCAAACCCTTCGCATTCGAAGGCAAGCGCATGCGCGTGGCGCAACAGGGCATCGAAGCGTTGTCGCAGTATGTCGATTCGCTAATCGTGATTCCTAACGATAAGCTGATGCAAGTGCTGGGCAACAAAGTCACGCTGGACGCCGCGTTCCAGGCCGCGAATGACGTGCTGCACGGAGCGGTAGCTGGAATTTCGGAAATCATTAGTTGCCCCGGCATGATCAACGTGGACTTTTCCGATGTAAGGACGGTCATGGCCGAGATGGGCATGGCAATGATGGGTTCTGCCAAGGCTTCGGGCGCGGACCGCGCTCAGCTTGCCGCGGAACAAGCGATCGCCTGCCCGCTGCTCGAAGGAATCAACATTTCCGACGCGCGCGGGGTACTGGTTAACATCTCGGCCAGCAAAGCAAGCTTTGAATTGCAGGAACTTTATGATGTGATGGAGGCCATCAAAACGTTCACGGCTGAAAGCGCTACCGTGATTGTCGGGGCGGTCTACGACAACGAACTGAAGGACGATATTCGGGTCACCATTGTCGCGACCGGCCTAAATTCGACCGTCAACCAAAAGCAGGACAAGCCGTTGAGCGTCGTGAAGACCGGGACGGACGCGGTAGAAATGGTGAATTATGCCGAGCTTGAAACCCCGGCGGTGGTAAGAAGACGCAACCGCGATGCCACCATCGAGGCGATGCGTCAGTCCGGCGTAGAGATGCTGGATATCCCGGCCTTCCTACGCAAGCAAGCGGATTAGGACGGAGACCACACTAAACTCCAGGCTGGCAGGATTGGCATATCGCAGCGCATCATGATAACATTGCAAATCCTGCCGTATGACTAACTGTTTATTTCGAAAGCGTTCTTGACAAATGATAAAGCAGCGCACGCTCAAAAACATCATACGTGCAACAGGTGTCGGTCTGCATACCGGAGAAAAAGTCTATTTGACCCTGCGCCCTGCGGCGCCCAATACCGGAATCATATTTCGCCGCATCGATCTTTCGCAACCGGTGGAAATCAAGGCGGATCCACATCAGGTGGGAGACACTCACCTCTCGTCATGCCTTGAGAAAAACGGTGTCAAGGTGTTTACAGTGGAACATCTGATGTCGGCTTTCGCTGGATTGGGGATTGATAATGCTTACGTGGATCTCTCCGCGCCGGAAGTGCCGATCATGGATGGCAGCGCCGGGCCGTTCGTGTTTCTGCTGCAATCAGCGGGAATTGAAGAGCAAAATGTGCCCAAGAAATTCATTCGCATAAAAAAGTGCGTGGAATTCCTAGACGGTGATAAATGGGTGCGTTTCGAGCCGTATAACGGTTTCCGTGTCAATTTCAGCATTGATTTTGACCACCCCGCTTTTGAGGGATCTAACCAGTCGGTCACCGTGGATTTCGCAACCACCTCCTACATAAAAGAAGTCAGTCGCGCCCGCACATTTGGATTCATGCAGGATGTAGAAACGCTGCGCTCGATGGGGCTGGCGTTAGGCGGTAGCCTGGATAACGCTGTTGTCATAGACGAGTTCCGGGTGCTCAATCGCGACGGCTTGCGCTATGAGAACGAATTTGTAAAACACAAGGTGCTGGATGCCATCGGGGATCTATACTTGCTGGGGCATCCATTGATCGGCTCTTTTAGCGGCCATAAATCCGGACACACTCAGAACAATGCCTTATTGCGTCGCCTGCTCGCAGACCCCCAAGCCTGGGAATTCGTAAGCTTTGAGCGTAGCGAGGAAGCACCGGCATTTCTCAGACTGCAGGCGCAACTCGCCTGATTTTTCCAATACCGATTTTCCAGCGGCCGAACCTAATCGGTTGGGAATGACGTTCGGCGAAACGGGCACGGCCTGTTTATTATCAGATTATTGGCGTTTGTCGGCCTGATTAGCATGGGGCTTTCGCTGGCCGCGTGGTTATTTACGCGTAATGCCCGTTACCTGACATTTGCCCGGCAGTTATTCAAGTTTTTCGTCGTTTTTCTCCTCTTGGCAATGGTCCTTTTTGTGGTCGAGAGGCTCCTCGTCGTTATCTGATGCATGCACGAGCACGTTCCGTACCGCGGTGCGCAGAGGTGAATCAGGGAGCTTCGCGGCGAGTTCTTGGACATGGCTTAAGGCCTTGCTATTTAGGCCTTTCTTTCTGCGGACTGGGGCCGGCTGGGCTGGGGGTTGCACTTCCACGCGAATTGCAGTAACCTTGTATCCCCGCTTCTGAAAATTAATTAATAAACTTGGGCTTAGCTGTTTTAGCTTGGAGGCAACGGCCCCGTTGTCAGCGAGCACTAACAGTGAACCGTGCGCGAACCGGGCTATCCTTCCGGATTGCGCAAGGGGCTTCGGCGCAATCTCGTTAAATACCTGTTGCATCTTGATCAGGCATTCAACTTGCTTGACGAGTGATTGAATGGCGGGTGTGGCATCGAAATAATAACCGACTTTACGTGTTGGCATCGGAGGAGGCTTAACAGGGAGAGACGGACAAGTGAACATTATTGTCGTTTCGGGCAGCTTAGGGAAGTCTAAGACGCTGACTCTGAGCCACGGGCAAGTCGTATTTTTTACGGTTCTGATGGTGGTCGGGATTCTGGCGTTTGCAGTGTCCTTGTATTATCTAACCTTGCGCCATGCCGCAGCCATCAAGAGCCCCTATCTCAAGTCGCTGTTGTTATCCATGCAGGAGCAAGAAAACCGCAAGCGCGAAGCCTACTTGCGGGAAAACTTGACTGCTATGGCCATGAAACTAGGTCAGATGCAAGCGCAGTTGTTGCGTCTTGAGGCTTTAGGCGACCGACTGACGAAACAAGCCGGCTTTAAACCCCAGGAATTCATGTTTGACCAACCTCCTGCCCGAGGCGGTGCTCTGTCGAGTCTGCCGCAACGCGAACTATCACTGAACGAATTCGGCGGCCAGGTCGACAAGTTGGCTAAAGATCTCAATGATCGCACCGATCAACTGGCAATTCTCGAATCGGCGCTCATGCAGGACCGCTTGAAGAAGAAGCTGGTGCCGTCGGTGCCACCGGTTAATACCGGCTGGTTTTCCTCCAATTTCGGTTGGCGTATCGACCCGTTTACTGGGCAAAATGCTTTCCATGAAGGCGTGGATTTCATGGCCGAGACGGGGCGTCCAGTGGTTGCTGCCGCAGGCGGCGTTGTAGTCTACTCGGACAATCACCCCGAGTATGGTAATATGATTGAAATTGACCATGGCAACGGGTTGACAACGCGGTACGCGCATCTCTCCAAGCGCTTGGTCAAGGTTGGGGATGTGGTGCTGCGGGGATTGAAAATCGGCGAGGTGGGAAACACTGGCCGCTCCACCGGCCCGCATCTGCATTTTGAGGTGCGCTACAAGGGCGCTCCACAAAACCCTGTGCGGTTTCTGCAAAAGGCCGGCTAAAAACTGTTTTTTTTTGCGCAACGTGAGGGGCGAGGCGAAAAACTCCTCGCCCCTCGTGTTTTCTAAGCTTAGGCAATTACCAACTTCATGTTATCCGGTTTGCTTCGGAAAATATTCGGCAGCCGCAACGAGCGGCTGCTCAAGCAGTATCGCCATGCAGTGCGCGCAATCAACGCGCTGGAACCGGAATTTGAAAGGCTTTCGGACGGCGAGCTTCGCGCCAAGACGGACGAATTTCGGGACCGGCTGCAGGAGTCCGTTAAGCAGACCCGAGATAAAGCAAATAATGACGCCGGAAAGGGGCCGGCGCTTGAGGCCGAGCATGGCCGCGAGCGCAAGGTCATATTGGATGAACTGCTGCCCGAGGCATTCGCCGTCGTCCGCGAAGCCAGCAAGCGCACGCTTGCCATGCGCCATTTCGATGTGCAGTTAATCGGCGGCATCGTGCTCCACCACGGCAAAATCGCTGAAATGCGAACCGGGGAGGGCAAGACCTTGGCCGCCACGCTGCCGGCCTATCTCAACGCGCTTGCTGGACACGGCGTGCACGTGGTGACTGTCAACGATTACCTGGCGCAACGCGACGCGGACTGGATGGGAAAAATATACGGCTTTTTGGGTTTAAGCGTGGGCGTTAATCTCTCGCAGATGCCGCACGAGGCGAAACAAAAGGCCTATGCCGCGGATATTACCTACGGCACCAACAACGAATTCGGGTTTGATTACTTACGCGACAATATGGTGTATCAGCCCTCGGAACGCGTGCAGCGGGGCTTGCATTACGGCATCGTGGACGAAGTGGACTCGATCCTGATCGACGAGGCGCGCACTCCACTTATCATATCCGGTCAGGCGGACGACACCACTGACCTTTATTACCGCATGAATGACTTGGTGCCGAAACTCACTCGCCAGCAGCAGGAAAACGGTCCGGGCGATTACAGCGTGGACGAAAAAAACAATCAGATACTGCTCACGGAATCCGGGCATGAACATGCCGAGCAGCTGCTTGCCCGAGTCGGCTTGCTGCCGCCAAGCGGCAGCCTCTACGATGCCTCGCATATCAATCTAGTCCACCATTTATATGCTGCGCTAAAAGCTCACGCCCTGTTTCACAAGGATCAACACTACGTGGTGCAAAACGACGAAGTGGTCATTGTGGACGAATTTACTGGGCGGTTGATGGTAGGACGGCGATGGTCAGATGGCCTACATCAGGCGGTAGAAGCGAAGGAAGGCGTGAAAATCCAGCGCGAAAACCAAACGCTTGCGTCGATTACCTTTCAGAATTATTTCCGCATGTACCAAAAGCTTGCTGGAATGACCGGTACTGCGGATACCGAGGCCTATGAATTTCAGCAAATTTACGGACTGGAAACGGTAGTGATCCCTACGCATATGCCAATGATTCGGGACGACCGCCAGGATCAGGTGTACCGTACTGCCGGAGAGAAATACCGCGCAGTGATCAACGATATCAAAGATTGTTATGTGCGAAGTCAGCCTGCGCTGGTCGGTACTACTTCGATAGAGAACTCCGAGTTGTTGTCGGGGCTGCTGGCCAAAGAAAGGCTGCCGCACCAAGTGTTAAATGCCAAGCAGCATGCGCGCGAAGCTGAAATCGTGGCGCAGGCCGGGCAGCCGAAAGCCATTACCATCGCTACCAACATGGCGGGACGCGGTACCGACATCGTGTTGGGGGGTAATCCCGAGCCGGAAATCAATCGGGTACGCGGCGACGACAATATCGATACTCAGGCAAAAGAATCCCGCATTGCAGTGATCCGTGAACAATGGCAGAAACTGCATCAACAGGTGGTAGCAGTAGGAGGTTTGCATATTATCGGCACCGAACGGCATGAATCGCGACGCGTCGATAATCAGCTGCGCGGTCGCTCAGGGCGTCAGGGTGATCCGGGTTCCAGCCGCTTTTACCTCTCGCTGGAGGATCCGCTGCTGCGGATCTTCGCTTCCGACCGGGTGGCGGCCATCATGCAACGACTCAATATGCCCGAAGGCGAGGCGATTGAACATCCCTGGGTAACCCGTGCAATTGAAAATGCGCAGCGCAAGGTGGAAGCGCGAAACTTTGACATCCGCAAGCAGTTACTGGAATACGACGATGTCGCCAACGACCAGCGCCGGGTGATTTACCAGCAGCGCAGCGAATTGCTCGAGACCACGGATATTTCGGACACGGTGCGCGCCATGCGCGAGGACGTGGCGAACGAATTAATCAACCTGCATATCGTGCCGGATAGCATGGAGGAAGAATGGGATGTGGCGGGGCTGGAAAAAACACTTGCGTCCGAACTGCACCTTGAGCTGCCTTTACGTGAATGGTTAGAACGGGAGCCCGAACTGCATGAAGAAACCCTGCGCAGCCGGGTTTTAGAAGCCGCCCACGGGGAGTACCATAGCAAGGCGGCGCTGGTCGGGCCTGAAATAATGCACCAATACGAACGTGCGGTGATGTTGCAAAGTCTGGATACACACTGGCGCGAACATCTAGCTGCGCTCGACCATCTGCGCCAAGGTATACACTTGCGGGGATACGCCGCGAAGAATCCCAAGCAAGAATATAAGCGCGAGGCATTCGAGCTTTTCGCTTACATGCTCGATCTGATCAAGACCGAAGTCACCAAAACCGTGATGACGGTACAGATCAAGAGCCAGCACGATGTGGAAGCCGCGGAGACGACGTCAGCTCCAGCCAACGTCCAATACCATCATGCCGATTATGACGAAGCACTCGCTGCGACAAATAACGAATCCAAGGCGCGGCCGTTCGTGCGTGGCTCGCAGAAAATCGGGCGCAACGATCCCTGCCCGTGCGGCTCGGGAAAGAAATTTAAGCACTGCCACGGCGCCATGCGATAAAAAATTGATCGCATAAATCAGCTGCCTGATAACCTGCGGTGGCTGTCGTGAACTCCTCAAACCAATTGAGTGAGAAAAACTGAACAGTTAAACGCAGGTCAGACAAGAAAAAGAGTTTTATGGAAGAAAGCCTTTAGCTGTTGATAGAGGCATTAGAATTCATTTCTACGGCACCTTAAAGGCGGTCGATGTTTGACGCAGTGGCGGTTGAGGCATGCGGCGACCAACACGCAAAATAACCGGCGCTATGCCGATTCGCGTCACGCAACGATTCCCGCACCAAAGGTACCGGTTCAAGTAAAAACCACTTGACGAGACTTCGAGCGCAATGGTTTTTCGATAAATTTATAAACAAAATGGCTAACAATAAGCACCATTGATATCAATAAAAACGAGGCAATCGCGGTCTCCAAAATGGATAGTTGCGGTATGCTTCCGCCTTCAATTACCTTTTCAGGTTTCTTCAATACAAATCGGAAAAATTGGTTCGCTATCCAAATAATGGCAAAGTGGCACATGTACATGCTGTAAGAAATAGTCCCCAGCCAAGTTAATGCCTTGAGATTTAATATGTTTTTCAAGATACCTTCCTTTGATGAAACCAAAGTAAATATCAACGCTGCGGTAAAAAAGTACGTTAAGTAATCAAATTCAAGTTTTGGTTTGAGTGACAGAAAAACTAGCAATCCTAAAAATGAAATAATTGAGAAAATAGAGGGTACATTTATGTTGGTGTTCTCCTTTAGTTTTGCGGTAAGGCAGCCTAAAAAGAATCCGGCATAGCAGTCCAATAATGCATCAAAACCAAAAGTGTTTTGTTTGATTAGCAGCAGGATGGAAACAAGGAACAAAGCGAAGAAGATGAAGTCCTTTACATTTTTGAAGAACAACACGACAAGACCAAACAAAAGATAGGTATAAAACTCGACGCTTATTGACCACGAAGGCGCGTTAAACATTAAAGCGTGGCCGGTCGGTCCGATTGCCTGTATTAAGAATATATTCTGAATTAGCGCCGTTAAAATGTCGCCCATGCTAAATCGTTGCGTGTGTGGATTGTATATGCCAAATGCATTGGCGACGTATTTTGCCAATACAAAAACAAGAAACACCGTCAAGAATAACAAATGCACCGGGTACAGCCGTCCAAAACGTAAAAATTCAAAACGCAAAAGCTGTTTGCCGTTAGTAATTTTTGCGGAATAGGAATAATAAATGACATAGCCGGATAATACGAAAAACAATTCGACCATCAAGTAGCCATTGCGAATGATTCCGTAGTCATAAAAACCCGCATTCCAATACGAAATATGAAAAATTACGACTATTAGGGCCGCCAAGCCCCTAATGCTTTCCAACTCTTCAATCTTTGTCTGAGTTTGATATGGCTCTTGCCGTGGGTATGTCACACTGGTCATGTTAAATGCCGAAAACTGCTTAAATTTTTTGAAATAGTGTGCGTTAAGCGGACAGGTTTAGCAAGCAACAAAAATCTGCAGATTATTGTTGACATACCACAGGAAAATAATAACAAAATAGCTTAGCTAGACCTAAGACGAAACGGAAATGTACGGCACGCAAGAATTAACATGGAACATAACCCCACGGCACATCCGTGACAAAAAATGTGCGTTGTCGTGGTAAGCTAGCATAAACATCCGCCGAATCTGAGCTGACAAGCGCCGGCATGGGAGGCTGGTAATGTCTTTGCGAAATCTGCGCGTGTACCAGTTTATGAATCGCTTGCGAGTATTACGCGACAGCTATTTGCTCAAATTTATGCTGGTCGTCTTTGTCGGTGCCTATTTGCCGTTTGTCGCACTTGTTGCTTATCTTGTCCTGTTCCAGCCCCATGGCTGGGCGGGCGCGCTGCGCGTATTTGTCGCCGTCTTGCTGGTAATCGTGGTTGGAACCTTGATCACGATTTTGTTTCTGCAAGGCCTGCTGAAACCAGTGCGCCAGACATCGGAGAGTCTCAAAAAGTACCTGTCGGAGCGGAGCCTGCCGAGCCTTCCCACCGTTTATGTGGATGAAGCGGGACAGCTTATGGCGGATGCCCAATACGTGATTTCGCGATTGGACAATACGCTGCGGGAACTGGAAAACATTTCGCTTACCGATCATTTGACCGGTATGTACAACCGGCGCGCCGGCGAACATCGTCTTTCCGAGGAAATCGCGCGGGCGGAACGGGAAAACAAGCGATTCCTATTGGCGTTTATCGATCTCAATTTTCTAAAGCAGATCAATGACCAGCATGGCCACGATGCCGGAGACGCCTGTCTCATTCATTTCGCGTCGCTGTTGGCGGATTGCGTCCGCAAAGGCGACTGGTGCGCGCGCTGGGGCGGTGACGAATTCGTACTCGCGGTGTACCAGCCGGACATTGAATCTGATCTGGTATTTAATCGCGTACTGACGGAGCTCGAATCCAAGCCTTGCCAAGTGCGGCAAAACTTGACCCTCCCTCTCAGCGTCAGCATTGGCGTGGCTATCTATCAGCGCGGCATGTCTGTGGAAACTCTGGTGCAACAGGCTGACCGTGCGATGTATCAGGCAAAAATGCGGGGTGGTGGGAATTCCAAGGTTGTGTTTTTTGGAAAATAGCATTCGCGCTCCCGGAGTTTTTCAGGAAAATCCATGCCAGTCAACTTGACCCAGCCGCTTGCTGAACAATTATTGCCGGTGAAAGGCGTGGCCTTGGGGGTCGCGGAAGCCGGAATAAAAAAACCGGGTCGCAAAGATTTGCTAGTAATTACGCTTGCACAAGGATCGAAAATTGTCGGAGTATTCACCCAGAATCGTTTTTGCGCGGCGCCGGTGCTGGTTTCCCGCGAACACCTGCAAGCGAAACTACCGGTATGGGCATTGCTGGTCAACACCGGCAACGCCAATGCCGGGACCGGAGACGAGGGCGTCGACCACGCCCGTCAGACCTGCAGCGCGCTGGCAAAATTGCTGAAATGTGATCCGCGTTCGATCCTGCCATTTTCCACTGGGGTCATCATGGAACCCATGCCTGTGGAGTGCATTGTCGCCAGTCTGCCACGATGTGTCGCCAATCTGCACGAGAACAATTGGCTTAAAGCGGCGGAGGCCATAATGACTACCGACACCGTTCCCAAAGCACTGTCCAAGCAAGTATCGATAAACGGAGCAAAGGTGACCATCACCGGCATTGCGAAGGGCGCGGGAATGATCCGCCCCAACATGGCGACGATGCTGGCGTTCATCGCGAGCGACGCGCGCGTTGGCCTGCCTGTGCTACGAAGCGTGGCGCGTCGTGCGGCCGACGATTCGTTCCATTGCATCACCGTTGATGGCGACACTTCGACTAATGATGCATTCATGCTAATGACCACCGGCCAGGCGCAGATGCCGGAAATTACCGGTATCAATAGTCGTGAATCGATAATATTTCGCGGCGTCATTACTGAAATGGCGCAATGGCTGGCGCAGGCCATGGTGCGCGACGGCGAGGGGGCAACCAAGTTCATTACCATCAGCGTCGAAGGCGGAAAGCGTCACGAAGAATGCGTCAAAGTCGCGTTTGCCATCGCTCATTCACCTTTGGTCAAAACCGCTTTTTTTGCATCCGATCCCAACCTCGGGCGAATTCTTGCTGCAATCGGATATGCGGGAATTGCCGATCTAGATGTAAGCAAAATCAGTCTGTATCTGGATGAGGTTCTGGTGGCAGAAAACGGTCGTCGGGCGATACGTTATAATGAAGCGGACGGGCAGGAAGTAATGCGCAAGCAGGAAATCCGCATACGCGTGCTGCTCGGACGCGGGTCGGCAACGAGCAAAACATGGACCTGCGATCTCTCGCCCGAATATGTGAAGATCAATTCCGAATACCGAACCTAGTGCTCCATGGCCGCAGCCAAGGGAATAAAAAATCCGCAACGCGAACGCTTGCGCCCAATGTCGGCAGCAGATGCAAGAGAATTGAGCGCACTCCTGGAGCGCGTTGACGCATTTCTTGACAAGCTTGAGCGCTGGCTGCCACTGCCGCCCGGCGAGCCGGACTGGGACTCGTCAATCGCTTTTCGCTGGCGCAAACGCAATGCCAGCGGATACATTCAGCCGGTTTCCCACCCGCACCGCATCCGCCTTAAGGACTTGCTCGGCATCGAGCAGCAAAAACATTTAATCGATCAAAATACCCGGCAATTTGTACACGGATATCCGGCCAACAACGTATTGCTAACGGGCGCACGGGGTACCGGAAAATCATCGCTCGCGAAAGCGGTGCTGAACAAATACGCGGCAAAAGGACTGCGCCTCATCGAGGTCGACAAACATGATCTCATTGATATGCCTGACATCGTTGAGCAGATTTACCGGCGCCCAGAGCGTTTCCTGCTGTTTTGCGATGATCTGTCGTTCGAATCGGACGAACCGGGCTACAAGGCACTCAAGGCGGTGCTGGACGGTTCGATCGCAACGACTTCAGAGAATGTGCTAATTTACGCGACTTCCAACCGGCGTCATCTGATGCCCGAATATATGCAGGAAAATCTCATGACCCGCGTGGTGGGCGAAGAAGTGCATCCCAGCGAAGGAGTGGAAGAAAAAATTTCTTTTTCTGAGCGCTTTGGACTCTGGCTCTCGTTCTACCCGTTCAACCAGGACGATTATTTGCGCATTGTTGAACACTGGCTGGGTTACCTCAATGTGCGCAACCCGAGTTCTAGCGAAATACGCGAAAGTGCTCTGCAATGGGCCCTTTTGCGCGGCTCGCGCTCCGGACGAGTGGCATGGCAATTCGCTTGCGACTGGGCGGGCAGGCACGGCATTAAATCAGAATGAGGTGTATTTCCGCGGAGCGCAATCAACCGCTGTTGAAAGAGGATGATTCATGCGGCGGCAACACGCTCAATGTTGCCGCGGCGGTAATCCTTAAACCTGACGGGCAGTTTCTGCTGGCGCAACGACCGGCCGGCAAACCCTACGCCGGTTATTGGGAGTTTCCCGGCGGCAAGATCAAAGCGCATGAATCGAGCGAACAAGCGTTGCGTCGCGAATTGCAGGAAGAACTGGGCATTCACGCCGAGCAGGTCTACCCCTGGCTGACTCAGGATTACCGTTATCCGCATGCCACCGTCAGGCTAATCTTCCACCGCGTATTGCGCTGGAGCGGCGAGCCGCATGGCAGAGAAAACCAGCAATTATCGTGGCAAAGCGCAGAACGAGTTTATGTTGCACCGCTGCTGCCTGCCAACGGCCCAGTGTTGCGCGCGCTTAGCCTGCCCCCCGTCTATGCCATCAGCAACGCTGCGGAATTGGGCAAAGACAATTTTATGCAACGCCTGGAGCAGGGCTTGCAGAACGGTCTGCGCTTGATCCAGGTCAGGGAAAAGTGCATGGCGGAGGGCGAGTTTGAGCAATTTGCCGCTGCGGTTATCAGCGCCGCACGCCGCTATCGGGCGAAGGTATTGGTAAACGGGGACATCCGGCTGGCGCAGGAACTTGGCGCAGATGGAGTGCATTTGACGTCGAAGCAAATCATGTCGCTCAAGCATCGCCCGCAAGTCGAATGGTGCGGGGCATCCTGTCATGACCGTGAACAGTTGCATCGCGCTGCAGCTTTGGGAGCGGATTTCGCAGCGCTCGCTCCGGTTTTACCGACCTTAAGCCACCCCGGAGCTCCAGGGATGGGATGGCAGTCATTTGCAAAATTGGTCGATGGATACAGTCTTCCCGTCTATGCCCTGGGAGGGATGCGACAACAGCATCTAAGCATAGCCTGGTCGCACGGCGCGCATGGCATAGCGATGATGCGCGGCGCGTGGCTGGTAAGGAACCTCTGATTTAGTCCTTCGCGAATTGCGTTGCTGGAAAAATGCGGATGGCTGCGAGGCGCGCGACGAAGGTCGTAGTTAAGCCTACGAAGCCGAGGAGCGCAACGACGCAGACGCCGCATTTTGCCGCAACCCTAAGGGACGGGGCAATCCGTGCGCATGGCTTCGCTGTTCGTCGCTTATTTGGCCTCCACCAAACGGCGCTCCTCACGCCTCGCCCTACATCCGGATTGCACACCGTCGCAACCGCGAAGGGCTAAATCAGAGGTTCCCTACGGCTGTTGGTTTCTTTTCTGGTGCTCAGGAATACGGTAACTTTCCGCCGCCCATTGCCCGAGATCGATCAACTTGCAGCGTTTGGAGCAAAACGGGCGGTAGCGATTGCCTTCATCCCAAGGTACGCTTTTCCCGCATTGCGGGCATTGCACCTTGGTCCGTTGCGATCGTTTCATTGCAGGTTGCAGAAAGTCAGCTCGAACTCTACATCGGATTCGCATGCGTGCGGCCGCTGCACTCCTTCCTGGATGGTGAAGCGGATGTTGAGCGCGTAGCGATTTGCGCTGATTTCGGGAATGCAGTGTAAACTGTCCTGCACCCCTATGCGCAGCAAGTGTGCCGGTTTTCCAGTAAGTATTTGCTGAAACATACCTTGGTGCGCGGTGTGCGTGCTGGATTTTCCGTTCTCACGCAAAAGTTTCAGCAGGATGACGATGCAGTCGCGGATCGGCAAGAACGGTGCAAACCATTGGGCAAGATGCTGCCTGCGGCAGGCCGCATCCTGGTGCAGCCAGTAATGGTACGAGGGCAAATCGAATTCACAGGCGCCGCCCGGGATAATGGTGCGCTGCTTAATGCTCATCAACCATTCGTTGTCGCGCATGTCCTGGCCGATCTTACCGGGTAGGTCCCGTAATTGTCTTGTCGCCTGTTCAATGTTCCGCAGAATCTCATCGAGTGCGCGCTCTGAAACACCAGGGTTGCCGTGCAATGCCTCGAGATTCTGCTTTTGCCTTTCCATTTCCTGCAGCAAGTCCGATTTCAGGTCCGCGCGGCTTGTCACTTCGAGCATTTCGAATAGAAACAGCAATGCCGTGTGATTTTCCATGGCCTCAGACTTGTCCGAGAAATACTCGACTTTGCGATAGAGGTCCTCGAGCCGCAGCAGCGTTCGAATACGCTCGTTAAGTGGATATTCGTAACTGATCACGGTGTTCGAAAAACCCAAAATTTAATTCTCACTCATTAATCCGGCTTTGACAAACAGCGCATCATCACGCCTGGTTCGATTCCTGCTGCGACAGCCTGAGATATTTCTGGTGCAATTTGTCGACCCGATTTTGCAGCTGTTCGAGGTTGGAGGTATTCGACAACACGTCATCGGCGAGTTTAAGCCGGGCCGACCGGCTTAGCTGCGTGGCCATGATGGCCCGCACCTCGGCTTCGCTCAAGCGGCTACGTGCCATGGCGCGGCCGATTTGTTCCTTTTGATCGCAGTCCACGACCAGCACTCGCTGCACGAGCTTGCGCCAGTTGCCCGTTTCGAGCAGCAATGGCACCACCAACACGGCATACGGAGTGGTGGCGCGAGCAAGTTGCTGCAAGGCATCGGCGCGAATCAGCGGGTGCAATAACGCCTCGAGTTTTTTTTTCGCGCGCGGGTCGGAGAATATGCGGTTGCGCAGCCGAGCGCGGTCTAATGAGCCGTCACTATTAAATACCTCGTTGCCAAAGTGCCGGCGGATTGCCGCAAGAGCTGGTCCGCCAGGAGCGGTAAGACGATGCGAGATGGCGTCCGTGTCCACAACCTGGACGCCGCGATCGGCGAATTTCTGCGCGGCGCTGCTCTTGCCACAGCCAATGCCCCCGGTTAAGCCTACCGTAAAGGGCATAACACCGTGCCGATGTAATCGACGTGGCACAGCTGATGTCCCCAGATCAGCGCGATCAAACCGGCTGCGGCGAGGTAGGGTCCGAACGGAATTGGAACACTGCGGCTTTGATCTTTGGCAACTATAAGGGCGATTCCGACCGTTGCGCCGACAAACGAGGAAATTAAAATTACCGGCAGCAGCATCTGCCAGCCGAGCCAAGCGCCGATCGCCGCAAGCAGCTTGAAATCCCCGTAGCCCATTCCTTCCTTTCCGGTGGCCCATTTGAACAACCAGTAAACCGACCACAGCGCAAGATATCCCGCAATGGCACCGATGACGGCCGCTCTTAAGTCACTAAAGAGTGCGCCCAGGTTAAACAGCAAGCCGCACCACAAAAGCGGCAAGGTAATGCCGTCGGGAAGTAGCTGAGTCTCGAAATCTATAAAGGCGAGCGCAATCATGCCCCAAGCAAACAGCAGCGCCGCAAGCGCAGGCATGCCATATCCGAACTGCCAGGCGATAGTTGCGCTCAAGATGCCGCTCAAAGCCTCGACCAGCGGATACCGTTTTGCTATCGGGGCGCCGCAGCCTGAGCATTTCCCTTTTAATATCACGTAGCTTAGTACCGGCATGTTTTCCAGCGCGGTGATAGGCTTGCCGCAATGTGGGCAGGCCGATCGCGGAACCAGGAGGTCAAAGTGCGGCGCGGGAGCGGGCGGCTCGCCCGACAATTCGGCGCACTGCTTGCGCCATTCCCGTTCCAGCATTTTTGGCAAACGGTAGATGACCACGTTCAAGAAACTGCCCACCATCAGGCCTAAAATCAGACACAGTGCGATGAATAGGTAAGGCGTGGTTTGCACCAATTGAAGCGATGACATTGCCTTGAACTAAAAAAATGCGCAAGCAGCAAGGGAAGCTTGCTGCGAACGCCAGCGGTTGCAAACGTGAGTGGCCAGCGTGCGCGAGTTTCTTCTAAGCCGACTTATACCGCCTGGCCCATCTTGAAAATCGGGAGATACATGGCGATCACCAGGCCGCCAATTAACGTGCCAAGCACCACCATGATTACCGGCTCCATCAGGCTGCTTAGCGCGTCTACTGCGTCGTCCACTTCCCCTTCGAAAAAGTCCGCTACTTTGCTGAGCATGTTATCCAGTGCTCCGGATTCCTCGCCGATGGCCACCATCTGCAGCACCATGCTGGGGAAAACTCTGCTGTTTTGCATCGCCACAGTGAGGCTGGTACCGGTGCTGATCTCACCTTGGATCTGCTTGGTTGCCTCGTAATAGACATAATTACCGGCAGCTCCGGCCACCGAATCCAGCGCTTCTACCAACGGCACGCCAGCGGCGAACATGGTAGCGAGCGTGCGCGACCAGCGAGCAATCGTCGCTTTCTCAATGACAGGACCTATCACGGGTATCTTCAGCATCAGGCGGTCCATGAAGAATTGCATTTTCTCGGAACGTTTCCAGGTATAGAAGAAAAACCAGATGATGAATCCGATTATTCCGAATATCGCGTACCAGTATTTGACGAAGTAGTCGGAAATTGCCATTACGACAAGAGTGGGCGTAGGAAGATCCGCGCCGAAACTTTCAAACAGGCTCTTGAAAGCCGGAATGACAAAAATCATGATTATTGAAGTTATGACAAAGGCCACGACGATAATGGAAGTTGGGTAAAACATCGCGGATTTGATTTTGCTCTTGATGGCGAGAATTTTTTCCTTGTAAGTGGCGAGGCGGTCCAGCAAAGTGTCCAGAATACCTGCCGCTTCGCCCGCGCCTACTAGATTGCAGAACAGGTTATCGAAGTAAAGCGGGTATTTTCTGAATGCCTGGTTCAGGCTGCTGCCGGTCTCCACATCGGTCTTGATGTCGAGCAACAGTTTCGATACCGCGGGATTGTTGTGCCCCTTGCCAACGATATCGAAAGCCTGCAGCAACGGCACACCGGATTTCATCATGGTGGCGAGCTGCCGCGTGAACAGGGTAATGTCCTTTTAAGAAACCCTTCCACGCCCGCCACGTTGTTTCTTGACTCTGAATACCTGAATACCTTGGCGGCGCAACTGGGCCCTGACCACCGCTTCGCCACCGGCTTTCATCTGACCGGAAACCGCCTTGCCGGCCTTGTCCTTGCCCTCCCAAGAAAACATCAGTTCTTTAACTTTGACGTCTTTTCTTGCGGTCGCTGCGATTGCCATCTGCTTCTCCTTTATCCTTTGTGATTTCGGCTACCAACGTTCCGGATGACGGGCCATTGCTATTTAATGCAAACCGCACGCACTTGGCGCATGTCGGTGAGTCCCATTAATACTTTCTCTATGCCATCCTGTTTTAAAGTGCGCATCCCGTCTTCGATCGCTGTGGTGAACAATTGGGTAACCATTGCATGCTCCTGAATGTTCCTCTTCAATGCATTGGTGCCAACGAGCATTTCATGTAGGCCGACGCGCCCGCGGTAGCCCGTCCCGTCGCACTCCTGACAAGCTCCGGGCTCATACAGGGTAAATTGCCCGCTTGAGTCGCCAAACAGCTTGACCCAATCGTGGTGAACTTGCTTAAACGCCGCGCTCGGGTCTTTCTGCCAGGATCTGGTATTTCTCAGTTCTTCGCAATACTCCATGAGCAAGAGCTTAAATTCGTTCCGACTAACGGTGTGCGGTTTTCTGCATTTGCTGCACAGGCGCTTGGCGAGGCGTTGCGCCAGCACCCCCAGCAGCGCATCGGAGAAATTAAACGGGTCCATCCCCATGTCCAGCAAGCGTATGATCGACTCGGGCGCGCTGTTGGTGTGCAAGGTGGCAAATACCAAGTGACCGGTGAGCGACGCCTCGATGCCGATGGAAACGGTCTCCTTGTCGCGCATCTCACCCACCATGATCACGTCCGGATCACAGCGCAGAAACGAGCGCATCGCGACCGCGAAGGTAAGCCCGGCTTTCGGGTTCATCTGCACCTGGCGCAAGCCTTTCTGGGTGATTTCCACCGGGTCTTCCGCGGTCCAGATCTTGGTTTCCGGGGTATTGATATAGCCCAGCACCGAGTGCAGGGTGGTGGTCTTGCCTGAACCGGTCGGGCCGCACACAAAGAACAATCCGTACGGCTTGGAGATCACGCCCTTCAGGGTGTTCAGGTTGTGCTCGCTTAGAGCCAGTTTCTCCAACGGGATTGGCTCGCCTGCTCCAAGAATACGCATGACTATGTCTTCGACCGAACCCTGCGAGGGTATGGTGGCAACCCGTAATTCGATGTCCAGCGGACCGAACTTCTTGAACTTGATCTTGCCGTCCTGCGGTTTTCTTTTCTCGGAGATATCGAGATCGCACATGATCTTGATTCGCGTTACCAAAGCACTGCGGTAACTCGCGGGAATTTCTATGTACGGCACCAGCGAGCCATCCTTGCGGAAGCGGATTTCGGTCTTGGCCTTCCCTGGATAAGGTTCAATGTGAATGTCCGATGCGCCTTGATGGTAGGCGTCTATTATGATCTTGTTGACCAGCTTCACCAGTTCGTTATCCGCGGCGGCGGAAATTTCGTCCGCGCCCCCACCTTCTCCCTCGAGTTCTTCATCCAGCCCCGACAGGAGCTCACCCACCGTGGCAACATCCATCCCTCCTGCTCCATACAGCGAGTCCAGAGTGCTGATAAATTCGCGGTTGGTGCACACCCGGTAGAGCAACTTATGCTTGGGGAATACATTGTTGGCGACTCGTGACCCCTTGATACGTTCAGGATCGGTGGTAAGAATGATCAGCCCGTCCTTCGTTTCCTCAATCGGAACCCACGAACTATTCTGGACGAAGTCGCGCTTAAGGTTTTTCAACAACTCCGCGGGTTTGATTCGATCGGCGCGAAACGGTTCGTACGGTACCTGATAAAATTTCGATAATGATTGCCCTAAGGAAGGAAGCTTGACCTGGAATTCGTCGATTAATACGTCTTCGATGTCGATGTTCTTCCTGCGTGCCGACCGCGTCGCAAGTTCATATTCCTCCGCCGAAATTACCGCGTCTGCAACCAGGTAATCGTATTTGGTACGGACCATATGATGCGCTTGCTGGCGCTGCTTCAGCGCAATGGCGAGGGTTTCGCAAATAAAACTCACCCCTTCTTCCATAACCTGCGCAAACGGCACTCCTCCCCTATTATTGATGATCTGCACCACGCCGATGGGCTCGCCGCTGCTGGCATCGATAATCGGTGCCACCAGCATTTGTCTGGTCCTGTACCCGGTACGCTTATCGACTTCTTTGAGGAAACTCAGTTGTGGACTCAGCGCCCTCAACTCATTGTCGTCATAAACATCCTTGATGTTGACCGGTTTCTTGTTCATCGCTACGAATCCGGCGATACTTTGCTCATTAATTGGCAGTTTCAAGTCCTTGAAAGAATTGAGCCCTGTCTTCACTTTGGAAATAATCGAAGTCTTGTCTTCGGCTACCGTGTAGATGGTGAGGCGGTCCGCATTGAACAGCGAACAGATATCCTGACTTACCTCCAACATGATTTCATCAATATTGTAAGCGGCATGGATCTTATTGGTGACCGCCTGCAATTTTTTTGTGAAATTCAGTTTTTCAGTGAGAACATCCTTGGTTACCGGTTGCGCCTGAAATACCGTACTCATAGCTAAAACCCCATTTCTACACGGTGAAAATCACTCGACTAAACCTCAGACATCCGAGCGCGTCGCAGCTCGGTTGCTGGTAATTTGAGACTGCTTGCTTCGTCGCTTTAGGACGCGTTGCCATCGACTTTTCGCGCACCCATCCTACAATACGGGCCAAAAAACTGATACCGCCGATATTGCTTAAAACACCGATGCCTAACCACGATCGCATTGGCACAGGCAAACCGCCCCAACCCGAAGCCTCCGCGCTGATACCTGCACTGGCCAACATAACATAAACGGGGGCCTCAAGATTTTGTGCAAGCGACGGCTGATTTTGACCGTGCACCGAAATATGCTGCTTTTTTGAGCCCCATGCGTTCCACGCAAGATTCATTCCAGCCAATTTTAGCTCCGCGAAGGCAACTAATCCAATTTATTAGTTCACATTTATTATTTCAAGCTCACTTGGTTTCATACACCCAAACGCCATTCCAACCGGTGTTAGGAGGATTGACGCGAAAATTCTTGATGCGTTCCAGAAACAGCTTGTACAGGCGAGTGGTGGGCGCCATCTTTGCCAAGTTGATTAGCTGTAGCTCAGCCAGGTCCCAGTCACGTGCCCGGTAAAGTTTAAGCACCCGCTGAAACAGTTGTAATTCGTCCAATACCTCCGCATTGACTTGGCCGTAAATCCCGAGCGGTTCGTAAATGAACACCGGTTCATCCTTGCCCTTTACCCTTACCTGATCCAGTTCGCGGTACACAATGCCGGGGACCATGTTCTTGGTCATTTCGCTCAAGATAACGTCTGCGCCGTACTCCTTGCATAACCCCTCCAGCCTCGAGGCCAGGTTCACCGAATCGCCCATGACGGTGTAGGCCTTGCGTACCGCTGAACCCATGTCGCCCACAACCATGATGCCGGTGTTGATGCCTACGCCAATCCTGATTTCCGGCCAGCCGCGTGCCTTGAACTGCTCGCGCAACTGTCGCGCGGTAGCTTGCATTTCCAGAGCGCTGATCACGGCATTGCGCGGATGTTCCGGATCGTTCACCGGTGCACCCCAGAACGCCATAATGGCGTCGCCAATATATTTGTCCAATGTGCCGTGGTGCGAGCGGATTATACGGGTCATCGCCGTAAGATAGGCATTGACAAAAGCAGCCAGTTCTTTAGGTTCAAGACCCTCGGAAATCGATGTGAAATCGCGCACATCTGAAAATAGCACTGACAGTTCCTGGCTTTTGCCTTCCATGCTGTAGCGCTTCGGATCCTCGCTCATTTTGTCCACCAATTCAGGCGGGACATACTGCCCGAACAGATCAGCAAACTGCCGCTTGATGCGCGACTCAGCAAAGTAGCCGTACGACATGTTGAGGGCGAACAGTGCGAGGACCAGCAACAACACGCTAGCCGCCGGCAGCACCAGGTTGCCGTAATACCAGGCAATGACATTGGTGCTGAGCACGAACAGCAAAACGCCAAGAGTAAAAAATCCCCATTTTATTGGATTGAGAAATGGCATCAACAGCGTCAAGCCCACTCCCGCAAAAAGTAGCAACACCATTTCCGCGCCGCGCACATAGGGCGGGTTTTGCTTGATATTCCCGTCGAGCATTCCGCTAATCAGATTGGCGTGGATCTCGACTCCGGGATAGGCTTTGCCGACCGGTGTCGAGCGCAAATCCTTGAGCCCGGGGGCGGTGGTACCGATCAGCACTATCGTGCCTTTGAGTTCTCCGGGATTAAGTCTGTCATGCAGCACGTCGGTAGCAGACACGTACCTGAAACTACCCTGCTTTCCCCGATAGGGCACCAGGGCTGCAACATTCTCATCCACCGGAATTCGTAGCGGTCCCACTTTCAGAAATTCAAGCCTGGAAAAATCCTTCGCTCCGAGGCCCATATGCAACAGCTGGTCGGAGGCGTAATCTGGTTCCACATTTGGGAAGCCCAGCAAAGCACGAACGATGGCAAGCGACAACGGCTCATAGTATGCGTCTTTGTACTTGGCGAGCATTGGCACACGTCTGTTGACGCCATCGGCGGCATCGTAAATCGGGTTGATGTGGCCCGCACCGGCGGCGGCTTGCTGCAACTCAGCGAGGTTTGCGCCATAGCCGTCCCAGGTGACAAATTGAATACCCTTGCCGGGAAAGGTGCCCGCAGGAAGGACTGGGGGCGGCAAAGCATTTAGCGTTACGTATTTGCCCGCGAATTCTTCATTGGTAAAGTAGTAGCCAAGCAGAACCGGATGCTTTTTCAGGCTCGCGGCGAATATCCGGTCGTATTCAAGCTCGGGCCGCACCTGCGCCAGCGCAGCCTGAAACTGTGGATCGCTTTTAAACTGTCCTCGCGACAAATCTTCCAAAACTCGGAGTCCCGAACTTTCGTCTTTCTCTGCGAACACCATGTCAAATCCTGCGACCTCGGCGCCATAGCGGTCGAACAGCTTGTCCACCATCAATGCGACACGGTTTCGGCTCCATGGCCAATGCCCTTCTTCCGCCAGACTTTTTTCGTCGATGTCCACGATCACGATGCGATTGTCAACGGTGTCCGGCATGGTGAGCCGCAGGCGCGCATCGTAAATAATGGAATCCAGCTGTTGCAAGAAAGTGAATTCGTGAATCTTTGCCACATGAGCTAGAAACACCAGCGTGATGACCAGACCCAGGATGATGCGGAGCCAGTGTTTTTTTATATCTAACAAGCGGCTTCCTTCCTGCGGACCGGGAACCGATGCACCTGGGTGATGCCATGTGGATCAATCGAAGGAACAGCGACCCCGGGACAGACGGTACAGCTAAGCGCCGGGGGCGCGAAGGAACGCGGTCCGTGCGTGCGGGTTTCGTATGTCGCGTTTTGACTTAACGCGGCACCCCGCTGCGCTGCGCTCATCAGCCCCTCTTGCTTGACCTGTGACCGCTCAGGCCACTTTATAGAAGAACTCCATCTTTATTCCCCCGAGCTCGATGATGTCGTGATCGTTCAAGGCATGCGCCTGAGCGTCGAGAGCCTTTCCGTTCAGCAGCGGAAAGGTCGCGCCTTCTACGTGTGTGATGAAGTAACCTTGCGGGCGACGTGTAATAACTGCCACTTGCACGCCCGGCTTGCCCAAAGTTGTGAGACTCTTGGTCAAATCTAACTCCTTGCCTGCGCTAGGGCCAGTGAGTATTTGAATAGATCCGAGACGGGGGGATTTGACTTCCGCTGCTGTGGAAGGTCTCCGCTCTGCCATTGCCACAGCAGGTTTAGCCATGGCCGGTTTGGGCTTATCTTCTGCCGCAGGCTTGACTTCTACTACCGGTTTGACTTCCGCAGTAGGTTTGAGCTCGGCGGGTTTAATTCGGGCTTCTGCGGCTGGTTTCAATCCCGCCCCCGGCTTCATCTCTGCAGCCGGCTTCGTCTCTGCCGCAGGTTTCGTTTCGATCGCCGGCTTCACTTCGATGAAGGGTTTTACCTCGGCCACCGGTTTCAGCTCCGGCTCTGCTTTCATTTCGCTCATCTGCCGCATCTCGGTGGGTTTCATCTCGGCGGCCGATTTTGCTTCGCCCGCTGCCTGTTTATGCTCCACGGCTTTAGCCTCTGCAGCAAGTTTCGCGGCTACGGCGGCATCAGGAATAGTATCCATCGGCTGCGGTTGCTCTGCAGTCTGCAATTGCTGAATAATTCCTTCGCCCGTCCTGAACCCCGGTTTGGGATGGATCACCACAGTCTTTTCATAATTGCCACCAGCGGCCTGGCTCGGCTGCTCACTGAGGTATTTCAATTTATACTTGCCGAGCTCAATGACGTCATTATTTTGCAGGAAATGCTTTTTCACCATATTGCCGTTCACGAAGGTTCCGTTGGTGCTGCCTAGATCTTCCAAGAACGAATCGTTGAGTATGGTGACGATGACCGCGTGCTCGCCGCTCACTGCAAGATTGTCGATCTGTATGTCATTGCTTGGTTTCCGGCCAATGGTAGTGCGCTCCTTGCTGAGGGGAATTTCCTTCATCACCAGGTTGTCCATGCTAAGAATCAACTTCGCCATAATTTCCTCACACCCTCGCTAACCTGAACCACGATGATAACCGGCTTATCCAGTCCGCACCAACAGGTAGGTGGCGCAAAATGCGCACCAGGATCACCGAAATATTATCGCGCCCGCCGTTATCGTTTGCCAATTGCACCAGTTGCTGCGATGCCAGCGGCAAATTGGCTTGCAGGCTCGATAGCGTAAGTTGAATTTCACCATCCTCCACCATATCGCTCAATCCGTCTGAGCAAAGCAGATAGAGATCGCCAACTTCCACCTCGTACGTATGAATCTCTGGCTCGACTTCGGGATCAATTCCCAAGGCGCGTGTTACCAGATTTCTGTTGAGGGAGAATCTCGCCATTTCCTGGGTAATCATGCCGGAGTCGATTTGTTCCTGCAATAGCGAATGATCCCGGGTAATTTGCTTAAGTTCGTCCCGGCGTAACCGGTAAAGACGCGAATCGCCAAGGTGTGCCACGCTTAAATGTCTATCATAAAATAATCCGACTAGAAGGGTGGTGCCCATTCCGGCATATTGCGGCTGACTTTTCGCCGCCTGATATATCGACGCATTGGCCCCCGCGATCTGCTCCCTCAAAATTCTTACCGCCTGCGTCTCTCCGCTCGTCGGCTCGACCCTGCCCGGTTCGGCACCCATCAAGATTTGCTTCAGGCTGGTGCCGAGCATGGCGGTGGCAATACCGCTCGCCACTTCACCGGCATTATACCCGCCCATTCCGTCCGCGAGGATAACATAACCGCTTGCGGCGTCCACCGCGATGCTGTCCTCGTTGTGCGAACGCACCATGCCCGGGTCGGTGGCAGCAACAATTTCCAATGCCTTGCTCTGGTCCATAAACCCTCTTTCAAGCGCCGACATTCACGATTTCCTGACTTGCCATGCATTGCCTAAGCGCTTGGGCCATTTCAGTACCCGTCTGATAGCGCTGCTCTACTTGCTTTGCCAAAGCTTTGTAAATGATGGCGACTAGACATTCAGGTAGCCCAGGCTTAATGCTGCGAATATCGGCGGGTTGCTCGTTGGCGATTTTGAACATGAGTTGGGCCATGGATTCGCCCACAAATGGCAATTTTCCGCAAGCCAGCTGATAGAGGCTCACTCCCAACGAAAACAAATCGGAGCGACCATCGATTTTTTTCCCGGCTAACTGCTCTGGAGACATGTACGAAGGCGTGCCAAGCACCATGCCGGTTTTGGTTTTGCTGGAATCCGTTATACGGGCAATGCCAAAGTCAGTTACTTTCAGCGTGTCGCTTGCCGGCTCATACATCATGTTCGCCGGCTTGATGTCGCGGTGAACGACGTTGTGCGTATGCGCGTACGACAGAGCATCGGCAATCCTGGCCACAATGCTCATCACCTTGAGAGGCGGCAGAAGATTGTCCGGCTTGGTGTGAGATACCAAATCTTTGCCCTGCAAAAACTCCATTGCGATGTAGGCCAAGTCGTGTTCTTCCCCGGCGTCGAATATGGTGACAATATTCGGATGGTTGAGGCGCCCGGCAGTTTCCGCTTCGCGGAAAAAGCGCGCTTTCACCTCTTGCAGTTCATCGGCATCAAATTCCTGCGCAAGCGCCAAGGTTTTGATCGCGACTACGCGGCTGATCTTGGGGTCCTTGCCTAAATACACCACACCCATCGCTCCCTTGCCCAGTTCTTTTTCCACCTGATAGCGGCCGAGCATCGGTTTTTCCACCTGTGCGCCTTCGACTACCAAAGCGCCGCCGGGGTGGCTTGCGCCAGCACCGCCAAGAATTACCGTTTCCGACATCTGCCTGGCGCGCGCAAGCTTCTGTGCCAAGTCCCGGTACTTGGGATTGTACTCATTCATGTGTCGGTACACCGATTCCGCCTTGTTGAATTGACGCTTGCGCTCGAAATCCAGCGCTAGGTTATACAAAAGGTCCATTACGCCGTCGTCGAGTCGAAGTTTGCGGAATTTGTCAAACGCCATGTCGAGCTGACCCTGTCCCTGAAACGCCAGCCCGAGCATACGGTTTGATTCCGCCGATTCGGCTTCGGATTTCTCCTTGCCCTTTTCGGTCACCAAGAAACGCTTGGTGGTGAGCAGTAGATGGCCAATCAAAAGCAGAGTCGCTGGCAGCATCAGCTTCAACCAGGTCGTCTTGCCGACCATGAGCGCAAATTGCGTGCCGAGCAGGACAGCTAACAGGGAAAAGGTGATGAACGCCGCCGTCCCGGCCTTCAGTCTGGGAAGAAGCAAGATTAAATAGAGCGCAACTAGCAGATAACTGATCCTCTCGACCCACGGTCCCCAGGTCGGGACGATAAAGAAATCCTCTTGCAGAATGCTCGACACCGAATGCGCGAGTGTAAGCACCGGCGCCATGGTCGGCGAGATAGGCGTAACTTGCATAGCTCCCACCCCGGCCGCGGTGGCTCCAATAAGCACAATCTTGTCGCGGTACTTGTCTGCGGGAATCTTGCCCGTATAAACGTCATAAAATGAATCCACCGGAAACGCTGGCCGGTTATCACGATCCTTATAAAAGTAGACATACATTTGCAGGTTAGGGTCGGTAGCGATTTTCAGTTTGCCGAGATTGACCCCTTCACCGGGGCGTATCACGATGTCGCTAGGCTGGAGGTTAAGACTTTTCGCCGCCAGCATCAGCGAAAGTGAAGGGAAATATTTGTCGTAGTAGCCGAGCACCAGCGGCTCGGTGCGCACACCCCCATCCACATCCGGATTGACATTTAGGTGCCCGATCCCAGCGGCATTTGCGCCGAACTCGGCAAGAGGAGCGATCAGAATGCTCGTCGTGGGAAAAGGAAGCATGTCATCCGAAGCCGCGGCCAAGTTATTTTCGCCGTTGGAAAGTTCGTTCTTGGCTATAAACTCGGGCAGCGGGTGGTCGGGCTTGCCGACGGGCTCCCCAAGCTGAAACAGCATGGCGAGCAACACGTTTTTCGCCTTTTGTATGCTCTCCTCGAGTTGGCGATCGGTGTTGAGGCGCTGCTCTGCTTCTTTGAGCAAGTCGCCCATCTGGGAGATTGCCTGTTGCGCAGTCGGTTCCTCGAGATTGGTCAAACCCGAATTCGCGTACAGCTGTGTAAGCTTGTTGATGTATTCCAGCCCAGGATCAACTTGCGGCTCGGAAAAAAATACTGTGTAGCCGATGACCTTGACGTTGGCGCCGGCAAGGAGGTCAATCATTTTTGCGTGTACTTCACGCGACCACGGCCAGCGCCCAATGTTGTCGATGCTTTGATCGTCGATCGCGATCACCGCGATTTTCTGGTTGGGAACGCGTGACGATGCCTTGACCCCAAGATCATATGCCTTGCGTTCTAGGCTTTGAATCAGATCCCCGCCGCCCATGAAAAATAGCACCACGGCGACGATCAGCACCAGGAACCAATCAGCTTTCCAGAATGCGCTTTTTTTCATCCCTGAACTCTGAATTTATTTTTTTGCAGGTGAAATTTCAAATTTTATTTTACGCATTTTATGATATTCATTTGTAAAGCACGCTTTTTTTTGCATCTTCCAGCTCCCCCAGACGCAGCTAGGCCGGATCCACCTTGGGAAATTTATAACCGAGCTCACTCACCATGCCGCCACGGTAAAACCCAATGAAATCAACCACTAATCAAGACCTGCGGCGATCAAGCTTTGTGTTGAAGCGTGTTAAGCCATTTGCCCGTCGCCACAACGAAAAAAGCGCCCGTGATCGGCACAATCAAATTCAAAACATTCGCATAATTATTTATCCAGTTAATCGTCAACGGGTCGCTCACCAACATTTCCCCGGCAATGTAGCCTAGAAGCGCGGCACCCAGCGTAATGATTACCGGGAAGCGCTGCATCAGCTTGAGAATCAGAGTGCTGCCAAAAATAATCAGCGGAATGCTTATGGCTAGCCCGAGTATCAGCAGGATAATATTGCCTTTGGCGGCTGCCGCGACGCCAATCACGTTATCCAGGCTCATCACTAGGTCAGCAAGCACGATGATTTTTATGGCGGAAAACAAATGATTGCTTCCTTGAATGCCATTTCCATCTTCTTTGCCAGGAAGCAGCAGTTTCACCGCAATCCAAAACAATAGCAGGCTGCCAATGATCTTGAGCGATGGCAGCTTCAGGAGTTCTACCGCGAACACCGTGAGAATCACTCGCGCCACGATGGCTGCGACGCTGCCCCAAATGATCGCCTGTTTCTGCCGCCTGCCATGCAATGAACGCGCAGCAAGCGCAATCACCACCGCGTTGTCGCCCGAGAGCAGGATATTTACGCCGATGATTTCGAGCAACCCGATCCAGAATTCCGGGCTGCCCAACATCATGATCACGTTTTCCTTGTCGCCCTAAAATAATCCTACAACTTTGCCGTCGTCGTTGAGATCGATTTTCTCCGCCGCCGGCACCTTGGGCAATCCGGGCATGGTCATGATGTCTCCGCAAATCATCACCACGAATTCAGCGCCGGCGGAGAGCCGCACTTCTCGGATGTTCACTACATAACCGGAAGGCGCCGCACGCAATCTGGCATCGGCGGAAAACGAGTATTGCGTCTTGGCGACGCACACTGGATAGTGGCCATAACCATCATCTTGCAGCTTCTGGATCTGCCCGCGCACCTTGGCGTCTGCGGTGATATCCGCCGCGCCGTAAATCTTGGTGGCGATTGCTTTCATCTTGTCCCACAGTGGAGCCGATTCCTCGTAAACAAATTTGCCGCCTGCTGGCATCTTGTCGACGATGCCTGCCACGGTGCGCGCCAGTTCTTCCGCCCCCTTGCCGCCTTCTGCCCAGTGAGTCGCGAGCACCACCGGCGTTTGGCTTGCCGCCATTTTCTTTCTAAGGAGCTCGATCTCCGCATCGGTATCAAAAGTGAAATGGTTGATGGAAACGATACAAGGCAAGCCATAATGGTTGCGCACATTGCTCACATGCCGCTCCAGGTTGGCGATTCCTTTATCCAGTGCCGGAAGGTTTTCCTTGTTGATTTCTTTCAAATCGACTCCGCCGTGATATTTAAGTGCGCGCATGGTTGCGACAAGCACCACTGCCGAGGGGCGTAAACCTGCCTTGCGGCACTTGATGTCAACGAATTTTTCCGCACCCAGATCGGCGCCAAATCCAGCCTCGGTCACCACGTAATCCGCGAGCTTCAGAGCGGTTTTGGTGGCGATTACCGAATTGCAACCGTGAGCTATATTCGCAAACGGTCCGCCGTGGATGAAAGCAGGATTGTTCTCCAGCGTCTGCACCAGGTTTGGTTGCAGTGCGTCCTTGAGCAGCACCGTCATTGCACCGTCCACCTTGAGTTGGCGGGCTGTCACCGGTTTCTGCTCGCGCGTATAGCCAACAACGATGTTACCCAAGCGATTTTTCAAATCCTTTAGCGAGGTGGCAAGACAGAATATTGCCATCACTTCGGACGCCACCACGATGTCAAATCCGTCCTGGCGTGGATAACCGTTACCGGTCCCGCCCAGCGAAATCACAATTTCGCGCAGCGCCCGATCATTCATATCCACCACGCGCCGCCAAGTAATGCGCCGTACATCCAGGTCGAGCGCGTTACCGTGATGAACGTGATTGTCGACTGCCGCAGCGAGCAGGTTGTTGGCCAGCCCGACCGCGTTGAAGTCGCCGGTGAAATGCAAATTGATGTCCTCCATCGGCACCACCTGTGCGTAGCCGCCGCCCGCAGCGCCGCCTTTTATGCCGAATACTGGCCCAAGACTTGGCTCGCGTATGCACAGCACAGCCCTTTTGCCAATGCGGTTCAGGGCATCGCACAATCCGACAGTGGTGGTGGTTTTTCCTTCACCGGCAGGGGTAGGAGTAATGGCTGTAACCAGAATCAGCTTTCCGTCTGGCCTGTTTTTGATACTGTCAACGAAATCCAGCGATAACTTGGCCTTGTAATGGCCGTACGGTTCCAGATACTGTTCGTCTATCCCAAGCTTGTCTTTCGCCAGCTTGGATATGCGCAGCATTTTCGCTTTTTGTGCGATTTCAATATCAGTCAGCATATCGGGTCCCCCTTTTTGAACAATTATCGTCTTGCACCGTGCGCGTACGGTGAGATGATCTGCCGCGCGCTCCCGTTATTTCGCCTAGGCCAGTTTGAGGCTAGCGCGACCTCGGTCGAGTCACCGGCGAATTATGAAGCGAGCATCTGTCCGCCGCCGAAACTTGAGTGCTTAGGCTTCCGGCCGCCCCGCTTTACCCTGACCGCACAGTACTTGAATTCTGGTATTTTTCCGACAGGGTCGAGCACCGGATTCGTCAGCAGATTTGCCGCCGCTTCATAGAAACAAAAAGGAATAAACACGGCGCCCTGCGGGGTACCGTCGTCGGCCCGCGCATAGAGCGAAATGTGTCCGCGCCGTGATTCCACAGTAATTACCTCGCCCGGTCGGGCGCCAATTGCGTCCAAGTCCAAAGGATGCAGCGAAGCCACCGGTTCGGGCTCAATAGCATCGAGCACGCCTGCGCGACGTGTCATGCTGCCGGTATGCCAGTGTTCGAGCTGTCTGCCGGTAATCAACACCAGCGGAAACTCGTTATCCGGCCGTTCGTTGGCCGGGATGATATCCGCTGGAACAAATCGCCCGCGACCACTTTGCGTCGGGAAGCTATCGGTAAATACCACCTGCTCGCCGGGGTCGCCTTCGTGCTCGCATGGATAGGTCACCGAGCCCTCTAACTCAAGCCGCTCCCATGTGATGCCTGCTATGGAAGGCATTGCCTTGCGCATTTCATTGAAAACACCGCGCGGCCCTTCCGGATAATCCCACTTCAGCCCCATGCGCCGCGCGATTTCCTGGATGATCCATAGATCATGCTTTGCCTCGCCCGGAAGGGCTAATGCCTGCCGACCGAGCTGTACCATCCTGTCCGTATTAGTGACCGTGCCGGTTTTTTCTGGCCACGCCGACGCCGGCAGGACGATGTCGGCGAGGTAAGCCGTTTCCGTCAAGAATATTTCCTGCACCACTAGCCAGTCGAGTTCCGCCAGCGCTTCTCGCACATGGCCCAGGTCAGGATCGGACATCGCCGGGTTCTCGCCCATGACATACATGCCGCGGATTTTTCCAGCGCGAGCCGCGTTCATGATTTCCACCACCGTTAAGCCGGGATTAGGATCGAGTTTCGATCCCCATAGTTCCTCAAAAAAGGCTTGCGAGTTTTCGCTGCCGACTCGCTGGTAATCCGGATACATCATTGGAATCAAACCCGAGTCGGATGCACCTTGCACATTGTTCTGCCCGCGCAGCGGATGCAGTCCGGTGCCGGGCCGCCCCACCTGCCCGGTAAGCATCGCCAGCGCAATCAGACAGCGGGCATTATCGGTGCCATGCACATGCTGCGAAATTCCCATGCCCCAGAATATCATGGATCCTTTTGAACTCGCGTAAAGCCTCGCCACCTCCTTAATGGTGGGCGCGGGAACACCGCAGATCGGTGCCATGGCTTCCGGGCTGTAGCCTTCAACGTTTTTCTTCAGTTCCTCGAAGCCGCTGGTGCGGTTATCGATGAATTCCTGCTTTGCCATCCCTTCGTGAATGATGGTGTGCATCATCGCATTCAACAGAGCAACGTCAGTATCCGGCTTAAACTGCAGAAAGTAAGTCGCGTGCCGGGAAAGATCCGAACGCCGCGGGTCGGCGACTACCAATTTCACCCCTTTCCTCACTGCATTCTTGATCCACGTAGCTGCCACCGGGTGATTAACCGTGGGGTTGGCGCCAATCACGAGAACGACTTCCGCTTTCAATACATCGCTGACTTGATTCGACACGGCTCCCGAGCCGATACCCTCGAGCAATGCAGCAACGCTGGAGGCATGGCACAAGCGGGTACAGTGGTCCACATTATTGCTACCGAAGCCGGTGCGTACCAATTTCTGGAATAAGTAGGCTTCTTCGTTTGTGCCCTTGGCAGAACCGAAACCGGCAAGCGCGTGCGGCCCATGCTGGTCGCGGATTTTTTTCAGATTACCTGCCGCAAGATCGAGCGCCTCTTCCCAGCTTGCTTCACGGAATACCTTGAGTGCCTCATCGGGATCCACCACGAAGTCGGCGGCTTTGCTAACACCCGGCTTGCGAATCAGCGGTTTGATTAGCCGTTGCTTATGGCTCACATAATCGATGCCATAACGGCCTTTCACGCATAAACGGCCATGGTTCGCGGGTCCGTCGCGCCCTTGCACGTAAAGAATTTTGTTCTCCCTGATGTGGTAGGTAAGCTGGCAACCGACACCACAGTAAGGGCAAACCGAATCCATAACCTTTTCCGGCAAGAGCAATCCTACACTCCGAGCCGGCATGAGCGCGCCGGTAGGACAGGCCTGGACGCATTCTCCGCATGCCACGCAGGTACTTTGGCCCATAGGATCGTCAAGGTCGAACACAATCTTGGAATGTTCGCCACGAAGTGCATAGCCGATGACATCGTTGACCTGTTCCTCGCGACAGGCACGCACGCAGCGCGTACATTGAATGCATGCATCGAGATTGACTGCTATGGCGGGGTGCGAAACATCTGCGGCGGGTTGCCGGCGCGGGCTGAAGCGGGGCTTTCCGACTTTGAGTTTTCTTGCCCATAAGTCAAGCTCGGAACTGAGGGTATAGGAATGCAGCGGCATGTCGGCAAGGAGCAATTCCAGCACCATCTTCTGGGACGCTCGCGCTCGCGGGTTATCGGAATATACCTCCATCCCTTTATTGGGAGTACGGCAGCAGGAAGGCGCCAAAACCCGTTCACCCTTGATTTCGACCATACAGACGCGGCAGTTGCCATCCGGCCGCATACCACGCTTGTAACAAAGATGCGGAATTTCTACGCCATAACGCCTGGCTGTTTCAAAAATGGTTTCATTGCTGAAACCGGTGACGGATTTGCCGTTCAACCTGAACTCGATTACGTCAGGTTTCAGGGACAATGTCACTGGAGCATTCATCAATTACCTCGTTGAAATTGCAGCAAATCCACAGCACTCAATCGACATCTTACTTCATTGAATTTCATGCGGAAAGTACTTGATCACGCAGCGCACGGGATTGGGCGCTGCCTGGCCAAGCCCGCAAATTGAGGCATCAGCCATTGCGGTCGAAAGTTCCTCGAGCAGCGTTTTGTCCCATTTCGTTTGTTCCATCAGTCTCAGCGCCTTAGCAGTACCGACTCGACACGGAGTGCACTGACCACACGATTCGTCGGAAAAAAACTTCATCACGTTGCGCGCCGCCGCCACGGCGCCATCCTTGTCCGACAAAACAATCACCGCCGCGGAACCGATAAAACAGCCATATTCATTGAGCGTATCGAAATCCAACGGAATATCGCCTAGGGACGCGGGAAGAATGCCGCCCGACGCCCCACCGGGAAGATAAGCATAAAAATCGTGGCCGCGCTGCATTCCACCGCAGAACTCATTGATCAGCTCGCGCGCCGTAATTCCAGCGGGTGCTAGATGCACACCGGGTATTTGCACGCGCCCGGACACCGAGAATGAGCGCAGACCTTTACGTCCGTGGCGGCCGTGGGATGTAAACCATTCGGCGCCTTTTTCCAGAATGTCGCGAACCCAATAAAGTGTTTCCATGTTGTGCTCAAGCGTCGGCCTGTTGAATAATCCCACTTGAGCAACGTAGGGCGGGCGCAATCGCGGCATGCCGCGCTTGCCTTCCATCGATTCAATCATCGCGGACTCTTCGCCGCAAATGTAGGCTCCCGCGCCGCGCCGCAAATGCATCTTAGGCAGCTGGCACGGAGGATCTGCAACCAAACTCGCGATTTCCCTGGTGAGAATTTCGCGGCAGCCGGCGTATTCGTCCCGCAGGTAAATATAAATTTCATGACTGTCGACCGCCCACGCCGCAATCAGCATCCCTTCGAGGAAGCGATGTGGATCTTTCTCCAAATAATAGCGATCCTTAAATGTGCCGGGCTCGCCTTCGTCGACGTTTACCGCCAGCAGACGCGGCGCTGATTCTCCCCTGACGATGCGCCATTTGCGACCCGCCGGAAAACCCGCGCCGCCCAAACCGCGCAAGCCGGAATCTTCCATGATTTTAATCACCGAATCGCTTTGATGATTTCCATTTACGCAATCGCTCAAAAATCGATAACCGCCGTGCTTGCGATACTCTTGATAGCCGAGGTAGGCCGGGATATCGCATCGTACGGCCTTCGCTGCTATCAAAGATTGCACTTCTTTCACTTCAGCATGTGCGACCGGATTTTGCCCCACTACCGCCACTGGGGCCTGTTCACAGCGTCCAACGCAGGGTGCGGGTACCACTCTAACTTCTGGACCAAGCGCGCGCTTGAGGCCGAAAATCAGTTGCCGAGCACCGGCCAGTTCACAGGAAAGCGAATCGCATACGCGAACAGTCAATGCCGGCGGCGCCTGTTCTCCTTCTTTGATGACGTCGAAATGATGATAAAAGGTGGCCACTTCATAAACTTCAGTCATCGCCAGTTTCATCTCCGATGCCAGCGCCACAATATGCTGGGAAGAGATATGGCCATACCGATCTTGGATTTTGTGCAAATGTTCTAGCAGCAGGTCGCGGTTGCGCGATTCATTTCCGAGCAGCAGCTGCACTTCCGCTAGCGCGTCCGAATCTACAATTCGGCCCTTGGGCGCAGACCGTACGCCCTTCTGTTTCATTCTCCCCGGTTCGTTTCCCGACACTAAAATCCCTCTCGATGTGCTTCAGTTTCGCGCAGCGTTAACGTCTATCCAGTGATTCAGGCACTGTTGGCAAAACTCTACAAATATTGTTCAGCTTGCGAGGGCTGGCAGCAGCTGCAAGCGCAGACCGATGTAAATCTCAGTCCAAAAATGGACCACCGGTCGCAAGGCTTGCGTACACGATCATTAGAAACCGGCAGGGGCTCAAGGTTCTGATGTCTAATTGGCGCAAAACATTTTGAAGACGGTTGAGCTTCTGTTACACGCGTATTTTAAATGCTCGCCCGTTGCCGCAACGCTGCAGGTGCCTTCAGTTGCGCAGCATTTTACCACGATTGGCCGGTAGCGTCGGCATGCTATCGGGTTTCGCGAACCTTAGCCTGCACCGAAAATTGGCCTCATAACATGGACTTCACCAGCTTGCCCATCTCGGCAGGATTGCGGGTGACTTTGATCCCACACTCTTCCCTTATTTTGCGTCTTTTTGGTTCCGGCATAACATTGCGCTTGCCGCAATGTTAGCCTGCACCGAAAATTGGCCTCACAGCACGGATTTCACCAGCTTGCCCATCTCGGCAGGATTGCGGGTGACTTTGATCCCACACTCTTCCATCACGGCCAATTTTTCTTGGGCGGTTCCTTTACCTCCAGAAATAATCGCGCCCGCGTGGCCCATTCTTTTCCCAGGCGGTGCAGTCACTCCTGCAATAAAACCAACCACCGGCTTTTGCATGTTGTCCCTAATCCAGCGAGCACAATCTTCTTCGTCGGTGCCGCCGATTTCTCCGACCATAATCACTGCGTCAGTATTCGGATCTTCATGAAACATTTTCATGACATCGATATGTTTGAACCCCCCAACCGGATCGCCGCCGATGCCGACGCAGGTAGATTGCCCCAGCCCTTGCTCCATCAATTGTCCTACCGCTTCGTAAGTCAGCGTACCTGAGCGTGAGACCACACCGACACGCCCTTTCTTGTGTATGTGTCCCGGCATGATGCCAATCTTAATTTCATCCGGCGTAATAACCCCGGGGCAATTCGGACCAATGAGAACCGTTTTCTTGTCCCGCATCTTGTAGCGGGTGCGGATCATGTCGCGCGCTGGTATGCCCTCGGTGATGCAGATCACCAAATCGAGCTCGGCTTCTACCGCTTCATCAATCGCCGCCGCTGCGAATGGCGCAGGAACATAAATCACCGAAACGGTGGCGCCAGTTTTCTCCCGGGCTTCGCGTACCGTGTCGAAAACCGGGATACCCTCGAAATCCTGTCCGCCTTTGCCCGGAGTGACCCCTGCGACGAAGCAGTTTCCGCCATTCGCGTAATCGCGGCACATGCGCGTATGGAATTGGCCAGTTTTACCGGTTATCCCCTGAGTCATGACCCGGGTATTTTTGTTGATTAGAATCGCCATGAAGTGAATCGCTTTCCCATTGCATCACCGGCCCCGTCAGTTTCTATTGGCGGCAGCAACAGCTTTCTGCGCCGCATCGGCCATATTGCTTGCGGAGGTGATGGGCAATTTGGAAGCCGCGAGGATTTTCTTCCCGGCATCAGCGTTGGTGCCTTCCAGACGCACGACCAAGGGCACATTAAGATGCACTTGTTTCACGGCGGCGACGATGCCTTCTGCGATTACATCGCACTTCATGATGCCGCCGAAGATATTGACTAGAACTGCTTTGACTTTCGGATTCTTCAGCATGATTTTGAATGCTTCAGTCACTTTCTCGGTCGAGGCGCCGCCGCCGACGTCTAGAAAGTTGGCAGGCGCGCCGCCGTACAGCTTGGCGATATCCATCGTCGCCATGGCGAGACCGGCGCCGTTTACCAGACAGCCGATGTTTCCGTCCAGAGAAATGTACGACAGGTCGTGCTTTGATGCCTCGATTTCTGCTGGGTCTTCTTCATCGAGGTCGCGCATCGCCGCGATATCGGGATGCCGATAGAGGGCATTATCGTCGAAATTCATTTTTGCATCCACAGCCAGCAGCTGGCCGTTGCCAGTTACGACTAGTGGATTGATCTCCGCAAGAGAAGCATCGGTTTCATCAAACGCCTGGTAAAGACATATGAGCAAGTCACAGGCCCGATTAACAATTCCGTCGGGAATGCCGATTTTGCGCGCCATCTCTTTGGCGTCTGAGCTGTTCAATCCCGAAACCGGGTCAACGAGCACTTTATGAATCTTTTCCGGAGTTGCTGCCGCGACTTCTTCGATTTCAGTCCCGCCTTCTGAGCTTGCGATCAGTATCACGCGCTGGGAAACACGGTCCACCAGCATTCCGACATAAAACTCCTTTTTTATATCGGCACCTTCCTCGACGAGCAGGCGCTTGACTATTCTTCCTTCGCGGCCCGTTTGGTGCGTCACCAGCCGCATCCCCAATATCTGTCCGGCGTATTGTTTGACTTGATCCAGCGAAGTCGCAACTTTCACCCCGCCCGCCTTACCGCGCCCGCCGGCGTGAATTTGCGCTTTCAACACCCACGACTTGCCGCCGATACCGCGCGCTGCTGTTACTGCGTCTTCAACTGAAAAACAGGCAACACCCTTGGGAGTGGGTAGACCGTATTTTTTCAGGATTTCTTTTGCCTGATACTCGTGAATCTTCATCGTCACTGGCGCTCGGGCGCACGCCCCGGCTATTCCACGAGGCGCAAACTAGAAGGCAAGTCTAAAGTGTGAGCATAGTCTGCACAAAGGGCTCCGCATTTGCATCTGCCACGGCCAACGCAGTCATGTTGACGATGCGTCGCACAGTTGCAGTGGGGGTGAGAATGTGCACCGGTTTGGCGCACCCGAGCAGTATCGGGCCCACCGTTACGCCATCGCCGAGCACCTTGAGCAGATTGAATGAAATATTCGCCGCGTCCAGCGTAGGCATGATAAGCAGGTTTGCCCGGCCCTTGAGCCGGGAGTTGGGAAAAACTTCATTGCGGATTTCCTCGGACAGCGCGGCGTCTCCATGCATTTCACCATCGACTTCGAGATTGGGGGCGCGCTTCTCCAATAGTCCGAGCGCCTCGCGCATTTTGTGGGAAGACAGGGTATCAACGCTGCCGAAACTGGAATGGGAAAGCAGAGCTACTTTCGGTGTCATTCCGAAGCGTTGCACTTCTTCCGCCGCAAGCATGGTCATTTCCGCAATCTGCTCGGCGGTCGGTTCGGGAGTAACGTATGTATCGCAGATGAAGAACGTGCCCTTCGGATCAAGCAGCATGTTCATCGCGGCTGCGTTGTGCACGCCCGGGCGCAACCCGAGGGCGTCCATCACGAAATCGAGGTGTAATTGGTAATGGCCGAACGTCCCGCACAACATGGCGTCCGCTGCTCCCTTGCGCACCATCAATGCACCTATCAATGTAGTGCGGCGGCGCACTTCGCGGCGCGCATATTCGACGGAGACGCCGCGCCGCTGCATGAGTTGGTAATACGTATTCCAGTATTCCTGGTACTGCGGCGGACTCTCCGGATTGATGAGCTCGAAATCGACGCCTGGGCGGACTCGCAAGCCCAGTTTTTGAATTCTTTCCTTAACCACGGCGGGACGTCCCACGAGAATGGGCAACGCCAATCCTTCATCAATCACCTGTTGCACGGCATGCAAAACGCGTTCATCCTCGCCTTCGGCGTATACCAGCCGCTTTGGTGATTTTTTCGCCACCGCGAAAACCGGTTTCATGATCAGGCCCGAGCGGTAGACAAACTGGGTTAGCTGCTCTCGGTAGGCGTTAAAATCCTTGATTGGCCGGGTCGCCACGCCACTATCCATAGCGGCCTTGGCAACAGCCGGAGCGATCTTGAGGATGAGGCGCGGATCGAACGGCTTGGGAATAAGGTAATCCGGACCAAATCTTAGGTTATGCTCACCGTAGGCCGTTGCCACAATGTCGGACTGTTCCGCATGCGCGAGATCGGCAAGCGCGCGCACGGTAGCGAGTTTCATATCTTCGTTGATCGTGGTAGCGCCGACGTCCAGAGCACCGCGGAAAATGAAAGGAAAGCACAAGACGTTGTTGACCTGATTCGGATAATCGGAGCGGCCAGTAGCGATCACCACATCCGGGCGGGCTTGCTTGGCAATTTCCGGGCGGATCTCGGGCTCGGGATTGGCGAGCGCTAGAATCAGCGGCTGTTTTGCCATTTGCTTCACCATATCGGCTTTCAATACCCCGGGCCCGGAAAGCCCGAGAAAAATATCGGCTCCGACTATGGCTTCATCCAAAGTGCGCGCTGCGGTCTTTGCCGCGTAGCGCGCTTTGTTGGGATCGATCGCCTCCGGGCGTCCCTCGCGCACCACACCCTTGGTATCGATAGCAACGATGTTTTCTCTGCGCAAACCCAGGCTTACCAATAGATCGAGGCAGGCAATCGCCGCGGCACCCGCGCCCGAACATACGAGCGTCACCTTGGCGATTTCCTTTCCCACCACACGCAAACCGTTAAGAACGGCTGCGCCAACGATGATTGCAGTTCCATGCTGATCGTCATGAAACACCGGGATTTTTAGTCGGCTTCTTAGCTTGCGTTCGATTTCAAAACATTCGGGTGCTTTGATATCTTCGAGATTGATGCCACCAAAAGTGGGTTCCAGGCTGGCGATAATATCGACCAGCTTGTCCGGATCGCGCTCGTTGATCTCGATATCGAAGACGTTGATGCCGGAAAATTTCTTGAACAGGGCTCCTTTCCCTTCCATTACCGGCTTTGCAGCGAGCGGTCCGATGGGTCCAAGACCCAGCACAGCAGTGCCGTTAGTAATGACTGCCACCAAGTTGCCGCGGCCGGTGTAGTTAAATGCTTGGTTTGGATCGTCGACTATTTCGCGACACGGCGCGGCTACACCGGGCGAATAGGCAAGCGCCAGATCGGACTGCGTGGCTAGCGGTTTAGTGGCGACGACCTCGGATTTACCGGGGATGGGAAAGCGATGATAGTACAGTGCGTCTTCAGTTAGCTTGTCAGGCATCTTTTAGATTTTCGGAAGTTCGGTGCCGGCAAAAGGACTCGAACCCTCGACCAACTGATTACAAATCAGCTGCTCTACCAACTGAGCTATGCCGGCGTGCGTTTGATTATAGTGGAAGCGGATTGACTGCGAAAGTCAGCAGTCATTTGATGATTTGCAGGCGCGGTTTTCCATTGGGAATCGGGGGCGACGAGCCGCCATCGTCGTCGGGCTGTTTTGCCGCACTGGCCACATCATTGAAGAGCAGACCT
This sequence comes from Burkholderiales bacterium, assembly GCA_035624535.1. Lineage (GTDB taxonomy): Bacteria > Pseudomonadota > Gammaproteobacteria > Burkholderiales > JAHFRG01 > JAHFRG01. The sequence continues at coordinate 67,142 of DASPRI010000030.1, forward strand.
TGCCCGTTTTCCTTGGCAAATATACCGATGACGTTTTCGACAGGTATGGACAACTCGCGCGAAACCCCGTTAAAACGCGCGGAAAATTGGATGAGGTCATCGCCCACGGTAAGATTGCGCGTCGCATCCTGGCTTATATTGAGGACGATTTCTCCGTTTTTCACGTATTCCGCCGGTACCCGAGTTCGATCGTCCACGCGCACCGATAAAAAGGGCGTCAAGCCACTATCGGCGCACCACTCATATATCGCCCGAAGCAAGTAAGGTTTGCTGGAGAGCTGTTTCACTTGCGCATAACTCTTTCCGGCGCGGTGAGCGCCTCGATAAACGCCGGCCTGCTGAACAGTCGCTCGGCGTATTTCATGAGCGGGGCGGCCTGCTTGCCAAGCTGTATGCCGTAATGATCGAGCCGCCAAAGTAATGGCGCGATGGCCACGTCAAGCATGGAAAATTCCTCTCCCAGCATATACTTCTGTTTCGTGAAAACCGGAGCAATCTGCATTAAGTTGTCGCGGATTACCGAGCGCGCCTTGTCCGCTGTTTTCTGGCTGCCCTGTTCTATGGCGTCAATCTGAGAAAACAATTCCAGTTCGAACCGGAACAGGAACAATCTTGCCCGTGCGCGCATTACTGGGTCCGCGGGGATCAGCTGCGGATGCGGAAAACGGTCATCGATATATTCATTTATAATATTCGCTTCGTAAAGTATCAAATCCCGCTCCACTAGCACCGGCACCCGGTTGTACGGATTCATCACCGCCAGATCCTCCGGCATGTTGTACAGGTCAACATCTACAATTTGGAAATCCATGCCTTTTTCGTAGAGCACGATACGGCAGCGGTGGCTGAATAGGCATGTTGTTCCGGAATATAAGGTCATCATAATGGCTGTCAGCGCCCACGAACGGGGTTTCTAATGAACGTCCTTCCAGAATTCGAGTTTCAGCATATACGTCAGGACAAATGCAATGGCCAGGAAGAACAACACGTAAATACCCAGCGTTATGCGGAACGTCTTCTCCGGCTCCGCCATAAACACCAGGTAATTCACCAAGTCGGCAACCATCATGTCATACTCAACTGGAGTCAATGTGCCAGGGCTTTCCAGGACCAGTTTTTGCACCTCATGCTTGTGACCCTGTGCGTCAGTTTCCACCTCAGTCTTCAGCACCTGTGTTCCCTGTAATTCATGCAACACATTGGGCATGCCGACTCTGGGAAATACCGTGTTATTCCAGCCGGTATGCGTGGTGTCATCTCGGTAAAAACTGCGCAAATAGGTATAAAGCCAGTCTGCGCCGCGTGCTCGGGCAATGACCGATAGATCGGGCGGCGTGGTGCCAAACCAGTCTTTGGCATCGTTTTTGTCCATCGCCACCGTCATGGTGTCGCCTACGCGCTTGGCCACCGCGAACATCAGGTTGTCCTTGATCTGCTGATCGGTGAGCCCCAAGTCCTCCAAGCGCTTGTAGCGCATGTACATTGCGTTATGGCATGTCAGGCAGTAGTTAACAAAAGTACGCGCTCCGCGCTGCAAGGATATGTTGTCGTAGGAATTCACCGGCGCCGTATCGAGCTTGCCCTCCTCTGCACTAAATGCCATGAGTGGGACCAGCGCTAAAGCAAGTAACAGGTTTTTCACCATCGAACTCTTTCCGGTTCCGCTTTGGTCTTATCTAATTTGGTGTACCAGGGCATCAGGATAAAAAACAGGAAGTAAACAACGGTACACACTTGCGCCACCACCGTCCGCAAGGAATCCACCGGCTTCGTGCCCAGGTCGCCAAGGATCAGAAAGCTGATGACAAATAGCGTCAAGGCGATCTTGTAGATCGGGCCGCGATAGCGGATGGACTTGACCGGGCTGCGGTCCAGCCACGGCAGAAAAAAATAGATAATGACGGAAATTCCCATAAACAGCACACCCCAGAGTTTGGCGGGTATCCAAAAGAAATTGAAGGTGTTGGCGCGCAGGATTGAATAAAACGGTGTAAAGAACCAGAGCGGCGCAATATGCACCGGCGTTTGCAGCGAATTCGCTGGGATAAAATTGTTCTGCTCAAGGAAATATCCCCCCATTTCCGGAGCAAAAAAAACGATGATTGAGAACACTATAAAAAATGCCACTACACCCACCATATCTTTCACCGTGTAATAGGGGTGGAAAGGAATGCCGTCAAGCGGAATGCCGGTCTTTGGGTCCTTGTGCTTCTTGATTTCAATCCCGTCCGGGTTGTTCGAGCCTACTTCATGCAGGGCAAGTATATGCGCCGCGACCAGCCCCAACAGTACCAGCGGAACTGCAATTACGTGAAACGCAAAGAAGCGATTTAGAGTGGCGTCAGATATGGCATAGTCACCCCGTATCCACAGCGCAAGATCGGGCCCTATCAGGGGAATTGCGTCGAACAGGTTGACAATTACCTGTGCTCCCCAGAACGACATTTGTCCCCATGGCAGGAGGTAGCCGAAAAATGCTTCCGCCATGAGACACAGGTAAATCAACATGCCAAGAATCCAAAGGAGCTCACGCGGCTTGCGGTAAGAGCCATACAGCAACCCCCGGAACATATGTAAATAGACCACAACGAAAAACAAGGAAGCGCCGACGGAATGCATGTAGCGAATCAGCCAGCCCCAGGGTACATCGCGCATGATGTATTCCACCGAGCCAAACGCCAGGTTTGCATCCGGCTTATAATGCATGGTCAGAACAATGCCGGTGACGATTTGCATCACCAGCACCAGCAACGCGAGCGAGCCGAAGTAATACCAGAAATTAAAATTTTTGGGCGCGTAATATTCCGATAAATGGGTTTTCCAAGTGGCAGTAAGGGGGAAACGCGCATCAACCCAGCCGATAAAGGCGGCCAATTTTTTGGTCATCAATTACGCCTCCTTGGGGTTCTCGCCGATCAATATCTTGGTGTCGCTAAGATATCTATAAGACGGAACCACCAGGTTGCTCGGCGCGGGAACATCCTTAAACACCCGGCCTGCAAGATCAAAGCGCGAACCATGGCAAGGACAGAAAAACCCGCCTGGCCAATTTGCCCCGAGGTCGGGCGCCCCTGCTTCCGGCCGGAAAGTGGGCACGCAACCGAGATGCGTGCAGATTCCAACCGCCACAAAGTATTCGGGCTTGATCGAGCGCGTGCCATTCTTGCAGTACGGAGGCTGTTGCGGCACGTTGGAATTGGGGTCGACCAGCCGGTCGCGAAGAGTCGGCAGTGTGCCAAGCATTTCTTTGGTACGGTTTACGATCCACACCGGCTTGCTCTGCCATTCGACATCCAGTTTCGTCCCCGATTCGATTTTGCTGATGTCCACCTCCACCGGGGCACCAATCGCCAAAGCGCGCTGGCTGGGCATCATGGATGCAACAAAAGGCACTGCGGCCGCTGCGGTCGCCACAGTGCCCATCGCCGTAGTCGTCGCGATGAGAAAACGCCGCTTGCCGCAGTCCACTTTATTGTCATCGGCCATTCGACGGTACCTTTTTTCGGGAAGCCAAAATTTGATTATTTTAGCTGATTCTAAAAGGAAATTTAAATGCCTCCGCCAAATAATGGGCTGCCCGGCGCGCAAAAACATTTTTTAATTTAAGCACTTAGAATGACCAAGGTCGCCGCATGAAGTGCCCTGGAATTCAAATCTTGAAATGAGCTTTAGTCAGCAAGGGCCAATAAAAAACGGCGAAAATCGCATCACGCAGGCGAGAACGGAGTCTTGGATAAACGTCTCGAGGCGCTCTTTATGCGGGTTCGACGTGTCGCAGGCTATTCTCGATATCCCGAATCCCTTGGAGTCCACCCAGCTGAGCCAATCACTTGCAAAGTAAGCCGAAGCCGGATGCGCACCGCTGCCACAAGCTTGTGTCGCAATGGATCGGCTCGTCGGTAATCGCTTTTATGCGACAGAGTTTTGCGCGATAATGATTAGTTGAAATTTACCTTACCTCAAGATAATCATACGTATGCGCAAGTTTTGGCTCATTTTCGCCCAGTCAACGACGGTCTGTCTTGCAGTGGTTTTTGTGGTAACCACTTTGAAGCCCGATCTGTTGCCCGCCAAATGGCGCGGCGGTAACGTCGTTTCTTTCAAAGAAACAGCGCCGGATGTTAATGCTACAAAAATCAATTCCTACAGCTACGCTTCAAAAAAAGCCATGCCGGCGGTGGTCAATATATACACAAGCAAGGACGTGCGCGTGTCGCGCCATCCGCTCATGGACGATCCGTTGTTTCGGCATTTCTTCGGCGACAGTCTCGACGAAAAGCGCCGCACCACCAGCCTTGGCTCTGGCGTCATTGTGAGCCCTCAGGGTTATATCCTTACAAATTCCCACATGGTGCACGCGGCGGATGAAATCAAAGTGCTGCTTGCCGACGGGCGCGAGGCCACACCCCGAGTAATCGGCGATGATCCGGAAACCGATCTCGCGGTATTAAAGATAGATATTAAAAATCTGCCGGCCATTACTTTTGGCAGGTCGGATGAAGCAAACGTTGGCGACGTGGTGCTGGCCATCGGCAACCCTTACGGGGTCGGGCAAACGGTAACCATGGGTATCATAAGTGCGCTTGGTCGCAGTCACCTCGGGCTTAACACGTTTGAAAACTTTATTCAAACCGATGCGGCAATCAATCCGGGCAATTCCGGAGGTGCACTGGTGGACGCATCGGGCAACTTGATTGGGATTAATAGTGCCATTTACACGAGAACCGGCGGCTCGCAGGGCATCGGTTTTGCGATACCAACCAGTGTCGCCAAACAGGTGATGGAGCAAATTATCAAGAGCGGCAGTGTGACACGCGGCTGGATCGGCGTTGAGGCGCAGGATCTGACGCATGAATTGGCAGAATCATTCAAGCTTCCCAACGCGAGCGGCGCCTTAATTGCCGGTGTGGTGAAAAGCGGCCCTGCCGACAAAGCGGGGGTAAAGCCGGGGGATGTTTTGCTTGCGGTACAAGGCAAACCCGTTGCTGACTCCGTGAGCATGCAGAACCTCGTCGCCGCATTGCCGCCAGGAAAGCCGGCTGCCTTTACCATGATGCGCAACCAGACTGAGATGCAGGTCAAAATCAGCATCGCCAAAAGACCGAAGCAAGTGGCCGAGGATCTGGACGAGCAAGACGAGGAGTAACGAAGCCGGTTGATAATTATTTGCCGTGCTTTTTCTGGTTCGCTTCGGTGTTTTCCGTTTCAGGCCTGGTCAGGGGCCGGTACTCTTCCACAGCTGTTCCGGGTTTGCTGACAAACCCGGCAGCCACCACCCCCAGTTCGTAAAGCAGCCATAGCGGAACGGCGAGCATGATTTGGGAGACCACGTCCGGCGGAGTGAATATCGCGCCGATGATGAACGCGCCGACAATGGCGTAAGGCCGTACTTGCTTGAGTTGGTCCACGCTTACTACACCCATTTTAACCAACAGCACCACGGCCACTGGCGTTTCGAAAGCAATCCCGAACGCAACAAACATGGTAAGCACAAAATCCAAGTACTTGCCGATATCGGTCATAACGGCCACGCCACTTGGGGCGATGCCGATGATGAAGGCGAAAACCACGGGAAACACGAGAAAGTAAGCGAACCCCATCCCGCACAGAAACAACAATGTGCTGGTAACGATGAGTGGGCCCACCAGACGTTTTTCGCTGGCGTACAATCCCGGTGCAACAAACGCCCACAGTTGGTAAAGTATGAATGGAAGCGCAATGACAAAGGCCGCCATCATGGTCACTTTCATCGGCACAAAAAACGGCGTGGTGACTTCAGTGGCGATCATCTGCCCCCCGTGGGGCAGCACCTTGAGCATCGGCTTCGCCAGCAGCGCATAAATATCTTTAGCCCACGGAAACAGGCACAGGAACACCAGTAATACTGCGAGTATCGAGCGCAGAAGACGGTCTCGCAGCTCGATTAAATGAGAAATGAATGTATCCGGAGCGGCCATCTATCAGCGCGGCAGGTCCAGGCCGCCGGACTTAAGATTGCCGGTGCGGATCAACGGATGCAGTCTCCGGTTTGGATGCCGAGGGTGATGACGCCGTGTTCACGCCCGTCTGCTCCACAGCATCAGAAAGGGTTTTAATTTGCGCTTCGGAATCTCGCACACTTTCACTCACCGATTTTTCAAGGGAGTGGGCCGCTTCATGCATGCTGGACTGGAGTTTCCGTAGCTCATCCATTTGCATCTCGCGGTCAATATCGGCTTTAACCTCGGTAACATAACGCTGGAGCCGGCCGAACAAATGTCCCAAGGTGCGCGCCACTTTCGGCAATCGCTCCGGGCCGATAACGATGAGCGCCACCAATGCGATGACTAGAATTTCGGAAAAACCAACATCAAACATCGGCCAGTATTACGAGATTACGCTTTGGTCTGCGTTTTGTCGGTCACTTCGCCTTCGATCGTCTTGCCGGTCACCGGAGGCTGGGCTTGCTTCTCGCTCTTGTCTTCTTCTGAATCGCCGCGCATGCCGTTTTTGAATCCTCGTACAGCGTTTCCCAAATCGGCGCCTATGTTACGAAGCTTTTTGGTGCCGAAAATCAAAAGCACGATAACCAGAACGATCAACCAGTGCCAAATGCTAAGAGAGCCCATGTTAACTCCTACGACAATAAGGATTACGCCGACTTGGGGCGGTAGAGCATCGGCGGCAATATTTCGTCGCCGCCGATAACGTGAATATGCAAATGCGAAACCTCCTGTCTTGCCACTCTTCCGTTGTTGATGATAACGCGGAAACCGTCATAGCATCCCTGCTCTTTTGCCAATTTCGGCGCCAGCACCATCATTTTTCCCAATACGTCCCGGTGCGCACTGCTTACTTCGGTCAGCGATTCAAGGTGCTGCTTGGGAATCACCAGGAAGTGCACCGGGGCGAGCGGACTGATGTCGTGAAAAGCGAGGATCTCGCCGTCTTCATAAACTTTCTTGCTCGGGATTTCTCCTCTGACAATCCTGCAAAAAATGCAATTGTTCATCTGGTCCCCGTATCTGCACTTCTAAAACTTGCCTTTTTTGCGCCGCGCTTTTTCCACCAATCCTGAAATGCCTTCGCGTCGCCGCAGCTCCTGAAGTACGTCACGGGCCGATAACTCGTAATACGAAAGCATCACCAGACAATGAAACCACAAGTCGGCTGTTTCCTTTACAAGCTGTAGTTTATCACCGTCTTTCGCCGCGAGCAGGACCTCCGTAGCTTCTTCGTCGATTTTTCCCAGTATCGCCTCCGGCCCGCCGGCATAAAGCTTGGCCACATAGGAGCCCTCCGGGCTAGCGCCTTTGCGCTCTTCCAAGGTCTTGGTGAGACGTTGCAATATATCGGCGTCGCTCATTTCCGGTAAATCTCCTTCGGGTCTTTTATAACTGGTTCGGTAACTACCCATTTTCGGCCCTGCAATTTCTGGAAAAAACAACTCTGCCTTCCGGTATGGCAGGCAATACCGCCGATTTGTTCAACAACGAGCAGTAGCACGTCTTGATCGCAATCGATGCGGATTTCCTTCACTTTTTGCACATGTCCGGATTCTTCACCCTTGCGCCACAACTTTTTTCGCGAGCGCGACCAGTACACTGCCTCGCCGCTGCTTGCAGTGCGCTCCAGCGCCTCACGGTTCATCCAAGCAAACATAAGCACCTTGCCGCCGCCCGTTTCCTGAACCACCACTGGCACCAAGCCGTCCTCGGTCCAATTCACCTTGTTGAGCCAAGTTTCAGACATCAATCGCTTTCGCTACAATCGCACTTCAATATTGTGTTGCGCCATGTATTGCTTGGCCTGCAGCAACGTATATTCGCCGTAGTGAAAAATGCTGGCAGCCAGCACTGCGTCCGCACCGCCTTGCAGTACCCCGTCCACCAGATGCTGTAAATTGCCCGCGCCGCCGCTGGCGATCACCGGAATATCCACCGCGTCACAAATCGTCCGTGTCAGCAATAGATCAAAACCATTTCTGGTGCCATCCCGGTCCATGCTGGTCAGCAGAATTTCACCCGCTCCTAGCGCTTCCACTTGCTTTGCCCATTCTACCGCATCGCGGCCACTGGCTTTGCGCCCGCCGTGAGTGAACACCTCCCAACATGGCCTTCCTCCCTTGCCCGCCTGTTTCGCGTCTATGGCCACCACAATGCATTGCGCGCCATAGCGGCCGCTTGCGTCCGCCACCAGTTGTGGGTTTTCAATCGCAGAAGTGTTGATGCTAACTTTGTCGGCGCCGGCGTTCAGCAGGCTTCGTACGTCCGCAATCGAACGCACGCCACCGCCCACCGTTAGCGGGATAAAGACCTGAGCCGCCACCTGTTCGACAACCGGAAGAATAAGGCCGCGCGCATCCGAGCTGGCGGTGATATCGAGAAATGCGAGTTCGTCCGCCCCTTGCTCGTCGTAGCGGCGCGCGATTTCCACCGGATTGCCGGCATCGCGTAAACCTAGGAAATTTACGCCTTTGACCACGCGCCCGTCAGTGACATCCAGACAGGGGATGATGCGTTTGGCTAGGCCCATAAATCAGTATTCCGCCGGCGTGGAGCTAGGGAAAATCAGGTCAACTATCCTGCTTGAAATTCCCAGGGAATATGCGTGTGGGCGTCTCAGGACTTAGCTTTCGAACCCAATTTATCCGCAAGCACTTGGGCTGCTTTGAAATTCAAGGTGCCCTGGTAAATCGCTCGGCCAGTTATGGCCCCGATAATGCCTTCAGACTCCACTTTACACAGTGCCTTGACGTCATCCAAGCTGGCCAAGCCACCGCTGGCAATTACCGGGACCGTAAGTGCGCGGGAAAGCTCCACGGTGGCTTCGATGTTGATCCCATTCAACATACCGTCCCTGCTGATGTCGGTATAAATGACCGCCTCGACACCGTAATCTTCGAATTTCTTTGCGAGGTCCACAACGTCGTGGCCGGTGACTTTTGACCAGCCGTCCACCGCTACTTTACCGCCCCTCGCATCCAGCCCGACCATGATATGGCCGGGGAAGGCATAGCATGCTTCGTGAAGCAGACCAGGCGTTTTCACCGCTGCGCTGCCAATGATGACATAGGTAATGCCGTCATCCAGATAGTGCTCAATGGTATCCATGTCGCGGATACCGCCGCCCAGCTGCACCGGAACTTGATCTCCTACAGCCGCAACAATTTCCTTGACCGCCGGTTCATTCCTGGGTTTGCCGGCAACCGCCCCGTTCAAGTCCACGACGTGCAGTCGTCTGGCGCCTTGTTCCACCCATTTTTTTGCCTGCTCGCCCGGAGCACCGGAAAATACCGTGGCGTCCTTCATCGAGCCTTGCTTCAAACGCACGCACTGCCCGTCTTTCAAATCGATCGCAGGAATTATCAACATCGCTTCGAATTCGGGATTGAACCAATCAGGCGCGGGAAACCCGGCTAGCGCGTTTTGAGTTCACGATTCAATAATACAACACAAATCGGCGTTTCGTGGAAGATAGGCGTCAAGACACGGCGGGAGTGTTCGCATTCCAATTGACAAAATTCGCAAGCAAACGCAGGCCTGCGGACTGGCTCTTCTCCGGGTGAAATTGGACGGCAAAAATATTATCGCACGCCACGGCGCAGGTAAAGGCAAAAGGGTAGAAGCTCACTCCTGCAATTTGCCGGGTGTCGCCAGCTTCGACAAAATAACTGTGGACAAAATAAAACCGGCTACCCGATGAGATGCCGTTCCACAACGCGTGTGACCCTTTTTGTTCTACCTGGTTCCAGCCCATATGCGGCACCTTCAGCTTGGCTCCGTGTCCGTTGACCATTGCGTCTTTCGGAAAGCGCCGCACTTTGCCCGGCAGCACCCCTAAACCTTCTACGCCGCCTTCTTCGCTCCACTCGAACAGCATCTGCAATCCAATGCAAACACCCAGAAACGGCTTGGTCGCGGCGGCTTCCAGCAATGGCTCGCGCAAGCCACGCGTATCCAACTCGCGCATGCAATCCGGCATCGCTCCCTGACCAGGAAATACCACCCGCTTAGCATCGCGAATTTGCTGCGCGGAATCCGTTACGCTGATTTTGGCTTCAGGGGCGACGTGCTCGAGCGCTTTCGCTACCGAGCGCAGGTTGCCCATCCCGTAATCCACTACTGCGATGTCGATCATCGAGGACGGTCTTGTTTACAAGCTTCCCTTGGTCGAAGGCAGTCTGCCGGAATTTCGCGGATCGATTTCTGAAGCCATGCGCAACGCGCGGGCAAAGGCTTTAAACACCGTTTCACACTGATGATGCGCATTTTTGCCGCGCAGATTATCTATGTGCAGAGTCACCAGCGCGTGATTGACGAATCCCTGGAAAAACTCGTGCACCAAGTCGACATCAAACTCGCCGATTCGGGCCCGCGTAAACTTCAAGTTGAATTCCAGCCCCGGCCGTCCCGACAAGTCCACCACCACCCGCGACAGCGCTTCATCCAGCGGCACATAGGCGAATCCGAAGCGTCGCACACCTTTTTTCGTGCCCAGTGCCTTGAGGAACGCCTGGCCGAACGTAATTCCGATGTCTTCCACGGTGTGGTGCGAATCGACCTGCAAATCGCCCTTTGCCGAAATTTCCAGATCCAGCATGCCGTGGCGTGCTACCTGATCGAGCATATGGTCGAGAAAAGCCACACCGGTGGAAAGCTTTGATTTACCGCTACCGTCGAGATTGAGTTTCACGCCGATTTTGGTTTCCAAGGTATTGCGAGTAACCTGTGCCTTGCGCATGGAAGTTTTTGAATAAAGGATGTTATGGAATCAGGCTTTGCTTGAGCGCCTGCATGAACATCTGGTTTTGCTGAGCGGTGCCCACCGTCACGCGCAAGCAATTTTTCAACAGGGGGTGACTGCGATTCAAATTCTTAATGAGAACTCCGCGCTTTATTAAACCTTCAAATACCTCGTCTGCCTGCGTCACGCGGAATAGAATGAAGTTTGCATCACTCGGATAGGCCCGCACGCTCGGAAGCTCCGATAATTCCGCATACAACTGGTCTCTCTGCGAATTAATTTCCCGAGCCTGTACTCGCAACACGTCCATGTGCTGCAGGAGCTTCTCAGCAACGATTTGCGTCAGCACATTTACATTATACGGCAAACGCAGCTTTTCGAGTTGCGCGAGCCAGTCCCCACGGCCAACCAAAAAACCCAGCCGCAGTCCCGCCATACCCAGTTTAGAAAGCGTGCGCAGCACGAGCAGATTGGGAATCTCGGCTAGAAGCGGCACGAAAGTCTGTTGCGCAAAGATGTGATACGCCTCGTCGATCACCACCAGACCGGGCGCTGCCTGGATGATGCGCGTCATTCCGTCACGGTCAAAAAGATTCCCGGTCGGATTGTTTGGATAGGCAACAAAAACTAGCGCCGGCTGATTTTGTTCGATAGCCGCGATTACCGCCTCGACATCCAGCGCAAAGTTTGCACCAAGCTGCACGCCCGTATAACGCAACCCGGCGTAGCTGGCGATCATTCGGTACATCACAAAAGCCGGTTCCACGGTGAGCAAGCTCGCGCCCGGCTTGGCGACCGCCAAAGCGATAATCTGAATCAGCTCATCAGAGCCGTTACCGAGCATAATTCCCAGCTCCGAGGAAATATCCATTGCGTCACGCAGCCGCTCTTTGAGTCGCACAGATTGCGAATCGGGATAGCGATTAATGGCAGCATGGCTCACAAGTTGCGCAATCTCGGCCTGCAAGGTCTCGGGCAAAGGATGCGGGTTCTCCATTGCATCGAGCAGCACCAATCCGGTGCGCTCGGAAACGGGATAAGGGCTCAACGCCCGGATATCTTCGCGCAACACCTGTTCAGGGGAATTGGCATTCATCGGAAAAACTTCACAGCTATTTCATGCGATACAGGGCGGATTTGGCGTGCGCCTGCAGTCCCTCACCCATGGCAAGTTCCACCGCAATCTTGCCGAGTTTAAGTGCGCCTTGCCTGGATACGCCGATTACGCTGGAGCGTTTCTGGAAATCATACACGCCCAGGGGCGAGGAAAAGCGCGCGCTGCGTGAAGTCGGCAGCACGTGATTCGGCCCGGCGCAATAATCTCCAAGAACTTCCGAACTGTAACGGCCAATGAAAATCGCGCCCGCGTTCCTGATTTTGGCCAACCAGCTCTCCGCGTTTTCCACC
>DASPRI010000038.1:0-23061 GCA_035624535.1 Burkholderiales bacterium
ACCCGCAATCCAAGTGCGGCGATTTTTGCACCGTTTACATACACTCCCGGGGCGTCAATCCGCGCCTCTCCCTCTATGTTGTATTCTTGCAGCAAATCTATTACTGACTGTTCCATGCGTCTGACGAGCTCGCGTGTGCCAATGCCCAAACGATGCAAATCGAGCAACAAATAGGCTACGATTTGACCGGGCCCGTGAAAGGTGATTTGACCGCCGCGATCTGTCTTGAGCACAGGGATCATGCTATCCCGGGGCAAATTTTCCGGTTTCCCGTTCAGTCCCACGGTGTAAATCGGCAAATGTTCAAGGAGCCAAAGCTCGTCTTCGGTATCGGCGTCGCGCCGCGTAGTAAAATTCTGCATCGCGCGCCAGGTGCCGAGGTAATCTGTGACGCCCAGATGCCTGACCCGCAGTGATACGTAAGGTCTTTCGAACGAGGCGCGTAATCCGCCCGCCGGTTCATCATCGAAAGCCTCAAGCCTCACGTCTCGACTCCTCCTTCACAGGACCATTACGACCATTGGATGATCGCACAACTCGCGGTAAAGTTCATCGAGCTGCCCTTGCGAAGTAGCCTGAATAATGCAGGTGAGGCTGAGATATTTGCCTTTTTTGCTGGATTTCATTTCCATGCTTGCCGGATCGAAGTCGGGAGCGTGACGCATCACAATTTGCATTATCGCTTGCGCAAACCCAGCTTCGGTCTTGCCCATGATCTTGATCGGGAAAGCGCACGGGTATTCAATTGACGACATCTCCAGATTCATTAGCCGGTCCTAGATAATTTAAATCGTCTGTGTTTCGCTCTGCCGCATGACCGAAGCTTTGTAGTCTTGATACAACTGAAACATGCGCCAGAACAGCTTGCCGGGTTTCCCGTCGGCGACCGGCTGGCCATTCAGGAGAGTGATCGCCAAGATTTCTCTACCCGAGGAAGTCATCCACAGTTCCTGCGCCGAACGCACTTCGATTTCCGAAATCGGCCTGATTTCGTATGGGATGGAATGGGTGGCGGCGAGTTCCAGCACCACGTCATAGGTTATGCCTGGCAGGATCAGATGGTTCTTCGGTGGCGCCAGCACTACGCCGTTTTTGATTACAAATATATTGCTTGCAGCGCCTTCAGTAAGAAAACCGTCGCGTATCAAGATGGTCTCTGCGGCACCGTGGTCCGCCGCCAATTGCCGAAGCAGCACGTTGGGCAGCAGCGATATGGACTTGATGTCGCACCGCAGCCATCGGTTATCTTGGGCGGTGACGGCGGCTACCCCGGTTTTCAAAATTTCCGGAGGTGTTCTTTGCAGCGGTGTGCTCATCATGAAAACTGTGGGCTGGACCGACGTTGGAAAAACGTGGTCGCGCTTGGCGGGGCCGCGGGTGATGTGCAGATAAATAGACTGATCCTTGTTCTGGTTTTGTTCGACAAGCTGCGCAATCAACTTTGCCCACTCAGCAACAGTGTGCGGGTTTTTGAGGCGAATGCTATCCAAATTGAACTGCAGGCGCTTGAGATGTTCTTTGAGTCGGAACGGCTTTCCCGAGTACGAGGGAATGACCTCATATACGCCGTCACCAAAAATGAATCCACGGTCCAGCACCGGAATCTGTGCTTTCTCGAGGGGCATGAAGTTGCCGTTTAGATAAACCGTGCTCAATTGGAATGCAATCTTAATTAAACAGGAGCCGCAAGCTGTCCCACCCGCGAACCAGGATATTGGCGAGTTCTACATTGTCGAGGGCGATCAGCGGATATTCAGCTAGCGGTTTGCCATCTAAGGTAATTTTCACCACGCCAACTTTTTGCCCGGCGGTGATCGGCGCAGTCAACGGCTGTTGGCTTTCCATGGTGGCTTTCAGGCGCTCCGACTGGCCTTTGGGCAGGCTCAAGTAAAGGTCGTCGGCAAATCCTGCTCGGACTGAATTTTCTTCGCCTTTCCAGACTGTAAAACTGGTCACTGCTTGACCTTTGCTATACAGGTGGACGGTGTCGTAGAACAGGAATCCGTAATTGAGAAGCTTCTGACTTTCGGTGGCCCGGAGGCTGTCTGACGCGGTGTCCAAAGTCACTGCAATCAGCCGCCGCGGCCCCCTTTTAGCGCTCGAGATGAGGCAATAACCTGCATTTTCCGTGTAACCGGTTTTTATTCCGTCGACATACGGGTCGGTCCACAACAAGCGGTTGCGGTTGTACTGCATGATGTTGTTGTATTTGTATTCCTTGATTGAATACAGCGGGTAGTATTCGGGAAAATCGTTTATGATCGCTGCGGCCAGCAAAGATAAATCATACGCAGTCGAGTAATGCTGCGGGTCGGGCAAGCCAGTGGAATTCGCGAAGTGGGTGTTCTTCATGCCCAGGCGCTGCGCTTCACTGTTCATCATTTCTGCGAACGTTTTTTCGCTACCAGCAATGCCTTCGGCGAGCGCAATGCACGCATCGTTGCCCGATTCCACGACCATTCCGCGTATTAAATCCTCCACCTTTACCGACTTACCCGGTTCGATGAACATGCGCGAGCCTTCGGCATGCCAGGCATGGGTCGAAACCAGCAATTTTTGATCGAGCGCGATTTGTTTTTGCTTGAGTGCCGCGAAAGTAAGATAGGCAGTCATGAGCTTGGTAAGCGATGCGGGCTCGATGCGCTGGTTGATGTTTTGTTCGACAATTATTTGCTTGCTGTAATAATCAGTCAGCAAATACGATTTCGCGGCAATTGAAGGTGGCGGAGGGACAGGCAGTTGCTGGGCGAAAAGCGGCGACGGAAATAAAAGCAGGAACAGAAAAAAAGGTTTCGTCCTTCGCATGGATAAAATTATATACTATTTGCTTCGATTCCTGAGAAAAGCGCAAGCCCGTGAAAAGAGCAAGCACATCTGCCGCTCTTATGCTGGTTTTTTGTCTGAGTGGCGGCGCGATTGGCGCGGGTGGCGCGGTCACGATAACTCATGCCTGGGTGATGCCCACCGCTCCCGGCCAAAGCGTGGCGGGCGTTTACCTGCAAATCGACAACGCCGTGCCAGCTAAATTGATCGCCGTTTCAAGCCCGGTAGCGGCTAACGCGGAAATACATGTCATGCGGCTGGAGAACAATGTCATGGAAATGCGGCAGCTTAAAAGTCTCGATCTTCCACCTAGGCAGACGGTCAAACTTGAGCCTGGCGGATTGCACATTATGTTGCTGAACTTGAAAAAGCGCCTCGAGCCCGGTGACCGGGTGCCGCTGACCCTTACCTTCCAGCTTGATAACGGCAGCAAGTCTGTTATGGACGTGCAGGCTGAAGTGCGCAGCACCGCCCCCTGATTCGAAAGGCTCCGGTCAATTTCTACTAGCGCGCTAGTGAATGTTCCGGGACCAGGCGCGACTGGCCGCAGAAATTCGCCGCCAAAATTTCCAAGAGTTTATTCGGGGTAGCGCTGGCAAGCCCGGCGGATGAACGCGAGGTGCTCGCGGAAATGCCGGCAGCCCTCACAAAGAAAAAAGTGGATCCTCAATCCCAGCCATTCCACCAGATTCAAGCGGCGGTCCTGGGATTGCGAAAGCAGCTTTGATACCTCCTTGCAAGTCAGCATTAGCTTTCCTCGAACTTGCCGCCGAACCAGTTATGCTCCAAACACAATCGCAGGCTCATGCGTGCGCGATACAGCATGACCCAGCAGTTGGTCGCCGTAATTTGCATCTCCTTACAGATTTCTTCGGCGCTCAATCCAAGGAACTCGCGCATCATGAACACGCGGGCAATGTTGACGGGCATCAATTTGGCGCAAATCTCAAAAATTTCCCAGAATCTTCGATTCTCCAGATTTTTAACCGGGTCGGCCCAGGATTGCGGCCACGTCGCCCAATGGCCGTCGGGCTGGAAAAGTGAATCAAAATCGGCCGTACCGCTTTCCAGTTCTGCTTCCAGGCTGACTTGCTTTGATTCTTTCGCCTGCTTGCGGAAGATATCGAGTACCTTATGCTTGAGAATTCCTGTCAGCCATGTTTTGGCCGAGGATTTTCCAGAAAATTTGGCGCGGCTTTCCAGCGCCGCGAGCAGCGTTTCCTGCACCGCATCCTCTGCCAACGCGTGGTCACGCAATTGCAGCAGCGCGTAACGCAGCAAGTAGGGCCGATATTCTTCGAGCATAGCAGCCGAAAGGTGGCCTGGCTCAGTCTGGTTTTTCACGATTGGCAAAAATTCTAATAAATCTAGGCGCTTTCGAATCGCACCGCAAGTGAAACGGGGCACTTGAAATGCGCGGATGGCGACCCATATAACGTTCAAGGACGCTGGTCAGCGTCGGTTAATCGTTATCTTAATATGGAGGTGAACTTTTATGGCGAACATTACGCGTTATGATCCGTTTGACGATGTATTTGGTGATCTTTTAAGAGGATTCTTCGTGCGGCCGGTGAGTTTCGAAGCTCCGTCACAGCCCATGCTTAAGGTCGATGTGAGTGAAGACGAAAAAGCATATAAGGTACAAGCCGAGCTTCCGGGTGTGAAGAAGGAGGACATTAACGTTTCTATTGATGGCGGGCACATAGCCATCAATGCGGAAATTAAGAAAGAGCACGAAGAAAAAGACGGCGAGCGAGTGCTGCGCAGCGAGCGCTATTTCGGGAAATTTTCGCGCAGCTTCCAGCTCGATAAGGACGTAGACGAAAGCAAAGCAGAGGCTAAGTTTAACGACGGCGTATTGCAACTAGTCCTGCCGAAGAAAGCCGCGGTTTCCGCTAAAAGACTCACTATCAATTAACCCCGGAGTGCTTTGAAAAAAAGGCGGCCCAGTGCCGCCTTTTTTGTTTTGCGGTTGCAAAGTGTAAAATAGCGCACTTCGTGTCCGGGCACGATACCATGCCGCTCAATCCGACCAACGCAAAGCAGAAGGCCAACGACCTCGCCGAAGCGCTGCCTTACATTCAGCGTTTTCACGGCAAGACCATTGTCATTAAATATGGCGGCAGCGCGATGACGGAGGAATTCCTCAGGCACGGCTTCGCCCGCGATGTCGTTTTGCTAAAGCTTGTAGGCATGAACCCGGTAGTGGTGCACGGCGGCGGCCCGCACGTCAACGAGCTCTTGAAACGCGTCGGAAAGGAAAGTGAATTCGTCCAGGGAATGCGGGTTACCGACAGCGAAACCATGGATGTCGTGGAAATGGTGTTGGGAGGACAGGTCAATAAGCAGATCGTGAGCCTCATCAATCGACACGGGGGCAGGGCGATAGGGCTGACCGGCAAAGACGGTGATTTTATCCGCGCGCGTAAGCTAAAGCTAAGAAGCAGCGTGAATCAGGAAGAATGGCTTGATATGGGGCAGGTCGGCGAAGTGGTCGGGGTTGATCCACAAATAGTAACACTGCTTGACAGCCAGGACTTCATCCCGGTCGTCGCGCCGATCGGCGTAGGCGAAAACGGCGAGTCCTACAATATCAATGCTGACCTGGTGGCGGGCAAAATTGCCGAAACGCTGAAAGCGGAGAAGCTGATTCTGCTCACCAATACGCCAGGAGTGCTGGATAAAAAAGGCAACGTGTTGACCGGTTTGAACGCTACTAAGGTGAAGACTCTGATCGAGGACGGCACGATTTCCGGAGGCATGCTGCCCAAGGTGAACTGTGCGCTCGAGGCGGTCCGCAACGGCGTGAAAACCTGCCACATCATAGACGGCCGCGTAGAGCACGCGCTGCTTCTGGAAATACTTACTGATGAAGGCGTGGGCACGCTGATTCGTGCGGGCGCGCGATGAGTGTCTTGACGCTGAACTGAGGATTAGCGATGGCGGCCAAGCAAGGTGAACGCAAATTACAGATCCTGCACACGCTGGCGGAAATGCTGCAAAACCCGCACGCGGAAAAAATAACCACCGCTGCCCTCGCGAAAAAGCTTGATGTTTCCGAAGCCGCCTTGTACCGCCATTTCGCCAGCAAGGCGCAAATGTTCGAAGGTCTCATCGAGTTCATCGAGGAATCAATTTTTGGCCTCATCAACAAAATTACCAGCGATGAGAAAAGCGGAGTAAAGCAGCTGGAAGCAATGATCAGCATGCTCCTGAGCTTCGCGAAAAAAAATCCGGGCATGACGCGGGTGCTGATTGGTGATGCGCTGGTAAACGAGGACGATCGGCTACAAGCCCGCATCAATCGCTTGCACGACCGGCTCGAGGCATCGATCAAGCAGGCGCTGCGCTTTGCTATCAGCCAAAACGAGTTGCCCGCCGGCACCGATGCCACGGCGCAAGCGAATCTACTGATGTGCTATGTCACCGGTCGCTGGCACCAGTTTGCAAAAAGCGGCTTCAAGCGTGAACCAATGGAACACTGGGCCGGCCAGTGGCGCGAACTGATTAGAGCTTAGGCGACCACTGCTTGCGTTCTTTCAGCGCAAACGAAGCATTTTGGATCCTTGGAAAGCTTGATGGAGCGCCATTCCATGGACAGCGCGTCAAGCACTAGCAACCGTCCATTGAGCGTTTCGCCGGCGCCGGTCAATACCTTAAGCGCTTCCGCAGCTTGCACGGTTCCGACGATTCCGGTGAGGGGTGCGAACACGCCCATTACTGCGCAGCGCGTTTCCTCGAGTTCGCTTTCTTCGGGAAACAAGCAGTGGTAGCAGGGACTCGTGCTGTAACGTAAGTCAAATACTGCAACCTGGCCGTCGAAACGCACGCCGGCTCCCGAAACCAAGGGCTTGCAGTGCGCAACGCAGGCGCGGTTAACCGCGTGTCGAGTCGCAAAATTGTCGCTCGCGTCGAGCACCACATCGGCATCTTTCACTAGCTCCATCAGGTCTTCGCTCGCCACCCGTTTTGGCACTTCGATTACTGTGACCTCCGGGTTAATCAGCGCCATCGTGTGATGAGCGGATTGCGTTTTCAGCGTGCCGACTGAAGAGGTGTAATGCACAATTTGCCGCTGCAAGTTGGTGAGGTCCACCTTTTCGCCATCGCAGATGGTAATTTTGCCTAAACCGCTTGCGGCAAGGTAGATCGCAATCGGTGAGCCCAGACCACCCGCGCCAATAATCAGCGCATGCGAATTGAGGATTTTCTCTTGGCCTTCGATGCCGATCTGCGGCAAGAGAATGTGCCGGCTGTAGCGTATCAGCTGGTTGTCGTCCACCGAAAGACTCCGGCCACCTGAAAAAGCTTAATTTTGTCCTTGCAGGATTTGCAGACCTTTGAGCAAATTGATCGCCTGATTCAGCTGATAATCATTCTTTCCGCCGAATTCCGGAAGCTCGGCTTTGCCTTCGTCTCCGCCCTTGGGTTTAATTCTGGGTACCGGTCTGGACGGCACAGCTTTCGAAGTCGGGGTGCTCTCATCGGGCTGCTTGTCATTGGTGAGATGGTGCTCCAAATCCGCTTCCCGCAACTGCGGAAGCTCTTCAATGCCGCTAACCGTTGCTTCTTCCACCGTAATATCCGGCGTGATGCCCTTCGCCTGTATCGACCGGCCGTTGGGCGTGTAATACCGTGCAGTAGTAAGCTTGATGGCCGTGTTATTGCCCAGCGGTAATATGGTCTGCACAGAACCTTTTCCGAAGCTTTGCGTTCCCATGACGACGGCGCGTTTGTGATCCTGCAGCGCGCCGGCCACGATTTCCGACGCCGAGGCCGTGCCATTGTTGACCAGCACCACCATGGGCACAGTCTTCACCGCGGACGGAAGCTTCTTCAAATAATCCTCCTTGAAATCGCCGCGCAGATAGTTTTCCGGAGTCGCGCTGAATCTCATCTTGGAGTCCTCGGTGCGGCCATCGGTGTACACCACGAGTGAATTCGGTTCCAGGAAAGCTGACGATACCGCCACCGCGCTGTTCAGCAAGCCTCCCGGATCGTTGCGCAAGTCCAGAACCAGACCTTTAAGCGGTCCAGGTTTATAGAGGTCGGTGATGGCTTTGGACAGCGATTCCCCGGTGTGTTCCTGGAACTGGGTGATCCGGATATAGCCATAGCCTGGCTCAACCATCTTGGATTTCACGCTCTGTACCTTGATGATGGCGCGAGTCAGGGTGAAAACCAGAGGTTTGGATTCGCCCTTGCGCACAACGGTCAGGGTAATTTGTGTATTCGGCTTACCCCGCATGCGTTTGACTGCTTCGTTTAGGGTCATGCCCTTGACCGCGGTATCATCGAGCTTGATGATGAGATCACCGGTTTTGAGTCCGGCATTATAGGCTGGCGTATCTTCAATCGGCGAAACCACCTTGACAAAACCATCTTCCATGCCGACTTCGATGCCCAAGCCTCCGAACTCGCCCTGCGTTCCTACTTGCAATTCCTTGAAGGCTTCAGCATCAAGGTAGGCTGAATGAGGATCCAGCCCGGAGAGCATGCCGTTGATTGCTTCGGTAATCAGTTTCTTGTCGTCTACCGGCTCGACGTAGTCGTTCTTGATGCGACCGAATACTTCCGTAAAGGCGCGCAACTGCTCGATGGGTAGAGGCGAACTGGCTTCTTTATCGGCTACCGCCGAATAATTTAGGCTAAGCGTGGCGCCCAGCAGCGCGCCCAGGACTACTAGCCCGATTTGCCCTAACTTGTTGCGCATCAAAAGACTCCTTGCACCTGCGGAAGCGAAAAAGTAGCTACTTTACTGTGACCCAGCCCAGCGGGTCAAATGCCTTGCCCTCGTGCCTCATTTCAAAGTATAAACCGGATTCAGCATTGCCGCCGCTGTTTCCTACGGCAGCGATGGTGTCCCCGCCGTGGACGTAATCCCCGACTTGCTTGTAAAGGGTTTCATTGTTTCCGTACAGGCTCATGTAATTTCCACCATGGTCCAGGATAATCAGGTTGCCAAATCCCCGCAGCCAATCGGCGTACACCACTTGTCCGGCCGCGATGGCTTTAACGTCCTGCCCACTTGGCGAAAGAATGAACAAGCCTTTCCAAGTTAAGCCGCTGTCGTTACGTGGACTACCAAAACGATTTATGAGTTCCCCTTTTATCGGCAAATTTAGCCTGCCTTTCAGTTGCTGGAACGGGTTTGCATCAAGGGTGGAATCCGGAAGCAGGTTGTTGCTGAGCTTCGCCGGCGGTCTTTTCTCATAGAGGATTTTCGCCAGCTTCTCTACTAGGCGCGTCAGGCGGCGCTCATTGCGCTGCAAGGTCCCAATCTCGCGGCGCTGCTGGGAAATTTGCCTGGAGACACTGGCGAGCACTTGTTGATGGGTAATCTTTTCTTTTTCCAGAAGGCGTTTCTCGGCAGCCTGTTCAAGCTGGATTTCCTTGAGTTCCTGGCTTTTTTCGCGTGTTTTGGATGCAAGAACATCGAGTTCATTAAGGTTATTGCGAAGTTCCGCAATGAAATCCGTTCGTGCCCGCGAAATATAGCTGTAATAATAAAGTTGACGTGAAATCTGATTGGGATCCTGACCGTTCAGAAGTAACACCAGATAATCAGGCTGTTGTCCCAAATAGAGCTGGTAAAGCAGCTTCTCCAGCAAGGCTTGCTGGTTTCGGATGCTTGACTGGGTCTGCGCGCTTTTCGCCTGCAGGTTTGCGAGCTGGGCGTTGACCTCCCGCTGTTTGCGATTGAGTTCGTAGAGCTTGCGGTTCGCATCCGAGATCGCGAGTTCTGATTCTCTGAGCGCGTCGGCCGCTTCCGATTTCGACTCCTCAGCGTTTGCCAGTTCTTTTTGCAACGCTTCGATACGGCTCCGCAACTGCTGGAGCTCTTCCTTAGGTGCCGGGTGCACCGGCGCATTGAAAGCGAGCCAGAAAACGGTCAAGCCTGCACAAATCAGGAAGCAATTCTCAAGCGCAGGCCGCTTGATTTTGTTATTCAGCTGTCGGCAGTTGTCGGAGAAACTGATCAGCGGGTCTTGCAGGAAGGAAGGCACCGTATCGTCTGCCAATTCTATGCGCTGGCTCTTCCCTGGTTGGCGACCGCCTGCATCGCCTGCTTCACCGATTGCTCGTCACCCAGGTAGTAGTGTTTCAACGGCTGCAGCTTATTGTTCAGTTCGTACACCAACGGCATGCCTGTGGGGATGTTCAGTTCCACAATTTCCTCGTCACTGATTTCGTCAAGGTGCTTGACCAGCGCTCTCAGGGAATTGCCATGCGCCGAGATGATCACGTTTTGACCGGAGGCTATCGCAGGAGCAATTGTTTCATTCCAGTAAGGCAGAAAGCGCTTGACGGTGTCCTTCAGGCATTCGGTCAATGGCAGGTATTTTTCCGGAATACCTCGGTATCTTGGGTCCTTGCTCGGATTACGCTCGTCGGATTTGTCAAGCGCGGGCGGGCGCACGTCATAGCTCCTGCGCCATGCCAGTACCTGCTTTTCCCCGAACTTGGCGGCAGTCTCGGATTTGTTCAGCCCCTGCAAAGCGCCGTAGTGCCGCTCGTTGAGCCGCCAGGAAAGATGTACGGGTACCCACATCAATTCCATGTCCTCGAGGACGATCCATAAGGTCTTTATCGAACGCTTGAGCAGGGAGGTAAACGCTACGTCGAATACAAAACCGTTTTCCTTTAAGAGTAACGCGGCCGTCTTTGCTTCCTGCGCGCCTTTTTTGGATAGAGGAACATCTGTCCAGCCGGTGAAGCGGTTTTCCTTGTTCCAGGTGCTTTCACCATGACGCAGCAAGACTACTTTTCTCATGCGCTTATAAACTCGGCGGAATATGAATATGCTGTATCATTTTATTATATTTCCCTGGCGACTTCTCTTGACGATAAAACGTCTCACTGCATTTCTCGGTTCCCCTCGTGTCAGTCTCGCCCTAGTGGGTTTGATGTGGGTGCTTCCATTCCTGCAACCGCATCGTCAATTCCCTCTTCCTAGTTTCTACACTGAATCGCTGGCTTTTGCTTTGGGGCTGGCCGCGCTCACTCCGCTGCTGCGCAAAAGATACTGGAATGATCCGGAGTTGCCGCGGGTTGCGCTTTTTCCTCTGGCATTGGGTGCATTGCTGCTACTGCAATTGACTCTTGGCAAGATTGATTATACCGAGCAGGCGCTGTTTGCATTGGCGTATTTGCTATGGACCGTTTTTCTGATATCGCTCGGATATTTTCTGCGGCGCGAGATTGGATTAGCGGAAGTTGCTGCTGCCCTGGCATGGTGTCTCGTTGCAGGAGGAGTATTGAGTGCCATTGTGGGTTTGCTTCAGCATTATCAGGTTCATACCTTTATCGATCCACTGGTCGCGGCAAAAACCGAAACCGCAGTTTTCGGCAATCTAGCGCAACGGAATCATTTCGCCGACTATTCTTGCTTGGCTCTCGCTTCGCTGGTGTTTTTGTACGCCAGCCGTAGGTTAAATTGGGCGGTAGCGGCAGTTTTCGCGCTGTTATTGCTTTTTGTTCTGGCATTGAGCAGTTCACGCAGCGCTTGGCTGTTTCTTTTGGCAATGCTGGCATTGTCGGCAGGCTGGTATTGGAAAGATCGAAAACACCTCGCTTTGTTGAAGTCTTGTGTCCTGCTGGTCCTTGGTTTGGCGTTGATGCAATGGCTGGTGAAATTATCCCTAATTGTCGCGCCGGTGCCAGCGATTACCTCGGCTGATAAATTATTTGATACCGCCAGTGGCAGCATTCGCCTTGAGTTGTGGCAGGAAGCATGGCATATCTTTCTGCAGTCCCCGTTGCTGGGTGTGGGATGGGGCCAGTTCGCATGGCAGCATTTCCTGTACGGGGTAACGCTTAAAAGCCACGCTCTCGTCGGCTTATACAATCATGCACACAATATCGTCATGCAATTGCTTGTAGAAACCGGCCTGGTAGGCGCCACGCTGGTCGTGGCCGGTGCGGCAATCTGGCTGCACGGGTTGAGACGCATGGCTTTGGATATTAATCTTTGGTGGCTGTTGGCGCTGCTGGCGGTCATCGGTATGCACAGCTTGCTGGAATTTCCGTTGTGGTATGCGCATTTTCTCGGCATAGCCGCGGTGTTGCTGGGTCTTGGAGAAACCCGTTTCTATAGGCTGGAGATGAAGCGCATGGGCAGAATCAGCTTTGCGTTAATCCTGCTATTAGGATGGACGTCCGCCATTTCCTTGGTTTACAACTACCGCAACCTTGAGGAGACGCTTTTCGCCAAAGGACCAGAGGACCTGAGCGCGGCAGGGCTCAGGAAATTGCACGACGAGCTGCTGCAAATTCACCGTAACTCGCTTCTTGCGCCATACATAGAGCTGGCCTACACCGGCGCAATAGTTCTCAACAAAGATAAGCTTTCAGACAAGCTCGAATTGAACAGCCGGGTGATGCATTTTGCTCCTATCAGCTTGGTGGTGTATCAGCAGGCGATTTTGCTGGCGCTCAACGGCCAGGCGGAAGCGGCAAAAACGCAGTTTCAAGGCGCCGCTATTGCTTATCCGGACGAACTTGGAAACTTCGCCAAGGCGGTACGTTTTTTGCGGTCCCAAAACCCCGCGGAACTTGAGCCTCTGCTAGAATTGTCTAATCAGAAACTCCAAGAACATGCTGCTGGAATTCGTACAAAATAATATCTGGCTCATCTTGCTGGCGGTGGCGAGCGGAGCGATGTTGGTTTGGCCGATAATTTCGGGTCGCATTTACGGCGGGAACGAAATCGACACATTGGAAGCAGTTCAACTCATAAATCGGCGCGACGCACTGGTGCTGGACGTGAGCGAGGGTGCCGAGTTCGCGGCGGGTCATATTCCACATGCGAAACATATTCCGCTGTCGCGGTTGAATCAGAGCATGCGCGAGCTTGAGAAATTCAAGGCACGGCCGGTTCTCGTCAGCTGCCACAATAGCACCGTGTCAGCAAAAGCCTGTGCAGTACTCCGCGAAAATGGTTTTAACGAAGCCGTCAGGTTGAAAGGCGGGCTTGCGTCATGGGAACAGGCGAGCTTGCCGATCGAGAAAGGTTCCTGAGATGTCGATAGTAAGCATGTACGCGACCGGAATCTGCCCGTTTTGCATTATGGCGGAACGATTACTGCGCGCCAAAGGTGTTTCGAAGATTACCAAGATCCGCGTAGATCTCGATCCCGAAAAGCGTGCCGAGATGATGCGAAACACCGGCCGCCGCACCGTCCCGCAGATCTATATCAACGGCCACCACGTGGGTGGATACGAAGAGCTGGCGGCGCTGGAACATGCCGGCAAGCTGGGCGAATTGCTGTCCGGCGGCGGTGGCAACTGTATTCTGGAATACAGGCGCACCCGATGAGCGAGAAACAGCAGGCGGTATTTTCGATCGAAAAACTCTACGTAAAAGACCTGTCTGTGGAAGTACCCAATGCGCCGCGCATTTTCCTGGAACGCGAAGCGCCTCAGGTCGACGTGCAGCTCCATACTCAAGGCAATCCGATTAGCGAAGGCGTTTTTGAGGTCGTGCTGACGGTTACCATCACCGCCAAGCTTAAAGACAAAACCATGTTTTTGGTGGAGGCGGCGCAGGCGGGAATATTTCATATCCGAAATGTGGCAAAAGAAGAAATTGAACCGATACTGGGTATTGCCTGTCCGAATATTCTCTTTCCTTATGCGCGGGAAGTGGTTTCGGATGTTGTGAGCCGCGCCGGTTTTCCGCCGGTGATTCTCAATCCTGTGAATTTCGAGGCCCTGTATCAACATCGCCGGCAACAATCTCAGCCCAGCGCGGAAACGACTCACTAAATTTTTTCGATCATGCGTTTTTGCCTAATTGCTCTATTGATGTGCGCAATGACCGATCCTCTTGCGGCTGCGGAATTCCGTTCTGTAGCGACGGACGCGGCCGTGCTATACGACGCGCCTTCATTGAAAGCCCAGAAGCTATATATTCTGGGCCGTGATTATCCCTTGGAAGTCGTGGTGGTGCTGGAGGACTGGATCAAGGTGCGTGCCGCCAGCGGAGAGCTTGCTTGGGTGGAAAAGAAATCACTTAGCAATAAACGCAGCGTGATGGTGAACGTGCCGGTTGCCGACGTTCGTCAGGCGGCCAGCGACAATGCTCCCCTGGTATTTCAGGCCGAGCAGTCGGTGTTGCTGGAGCTGCTGGAATTCTCTGATCCAGGCTGGATCAAAGTGCGTCATCGCGACGGACAAACGGGTTATATACGCATCAATCAGGTGTGGGGTGTATGAGGCTCGCGGTTCTGGGCGCGGGCGCGTGGGGCACTGCGCTCGCGATCACCCTTTCGTCGCGCCATGACATCAGCTTGTGGGAATTTGATGCCGCGCATTTTGCCCACCTCAAGTCCCGCCGCATCTCGCGTTTTCTGCCGGAATTTACTCTGCCGGAGCGCATTGAAATCCACTCGGCCATAAGCGATGCGCTGGGGCAGGCCAAGCTAGCGCTGATTGCCGTGCCGACGCAGGGCTTGCGGCAGACCCTGCGCGCAATGAAGTCCAGCCGGGTGCCGGGAGTTTTGGCGTGCAAGGGTTTCGAGCCCGGCGGCCAATGTTTGCCAAACCAGGTGGCGTCCCAGGAATTTGCGCAGGGAATCTCCTACGCCATTTTGTCCGGGCCGAGCTTTGCCCAGGAAGTGGCGCGAGGACTACCCGCCGCGCTCACCTTTGCTTCCGCTGACAATGAATTTGCACAGGCCGCAACGAAGGAATTGCACAGCCGGAACTTGCGCATTTACTCCAGCGATGATGTGATCGGCGTCGCCATCGGAGGCGCGGTGAAAAACGTGATTGCGATTGCGGCAGGCATTGCCGATGGTCTGGGCTTGGGTCATAACGCCAGGGCGGCACTCATCACACGTGGCTTAGCGGAGATCACCCGCTTGGGCATAAAAATGGGCGGAAGGCCGGAAACCTTCATGGGCTTGGCCGGTGCTGGTGATCTGATTCTTACTTGCACCGGCGATCTCTCACGCAATCGGCAAGTCGGGTTGATGCTTGCGGCCGGACAACCACTTTCGCAAATACTCGCTAAGCTCGGTCATGTGGCGGAGGGAGTGACTACCGCGCGCGAGGTATACCGCCTCGCGGGTGAACTAAAAGTGGAGATGCCCATTACACGGGCGGTAAGCCGCGTGCTGCATGAGAATGTCGCCGCGAAAACTGCGCTGCAAGAGCTGCTCGATCGCGATCCGAAAGCTGAAGGCTATTGACCGCCGTTAAATCCGGCCTGCCGCCATGCTTCATAAATCACCACCGCTGCGGCGTTCGCCAAATTCAGGCTGCGGTTGTGTGGCAGCATTGGCAAGCGGATGCGGCTTTGTTGCGGAAAACTCTCGAGAAGAAATGCCGGCAATCCTCGCGTTTCTGGACCGAAAACAAATGCGTCGCCCGGACTGAATAAGACCTCGTCGTAACGTTGCTTGCCCCGGGTCGTGACGGCAAACAAACGACGTCCTGAAAAGTGCTCTTGGCAGCGTTCCCAGTTCTCATACAGAGCGACGTGGGCGATTTCATGGTAATCGAGACCGGCACGCCGCAATTGCCGGTCGGTCAGTCTGAACCCCAATGGCTTGATCAAATGCAGTGACGCTCCGGTATTTGCGCACAGGCGGATAATGTTTCCGGTGTTTGGGGGAATTTCGGGCTGATACAACACTAAATGGAACATATTCCTTGTATCATAATGGAAAAAAAGCTAATTTAGCGGTTCAAGGCATCGAGTGTGCTTGCTGTAAAACGCTCTAAAAAGTATAGAGAGGAATTTTATGGCACGGCCTGAAAGAATCCGCATCGGCGAAATCCTGGTGCTGCTCAACGTGGTCACGCAAGAGCAGGTAAAAGCCGCGCTCGAGCAGCAAAAGCACAGCGGGCGCAAGCTGGGGCGCATCTTCATCGAGAACGGGATTGTCACCGAAGAGCAGGTAGCAGAGGCTCTCGCCAAGCAGCTCAATATCCCATATATCAACCTCAAATATCACAACGTCAACGCCGAAGTCGTACGCAAACTTCCTGGAGTCCAGGCGCGACGATTGCGGGCGCTGGTACTGGAAGATCGCAAAACGACTTACCTGATAGGCATGGTCGACCCAACCGACCTGCTTGCTTACGACGAACTGTCGCGGCAGTTAAAGCGCAATCTAGATCTTGCGGTGATAACCGAAGGCATGATGCTGGACGTGGTGGGAAGGGTTTACCGCCGAACTGAGGAAATCAGCGGGCTGGCGCGGGAACTGGAACAGGACCTGGGTGATACCTACATCGACTTCGGCACGCTAGGCGCAACACTCGGCGCCGAGGAAGCGCCGGTCGTAAAACTCCTGCAATCGGTGTTCGAAGATGCAACACAAGTAAATGCCTCCGATGTGCACATTGAACCCCAGGAGCACGCACTGAGAATTCGCTTCCGCATCAACGGCACAATGCTAACGCAATCCGAGGCGGACAAAAAAATCGCGCCCGCCATGGCACTGCGACTAAAGATCATGTCGGGGCTGGACATCGCGGAAAAGCGCATGCCGCAGGACGGCAGGTTCAATGTCCGGGTGCGCGACCAGCCTATAGATGTCCGAATTTCCACCATGCCGACGCAGTACGGCGAATCTGTGGTGATGCGTCTGCTAAACCAGGGCCGCGGGATGCTTGGCCTTGACCGGCTCGGCATGCCGAAAGAAATGCTTGAAAGGTTCCTCAATATCATCCAGCGCAGCAACGGAATGATTCTGGTGACGGGACCGACCGGCAGCGGCAAAACCACGACGCTATATGCCGCGCTCGCCAAACTCAATACGCCCGACAAGAAAATCATCACTGTCGAAGACCCGGTGGAATACCGGCTTCCTGGAGTGAACCAGATTCAGGTCAACGAAAAAATTGAGCTCAGCTTCGCGCGCGTCCTGCGTTCAACATTGCGTCAGGACCCGGACGTCATTCTGGTTGGTGAAATGCGCGACCAAGAGACTGTGCAGATTGGCTTGCGCGCCGCGATTACCGGCCACATGGTATTTTCCACCCTGCATACCAAGGACGCCGCCAGTACTCCAATCCGCCTGATTGACATGGGGGCGCCGAGCTTTATGGTTGCAACTTCGCTGCAGGCGGTGCTCGCCCAGCGTTTGCTGCGGGTAATTTGCGAAAGCTGCACCGAACCTTATGTACCCGATTCACACGAGCATTCCTGGCTTGCTCACGAACTGGGAGAGAAACTTGCGCAGCTCAAGTTTGCCCGCGGCCGTGGCTGTCCGAATTGCAGCAATACCGGGTTTCAAGGTCGCATCGCAGTCTATGAAATGCTGGAGATGACCCCGCCTCTGGTTCAAGCGGCCAACCGCGCAGATCCAAATGTCTTTATTCAAGCCGCCCAGCAGCAATTGGCAGGGAAAATGTTGCGACATTACGCGCTCAGACTGGCTTTGGAACGAAAGACAACCGTTTCCGAGGTCATGAGTATCGCCAGCCAAGTAGAAGATTGAAAAATGCCATTTTTTGCCTACAAGGGACGCAATGCTCGCCGCCAGTTGGTACGCGGCAGGCAGGAAAACACCAGTGCGGCTGCGGTCGCTGATCAGTTGTACAACACGGGAATAACCCCGATCGATATTTTTCCTGCTGGCGAACCCACCCTGCAGGAACTCGGTAAATGGATGTCAACCGCTTTCGCCGAAAAGGTGAAGCTCGTGGACCTGATGTTGTTCAGCCGCCAGATGTACACCCTGCTCAAGGCGGGCGTGCCTATACTTCGATCTTTGACGGGTTTGCAGGAGTCTGTAGAAAATCGGACTTTTGCCAAGGCGCTGGACGAAATTCGCAAGAGTCTCGACAGCGGCCGCGAGCTCAGCGTTTCATTGCGCGCCCACCCCAAGATATTTTCACAGTTCTACATCAGCATGGTGCGGGTAGGCGAAGTCACCGGTACGCTGGAGGAAGTATTTCTCCGACTCTTTAGCCACCTGGAATTCGAAAACGAAATGCAGGGGCGCATCAAGGCCGCTTTGCGTTACCCCACCTTTGTAATCATCGTAATGGCATTAGCAATGGTGGTGATCAACATTTTTGTTATACCTGCCTTTGGCGGCATATATAAGAGTTTCAAAGCCGAGCTGCCACTCATGACAAGGATATTGATAGGTTTTTCCAATTTCACGGTGCACTACTGGCCGGTAATGTTGGCAATTGTGCTTTTGATGGTGTTTGCGTTCCGTTCGTTTGTGGCCACCACGAGGGGCCGATATGAATGGGACCGGTTTAAGCTGCGTCTGCCGATTGCAGGTCCAATCATGCTGAAGGCGACTCTGGCCCGATTTGCCCGCAGTTTCTCGCTCGCATTCAAAAGCGGGGTTCCGGTGGTGGAGGCTTTGAGCGTAGTAGCAGAGGTGGTTGAGAACGATTATATTGCATACCGCATCGGGCAAATGCGGGATGGCGTGGAGCGCGGCGAAAGTGTCATTCGCACCGCGGTTTCCAGCGGCGTGTTCACCCCGGTAGTCCACCAGATGATTGCGGTGGGAGAGGAAACCGGTGAATTGGACGGAATGATGGAGGAAGTGGCGCATCTGTATGAGCGCGAAGTTGAATATGACGTCAAGAATTTAAGCGCCCAAATTGAGCCCATTCTCATCATCGGACTCGGCGTTCTCGTTCTTATTCTGGCGCTGGGCGTGTTCTTGCCGGTCTGGGATTTGGCCAAGGTCGCATTACATAATGCATGAGCCTTGCAATTTGATCGCGCCGTATTGCGGAATTACAATGCGTTCCCAAAAGCCGGCTTATGACGCAAAAATGGCGATAGTTGTCGAAAAATGTCGTGAAATTCGTCACAGGTGGACAGCCTATAATTCATCTATAATGGTGCCCGTAAAACCGGAAAGACCGGAAATCAGGAAAAACGGCAGGATGGGTTTTGAGACCCGCCCTAGATCGGGTCGCTAACAATACAATTAAGGGAGAATTTCAAACTTGATAGACCCCGGTAAACTCCGCCCATGGTGACTAAACTCGCAGCGGACATAATCCTGCAGTCTTTTTTGGTATTCGTGGTGCTGGGGTGCATATTCAGCCTAATTCTTGGCATCTGGATGCTAGTCTTGCCAGAAAGCGTGCTGCGGTTCAATCAAAAAATGGCTAAATGGTATGGGACCGAAAAACTCGCAACCGCAATGGATAAGCCGCATAACATAGAGCCGGTTTTATACCGTTATCACCGCGCGGTCGGCACGGTGGTGCTGGTGGGTGGCATATACGTCCTTTACGTGATGCTTTTTGTGGTGGGCAGAAGGGCCGCTGGAGATCTGGGCCCCGCGCTCAATCAGCAAGTTACGGCATGGCTCTTGAATGCGCTGGGAGTCACACTGGCTCTCGCCAGCCTTTTGGCCCTGATCATGGGATTTTTTCTGGTGGTTCGTCCGAGCGCATTCAAGCGTTTTGAGCAATGGGCCAACCGCTGGTATGCGACCGAAAAATCGTTGAAGGTCATGGAGGAAATGCACCTGAGACCTGACGAATCGATTTTGCGCAATTACCGCATCGTTGCGGCACTTATTATCGCAGGCAGCATCTATGTCATACTATCCCTATGGCTTGTGCTGTCTTAGGCATGGATATTGCTCACTTTATCCTGAAAGAAAGATTTCACCGCGGCATGTGGAATATGCCGCATGAAGGGGTACGCCGGTCTATTTCTAGCGAATGCGCTGCGGCCATTCCGGTGAGTAGCACGGTGGACTGCGTGGGGGCTGCGGCCCCTTAACCAACGGGGCTTCGGCCCCAAGAGGGAGTATTGATCATGTTTAAGCAACAATCTGGTTTTACTTTGATTGAACTGGTGGTCGTCATCGTGATTTTGGGAATACTTGCGGCTGTGGCTCTGCCGAGATTTATTACCATTAGCACGGATGCGCGCATGGCGAAAGCAAATGGCGCAGCAGCGGCCTTGAGCTCAGCGGGATCGCTGGCCCATGCCGCACAGTTGGTCGCGCAGGTGGCCTCCAATGTAAGCATCACGATGGAAGGCTCTGTCGTCACGATGTCGAACGGCTATCCGACTGACAATAACGCTGGTATCGGGGTTGCATCCAACATTCAAACGTCTTCAACCGATTTCAGCGCGAGCGGATCCGCCCCGTATAGCGTGGCAACCGACTCCGGCCATCCGAGCTGCAACGTGACTTACACTGCTGCTACAACTACTGCTCCGCCGACCATTACTAAAACCAATATAACGAGCGGCAACTGTTCATAAGCTTGAGTTGAGGATGGGCTAGAAGACGCCATCGGTAGATGGCCTAAAATAGCATTTCAGATAAATGGGGTGGGTTGACGCAACTGCGGCTTCCCACCCCTTTTTTTAACTTGGTACGTTATTTTCAATGAACGTGAAACGAGTGCATCGAGGCAATGAGATGAAACACTCGGGTTTTACTATGGTGGAGATGGTTACCACGCTGATAATCATCGGCATTCTCGCAGCGATCGCAGTGCCGCGCTTTTTCGTGTCCCAGCAGTATTACGACCGTGGTTTTTACGATCAGACGTTGGCGATTGGCCGTTATGCTCAAAAATCAGCCATCGCGCTGAGGCGCAACGTATGTATGAACATTGCCGCATCCTCGATCAATCTCACTTACGCCTCGGCAGCCGGTTCGAGCTCGACCTGCAATACCAACCTGCCCAGCCCAATCGACGGTTCGTCGCCATTTACCGTGACTGCCAAGACCGGGACGACTGCCAGCTCCAGTGCATCGCCGGTAATTTTCACAGCGCTCGGCGCTGTCAGCAGTGCTGCGGCAACGACAACGATAACTATTGGAACATCACCAAGCCGCACCGTTACCGTTGAAACCAACACTGGCTATGTGCATTAAGAACAGCAATTGCAAACCCCATTATTCGCGCCAGGGAGGTTTTACGCTGATCGAGCTCGTCTTCTTTATCGTGATTGTCAGCATCGCCGTTGCGGGAATTACGCTGGTGTTGAATAAAGTTATCCGCACCGGCGCCGACCCTGTGGTACGAAAGCAGGCACTGGCGATTGCCGAATCATTACTGGAAGAAGTTGAGTTAATGCCGTTTACATTCTGTGACCCCAATGACGCGAATGTTAGTATTGCAGCCTGCCCTGTCGTCACTGCAAGCTGCCCTTCTACTCCCAGCCAGCCGGGCTGCGCCACCACCGTTCAGGGGATTGGCCCGACGGCGGGCGAGACCCGCTATTCCTTGACTACCCCATTTGACAATGTTGGCGACTACAGCGGCTTCGATACCAATACGGCGTCGCCCAGCGGCATTTGCGATATTACAGGCAGCTGCAATGCCACTCTGACGAATGCCGGTTACCGTGCTCAGATAACTGTGGTGCAGGAAGCAATAGGGACACTCCCTGTCACCGAGTCGCTGCGCATTACCGTGACGGTGACCGGTCCGGGTGGCACCACGGTGACACTCGACGGCTATCGCGCCCGCTATGCCCCCAACGGGACTCAGTGATGAACTCGAACAACGAAAATTTTGTGCAACAAGCAGGCTTCACGCTGATGGAAATGGTGGTGGTCATCGTCATCTCCGGCATCATTGTCACCACGGTGGCCGTGTTCATGCGCGGGCCGGTGACAGGCTACGTGGACACGGCGCTGCGCGCGGAATTGACCGATATAGCCGATACCGCCCTGCGCCGTATGGGGCGCGATTTGCGCAATGCACTGCCGAACAGCATACGGGTCACCAACGTGGGCAGCGTTTATTATCTGGAATACCTGGATGTTCGAACCGGAGGGCGCTACCGCGCTATCACTTCGGGCGCCTCGACCTTGCCGGCCTGCCCCAACGACGATCCGCGGGCGGCCGACGAGGACATTTTGAGCTTTTACGCTTCGCCCAGCACCGGGACCGATACCTGCTTCAAGACTTTGGGAAACATTCCGAACTCAGCGCAAATTCTCACCACCGATTATGTGGTTGTCTTCAACCTGGGCATCCCTGGCGCAAGCGCTTACGAATCGCCCAATACCAATAAAGCCCAGATTAGCAGCACCTGTACCTGCAGTTCCTCGCCTCCGGCGAATAGCAGCGCCGCGTGCAGCTCGTGTACTGCTGCTGGCAGCAACTATGACGAATTCATTATTGCCGCCCAAACGTTCGGTTTTCCTTCGCCGGCAAGCCGCTTCGATGTTATTACCGGCCCGGTCAGCTACGTTTGCGATCCGGTCGGCGGCACGCTTACGCGTTATTCAGGCTACGCGATCCAGGCGAGTCAGCCCAACAATAACGGCGCGGCACCGCTCTCCACCGCGCCGGTAAACGCGTTGCTCGCAAGCCACGTGAGCGCCTGCACGTTCACGTACAACGCTGCCGTTGTAGCGCAGCGCGACGGTCTGGTCACGATGAGCCTGAGCGTCGCTGAACCGGACAGTCAAGGGAGAAATGAAACCGTTACACTTTACGACTCGGTCCATGTCAGCAATGTGCCTTAAACAGAATTCCGGGTTTTCCCTGATCACGGCGATTTTCCTGCTGGTGATTCTGGCAGCATTGGGCGCGTTCATCCTGACGATCTCCGGCACCCAGCAGACCAGTTCGGCTCTCGATGTGCAGGGTTCGAGCGCGTACCAGGCGGCACGCGCGGGTATAGAGTGGGGAAGCTATCAGGTGCTGATTGGCGGTGCGCCCTGCACCACTGGCTATTCTTATAAACGTACCGTCACCATCAACCACGCCAAAGTCCCGAATACGGATCAAACTAATTTCCCCGTGCTTTTTTCAGGGGTATATCCGTACCTGGCGACGTTCTCCAACGGCGGAAGGGTAACTAACGCAAGCGGCTTCGACATCATCTTCACCTCCGACAGCGCGGGCGCCAATAAGCTCGACCATGAGATCGAGAGTTATGATCCTAACACCGGGACCGTCAATTTCTGGGTGCGGGTGCCGACGGTTTCGCATACCACGGATACGGTTATTTATCTTTGCTACGGCAACGCTGCGATCACCACCTCACAGGAAAACAAAACCGGGGTCTGGGACGGCTATTTCCAGGGCGTCTGGCATCTTAAGGAGAGCGGGAACGGCACGCCCGGGGAGTTCAAGGACAGCACCTCCAATGCGAATAATGGCCAGGGCGGGGCGGCAAACAGCCCCTCCTCGACCTGGACCCCCGCCCGGGCCACGGGGGAAATTGGGTACGGCCAGCAATTTAGCGGCGGTAGCGCGGGAGCTTGTTCCCCTCCCTGTGATTATATTCAAATCGCCGATTCCGCCAGCTTGGAT
>DASPRI010000045.1:0-5479 GCA_035624535.1 Burkholderiales bacterium
GTTAACTTTGCGCAGGGCCTCGTAGGAAGATGTCCAATTTACGCTGGCGGCGCAATGATAAATGGCATCCGTCGAGCTACAGAGTTCATCGTGCGCAGCCTCACTTAGACCCAGCCGAGGTTGGCTGATGTCTCCCGCAAAAAATCGAACCCTTTCGCTAGGCAAATCACCTGTGAGTCCGAAATCTGCAAGCATTTGTTGCAAACGCACTCGCGGCTCGCGTTTTTCCGCATTCCGCACGAGGCAGTTAACGCGGACGCCGTCGCCGCTCATGAGCACCGCCAAAAGGTGAGCGCCGAGGAAACCCGTAGCGCCCGTCAACAAGACAGACCGATTTTCTAGGTTGGTCGGAGCCGCCGCAAGTTTAACCTCATCCGGCAACACGCTGTCGGCGAACATTATCGCAGCGTGTGCAGCTGATCCTCCCATCCGAATTCCCCCGTTAAAGTTGCAAGTAGTGCCTTCCAAGCCGGGGCGACACCGAACTCCCGTAGTTTCCTAATTCGCCGCTCGGGCAACGGCAATTCCGCTACAACGAATTCGCTTGTAAACGAAAAAATGACTTTATGCAACTAGAATTGCTTTTCTACTGACGCCGGGGTGGGCGTCCTTCTCGGCAACGTCGATTTTAGACTGCCGTTTCCTAAACTAAATCAAAAATGAAAAGCCTAACTCCTCATCCGGCCTCAAAGCTAGCGTGCACTGGCAGATTATTTGCCAGCGTGAATTCGCTGTGCCATTTCAGGTTTCGTGCACGTAGTTGCCGGGCGCGGTGCAAAGCTTTCGGTAAATCGAGTTTCCCAATTGAGGCGGCTTACGCAATGGTCCACAATGCTGGTTAAGCCATTTGACCCAGTCATTCCACCAAGTTCCTTTCCTTTTCTTTTGCTTGTCGCGCCAAGCTTTGGCTTCAGCCCCGTGCGGTACGTTGCCTGCGCAGTACTCGCGCTTGGGGGGTCGGACCGGCGGGTTGATTATCCCGAGGATGTGGCCGGAGGTCGAAAGGACATATCGCACGGGCCCTCGCACGAGATTCGCCGTGTGGAAGGTCCCGCGCCACGGTGCGATGTGGTCTTCGTGCGCTGCGACGGCGTAGAGAGGTTGCGTAACTAGGGAGAGATCGATGGCATGACCTCCGAGCGTAACGCCGTTTTTTTCTGCCAATTTATTTTTGAGATAAAACTCTCGCAAGTAAAAGCGATGCATCGCTTCGGGCATGCGGGTGTGATCCACATTCCAAAAAAGCACGTCAAACGCAGTCAGGCTCTCACCAAACAGGTACCGGTGAACAAAATAATGCCAGATAAGCGGATTCGGACGTAGCATGCGGAACGCGCTTGCCAGTTCGGGGCCGCCCAGATAGCCTTTTTCCGACATGAGGCTCTCGATCGCGGAGACCGCTTCCTCGCTAAGGAACGCTTCGATTTCACCCGGCCGAGAAAAGTCCACGAGAGTCGCCAAGAGCGTCCAGTGAGCGACCGGGATTTGCTCGCGGTGATTTGCATATTCCTTGTTGAGCCAACCCATCAATGCCGCAAGCGCGGTGCCCCCGATGCAGTAGCCGACCGCATGGACCTTTGGTGCCTTGGTGACCGAACGAGCGACCTCGATCGCGGCGAGCGCGCCTTTTAACATGTAATCATCAAACGTAATGTGAGAGAGGTTCGAAGTCGGGTTCTTCCAACTGGTCACGAAAACCGTGAAGCCATGGTCGATGAGATGGCGCACTAGGCTTTTCTCCGGGGTAAGATCGAGAATGTAATATTTGTTGATCCAGGGAGCGATGATCACGATAGGCAGCGAATGAACCCGATCGCGACTGGGAGCGTATTGGATCAATTCCAACAGCTCGTTGCGGAACACGACCGCACCGGGCGTAGT
Organism: Burkholderiales bacterium; assembly: GCA_035624535.1. Lineage (GTDB taxonomy): Bacteria > Pseudomonadota > Gammaproteobacteria > Burkholderiales > JAHFRG01 > JAHFRG01. The sequence goes on from DASPRI010000045.1 coordinate 1,882, forward strand.
GGCCAGATTCTTGCCGACCTTAAATGCGCTCCTGTCAACCATTTGAAGGTCGCCCGCTTTCAGATCATCCCACCAGTTTTCGAAACCTTTGGCCAAGCTCTTTCCTCCGCTTTCAATGAGCTTTTTCAGAGCCACGGGATTGGCCAACAGGAAATTGCTGGGGGCGACGGCATTGAACCACTGCCGGACCCAAAACGCCGCGGTGCGGCGTTCCTTCTTGGAAACGCCCGGCGTGTCGTATACGGTCTGCTCCAGCCAGCGTGTGTAGACGAGATACAACCGGACCAGCAAGGAGAAAGGTGCATACTGGTGCCACTCAGGATCCGAAAAACGCTCATCTCCGCTTGCAACGGGGATCCATTCCTCGCGCTCCATCCCGATTGCTTTATTCCAGGAATGGATCGATAGACCCTGCAGCCCGCTGAGGAGTCTCGTCGCCGCATCAGTCAATTCGCGCGGGTTTTCCAGCCAAGCCCGCTGAATCTTTTTAAACGATTTCCCTATGCCAAATGGATCCAAGGCGATGGAAATGCCAGTCCTGACCTCGTCTAAAGGATCAGTCGCTGCGAGTTGGTTTTTTGAGGACGTCTTAATGGAAAGAATTGACGATTCGAGCAAGGATGATTCTAGTCATCTGCAAACTGATGCCCAAGGTCAGGTCTTCCACGCGCACTGGATGCGATGCGAGAAACCTAGCTTGGAATCGCAATGTGCCCGCGGTCCATGGTGGGCGTCCGCCATTGCGGGCGGCGTAGACACCAGTTCGCCAGTATTGATTCAACCAGCCCGTTTTGCTTTGCCGGAACTTTCAGCCGCTTTAGCGACTTTTTTGCTTTCCACCATAGCGCTTTTCGCCAGGTCTTCAAAGTCCTTGACCGCTTTTTTATTCATCGAAATGGTCTGCTCCTCCATGAGGTGAGCCATTTCTTCCTGGATCTTGGAGACTTCGGTAAAGTAGCGGCGGGTAATCTCTTGCGCTTTCTCTGCATTGGTCTGGTAAAGATTTTGCCAATAAGCGGCGGAAGCGGCAGTTGCCGGCTTGCTCCACAATGCTTGCAATTGCTCGTTGCTATTATTAAGAATCTTGGTGACCGCCTCCATCTGCGCCTTAACCAGACGCTCCGTTAATTCCGCGCTAACGGATGCAAACTTTTGCGCAGCGGCGAGATTGGTTTTTCCAATAAGGCTAAAATGTTCGAACTGGGATCGCATGTGCATCTCCTTCATTTAATGATCATCTCCGTTTAGGGGCAAGGAATCCTTTTATTTAATTTAATTATCCCACACAACAAACGCTGCGTCTTTTGATCTAGATCAAAGCGACGTTATTTCTGCAAATGAGTAGATACGATCAGCCGGAAAGTTAGCTTGCACTGGATTCCATGCTGCTCGCATCACCACTCTCATGCCGCGGCAGTCATTTCTCACTTTTGGTCCGAATGTAAAAAGAAATTTCAGCGAGCTCTAATGAAATCGCGCACGACTCGAATCTGGTCTTTGCTCATCAGCCACGGCGCGTGGCCGATTCCTTCGAATTCCATAACCTGAGCGCGTGGCCCGCGTTCTTGCATTTCCCGCGCCGTACTCCGAAGCAAGAAGTCGGATTCTGAACCGCGCAGCACCAGTGTCGGGCATTTGACCGCATCCCAAATAGGCCACAGATCGACACCAAACATAAAATCGTTTCCAAATTCGATTCCGGTGTGTCGGCTATTGCGCAATGCGCTGACGATTCCGGGATCGTAAGCCAGCACATAACGTCCATCCTCCAGGCGGCGTGATCCGTATTGAGCAATGTGCTGCCACTGGCGATCGTCGAGCGGACCAAACGTGGCGCAAGCCTTTCTCAGGTGCTGTTCCACTTCGTCCAAATCTGCAAATCGCGAGTAGAGTCCCGTGTAAACGTTTTTGAGCCCAAGCAGCGCCGCCCATGGAATCATCGGGCCGATGTCGTTCAGAACCAGGCGGCGAATCGGGGTATTCCGTTTTGCCGCGAGCATCATGCCGAGCAATCCGCCCATTGAGGTGCCGATCCAGTCGATTTGATGTGTGCCTGTCAGCCCCATTAGCCTGCGAAGCAACGCGCTGACGCCGCTGCCGTTAGGAGTCGCTGTGACTCGGGCAAGAAGCGCCGCTGCATCGGAGAGGTAGAGTGAGAAGGCATAATCCTCCTTGTTTTCCAGCCAATCGCTGTCGCCGCGACCAACGACATCAATGCATACTACCCGCCGGCGTCCGGCAATTGACGCGGCCAGCACATCGAAATCTCGGCCATTGCGTGCAAAGCCGTGGGCGCAGACCACCACATGACGCGACCGCGGACTCCCCCATTCGGTGTAAGCGACTCCATGGAACCCGTTGGGGCCGAGGCTCAGGAAATTACGAAGACGCGGCTTGACAAACATTTTGTCCTATTGTTGAGCAACATTTCGCCAATGAACGATCGCGCGCCATCGTGCTGCGCGCGTTATTGAGCGCCACGCGATGATACACTCCGACCTTTATTATCGGTTACGAGATACTTAAAGCTGATGGTAAAAATTTGGTGATCCAAGAGAATCCGAAGTGTGCGAATGACCCAATTATACCTTGAGCGCCCCGCAGAAACCGGAGTTGCTTCGATCTTATTTGACAATCACCGCGTACCGACCAGGATTGAGCTACGCACTCGTCTGAGACGATCATTGCAGTCGGTTAATTTCGAACGGCTGGATGAGGACGAAAGCGAAGACTGTAAAAAAGTGGTTATTAAAAAGTAATCGTAGCGGCACAGATTGTTTCTCTTTTCGTCTCATCTAAGGCTTTGCTTATAGTGGATTTCAGAATCGGAGTAGCGACGCCTTACATAAATAACATGTGCGCTATCTCACATCTCTTTGAACCGTGCGGTGGAAAATAGAAACTGCATTTGGACGAGTAGCGTCTTTTCACAAGAAGACTTCGGCCGCTTTTTCCACGCAGCCTTCGGTCGTCACAAAAAATAATGTCGATGGGACGAAGAGATCAGAAGCCATGCAAAGGAGAAATACCATGTTTAAACTGGGCTTGGCGGTTTTGCTGCTTGGTATCTGGCTACCAGCAGTTGCCGGAAAAAATTATTCGGGAATGGGTGGTGCAAATACCCAAACGGGATCCATTCCTGCTGAAAATAATGCAGGAGCTTCCGCCAGTGGAGCTCGGGCTGCCGGTGGCAGCGCGGGTAATCAGGGCGAGCAGCCAATCAGTGAAAAAGTAATTGAAGAGCATCGCCTTGGCGATACGGCGGCGGAACTCGACAGGAAACGCCACGAGCGGGAAGCGAAATGTGCGGCAGAAGCCAGGCAACACATATACGATTCGGACTGCGATTGAGACAAAACCGCTAGAGTTGGTCACACCGTGTGGTGCCGGTCGGGTTCAAAGGGTTGCGTGGTCGGCGGCAATGTCCGTTAGCGCAAGCGAATCGAGCTCGATCAGCTTGGCAATCAGAGCAGAAACGGCCCCGCTGGTTGGTCACGGGGACGATGGACTTGTGGTAGTTGTCGTGGGCGTTGGCGGCTGGAAGCGTTGCCAGCGAACAAAAGAGTTCTTCTTTCCGTAGAGATTAAATTTAAGCACC
>DASPRI010000048.1:0-10838 GCA_035624535.1 Burkholderiales bacterium
GACCGCTTAGCCGCGGCCGATGCAATATAATTCGGATTTGCACATCATAAATGATCCGGCTGGGTGTTAACATTGATCACGTCGCCACGCTGCGCCAACTGCGCGGGACTGTTTATCCCGATCCAATCGAGGCAGCTTTGCTCGCTGAAAAAGCCGGAGCCGACACCATTACCCTGCATTTGCGCGAAGACCGCAGGCATATTCAGGATCGGGATGTGGAAACCTTGCGTAGGAAATTGCATGTGCCGATGAACCTGGAAATGGCCGCGACGCCGCAGATGCTGAGAATCGCGCAACGCATCCGCCCCCAGAGTGCCTGCCTGGTTCCTGAGCGGCGGCAAGAGCTCACCACCGAAGGGGGTCTTGATGTGGTGAAGCATTTTAACCGCATCAAGCGTGCCTGCGGGGTTTTGGCCGATGCCGGGGTGCGGGTCTCGCTGTTCGTCCTCCCCGATATCAGGCAGCTGGACGCTGCGAAAGCGGCCGGAGCGCCGGACGTTGAAATCCATACCGGGCACTATGCCGATGCCCCGACTCGGGGTAGGCAAAAGAAAGAACTCGAACGCATACGCGCCGCGGTAGCGTACGGCGATAAACTGGGTTTAAAGGTCAATGCCGGCCACGGGCTGCATTATCGGAATGTGCAAAAAATAGCGGCGATACCGCAGGTCGCTGAACTCAATATCGGTCACGCAATAGTCGCGTACGCTCTTTTTGTTGGGTGGCGAGCTGCAATCAGGGAAATGAAGAACATCATGCTCAAGGCGGCGCGGTGATTTACGGAATTGGCGTGGACTTGGTGGAAATAGGGCGCGTCGCACGGCTACTGGAAAAATACGGGGAGCGGTTTGCTGAACGTGTCCTGACCCAAACTGAGCGGCAAGAATTCATTCACAGCAAGCAACGCGCTGCATTTCTTGCCATTAATTTTGCGGCCAAGGAAGCTTTTGCCAAAGCCGTCGGGAGCGGATTTCGCTACCCGGTTATCCTGAGTTACATCACCATTACCCATGACCGTCTGGGTAAGCCGGAACTGCGTTTCCATCCGGTACTCGAGCGTCACCTAACTGAGCTCAACATCGCGCGCCACTACCTCAGCTTGAGCGACGAGAACGACCTGGCATGCGCGATGGTGATCCTGGAACGACAGTGACATCTCCTATTTTGATGCCGCTCGGTCCGGTGATGCTAGATATCGCCGGTCCGCAACTTGCTCCCATTGAAAAAGAGCGCCTATCGAGGCCGGCGGTCGGCGGAGTAATCCTGTTTAGTCGCAATTACCAGTCACTGCAACAACTGGCCGAGCTTACCGCAGGAATCCGCGCCTTACGCAACCCGCATTTGCTGATCGCGGTCGATCATGAAGGCGGCAGGGTACAGCGTTTCCGCGACGGTTTCACCCGGATCCCAGCGATGCGCGAGCTGGGCAGAATATGGGATACCAACGCACAACATGCCAGAAATTTGGCCCACATGACTGGATTTGTGTTGGCCGCGGAATTGCGCGCTTGTAGCATCGATTTGAGTTTTACCCCGGTTCTGGATGTCGACCACGGAACAAGCAGTGTCATCGGTGACCGCGCGTTCCACAACAATCCCAGGGCGATCGTTGAATTGGGGCACAGCCTCATGCAGGGACTCAAGCAAGGCGGAATGGCGGCAGTAGGAAAGCATTTTCCGGGGCATGGCTTCGTACGCGCCGACTCGCATCTCGAAATCCCAGTGGACGAGCGCAATTTCCAAGAGTTGGAGACGAACGATTTGCTCCCATTTATTCAGATGATAGGCTATGGTTTGAACGCCATCATGCCGGCCCATGTGATTTATTCCCAGGTAGACAAGGTTCCCGCCGGATTCTCTAGCATCTGGCTCAAGGATATTCTTCGCCGGCGGCTTGGGTTTCAAGGTGTGGTTTTCAGCGACGATTTGAGCATGGAGGGCGCAAGCACCGCTGGACGGATAGTGCAGCGTGCCGAAACGGCCCTCAATGCCGGATGCGATATGGTGCTGGTATGCAGCAATAATCCGGCGGCGGCGGATGAGTTGCTTGATAATTTGCATTGGCAAATGTCGCCGACGAATCTCGCCAGGGTGGCGCAGCTCCATGGCAGGCCGCAGCCCGCTTCGCTGCTGCGCCTGCGCGAGGATGCTTATTATGCGAAAGCCGTTCACCAGGTCGCAAGCATTGGCTTGCGCAGCGGCGATCTCGCGTTAAGCGGGAATACGGGATTGGGCAACGATGAAATCTCATGATTTTCATTCGCTGGACATAGTTCGCCGCATGCGTTGGGCGTTGCTGATCACCTTCGCCTTCGCCTTTTTAGAGGCGGCGGGCGGTTGGTGGTCAGGTTCTCTTGCATTATTAAGCGATGCCGGCCATATGTTTTCCGATAGCATCGCGTTGGGCCTCACTGCGTTGGCCAGCTGGATAGCGAATCGTCCGCCGACCCGTCGCCACTCCTATGGCTTATTGCGCGCGGAAATCATCGGCGCGCTGGCGAACGGCTTGATCATGCTGCTGGTGATCTTGTTCATAGTGGTGGAAGCGGTTTCCAGATTGCGCGAGCCGCGCCCGGTCGCTGGCGCGGTGGTGATGGCAATCGCTGCAGCTGGGCTGGTCGTTAATATGTTTATTGCGCGGCTATTGAGTGGCGGGAAGCAGACACTCAATATGCGCGCCGCGCTGCTGCACGTAATCGGCGATTTGCTCGGCTCGGTAGCGGCATTGATCGCCGGGGCGGTAATTTATTTTACCGGCTGGTTGCCGGCAGATCCGATACTGTCTTTGGCCGTGGCGGCGCTCATCTTGTTTTCCACTTTCAATTTGCTGCGCGAGGCGCTCCATGTTTTGATGGAAGGAGTGCCGCACAATTTGCACATTGAAGCGGTGGGGCAGCAAATGGCGCGTATCAAAGGAGTACGCTCGGTGCATGACCTGCATATCTGGACCTTGGCCTCCGGCAAGATCGCTCTGTCGGCCCATTTGGAAATACACGATCTGGACGTTTGGCCCAAGATACTCGAAGCGACGCAAACCATGCTGCGCCGGCAATTCGATGTCGACCATATCACGCTGCAGCCAGAAGTGCAGCAAGCGCAGCATTACGCTGGCTCGATCCGCATTTATCCGAAATAATCCAAGCTTGGGGAATCGGCGAATCAAACTCTTTCTATGTATTCGCCTGAATCGGTGTTGATCTTGATTTTTTCGCCTTCAAGAACAAACGGCGGCACCATCACCGTCAGTCCGGTTTCCGTTTTTGCAGGTTTATAAGAACCAGTCGCCGTCGCGCCTTTGAGGATGGGTTCGGTTTGAGTAACGGTCAGCACCACGCTGGGCGGCAGTTGCAAGCCAATTACCCGCCCGTTGTAAAAATTCATCTGGACGTTGGTATTGGGCAACAAATACTCTACCTGTCCCTCGAGAAAATCCGCAGATAAGCTGAGTTGTTCGTAATTTTCCTTGTCCATGAACACGAGATCGCCGCCGTCGTTATACAAATACTCCATTTCACGGCTGTCAACGAATGCGCGTTCCACTTTTTCCTCGGTCCGAAAACGCTGGTTGAGCTTGGTGCCGCTTTCCACGTCTTTCATCTCCACCTGCATGAACGCGCCGCCGCGGCCGCCCACATGGACGTGGTAGCATTTAAGCACGCGCCATACGCGTTTTTCGAACTCGATTAGATTACCGGACCTGATTTCAGTGGCGAGAACTTTGGCCATAACAGCAAAATTTCCTTATTCAAAATTGCTTAATTTTACTATAGCGTGAGCAAAATTAGAAAACCGGAGGGCGGCGCATTCCGCGCGAACTGCCGAGATTGTCCACGGCTTGCGCGTTTCCTTGATCAAATTAAGCGGGATCGGCCAGATTATTTTGCGAGGCCGGTCCCGCCGTTTGGTGATGCCAACGCAAAATTGCTGATCGTCGGACTGGCGCCCGGAATGAACGGCGCAAATCGCACGGGCCGACCATTTACCGGTGATCATTCCGGAATCCTGCTTTTCCAAACGCTGTACCGTTTCGGTTTCGCCAGCAAGCCGGTTGCTACCGACGCAGACGATGGTTTAAGGCTGATAGGCTGTCGGATCACCAACGCAGTGAAATGCCTGCCGCCAAAAAACAGGCCGAGACACGATGAACTATCACGTTGTAACAAATACTTAGCGTTTGAACTTAAAGCTATGAGTGAAGGCTCTGCAGTGCTTGCCCTGGGAAGGATTGCGCATCAGGCAGTGCTCATGGCGCTTAAGCTCAGGAACAAGGATTTTACATTCACTCACGGCGCGGCTCATGCTTTGCCCGTCGGCATTACCTTGTACGATAGCTACCACTGCAGCCGTTATAATATCCAGACCAAGCGCCTGAATTTTCGCATGTTCGAGAAAATTTTTACCCGTATTTGCAGGCAATTTGCAATGCAGAACGAGACATTATGCCTAGCGTGAGCATTTGTGTTGCCTGGATCCGGGCAGCGAGGCAAAGAGCAAGCCGAATCTGAATTCCTGAGAAGATGATCAACGTCAACGCAACGCTCTCCGGTTTGCCCCAATTGCCCGGCGTATACCGCATGCTCAATGCGGCCGGAAAAGTAATCTATGTGGGCAAGGCGCTGAATCTCAAAAAGCGTGTTTCTTCGTATTTTCAGAAAGCGCAAGTAGCTCCTCGAACCCAGTTAATGATCAATCAAGTTGCGCAGGTCGAGACCACTGTCACCCGCTCTGAAGCCGAGGCGCTGCTGCTCGAAAATAATCTGATCAAAAGCCTGACGCCGCCTTTCAACATTTTGTTCAGGGATGACAAGTCATATCCCTATATCGAGCTCACCGACCACCGCTTTCCGCGTCTCGGATTTCACCGCGGAGCGCTAGACAAGAAAAACCGCTACTTTGGCCCTTACCCCAATGCCGGTGCGGTACGGGAGAGCATTCAGCTTCTGCAAAGAGTATTTCGGCTGCGAACCTGCGAAGACCACGTATTTGAGCATCGCTCTCGCCCCTGCCTGCTTTACCAGATCAGACGATGTACCGCGCCTTGCGTGAAGCTGATTGACCAGACGACTTACCATGCAGACGTGGAAAACGCGATGTTGTTTCTGGAGGGCAAGCAGAACCAAGTTTTGCAAATCCTCACGCAGAAGATGCAAAGCGCCGCGGACGAGCGGCAATACGAACTTGCAGCCCAATACCGTGACCAGGTGCAGTCGCTCCGCAAAATCCAGGAAAAACAGTTTGTGAGCAGCCATAGGGAGGTGGATGCGGATGTCGTGGCTTGCGTTGCACGGTTTGGCCTAGTGTGCGTCAATGTGGTCATGATCAGGGGCGGCGTGCATTTGGGCGACAAGAGTTTTTTCCCGCAAAACGCCGAGGGATATGAACCTGCTGCGGCGCTCGAAGCATTCCTCATGCAGCATTATCTGGATCGCAAGGCACCGCAAACCGTTATCGTCAACCAGCCGGTAAACGCGAAAGCACTGGAAGCCGCATTGAGCGAGCATGGAGGCCGTAAAGTTGAAATCCTCTCCAGAACCATTGGAGAAAGGCGGGTCTGGCTCAACATGGCGATACAAAATGCCTCGCTCGCCATCGAACAGAAAAGCACCAGCCAAGCCAACCAAGACGCACGTCTGCACAACCTTCTGCAGGCGCTAGGTTTGCCAGCGGGGCTACAGCGTATTGAGTGTTTTGACATCAGCCATACCATGGGCGAAGCTACCATTGGCTCGTGCGTCGTGTTTGACAGATTGTCCATGCAAAGCAGCGAATACCGTCGCTATAATGTCGAGGGAATCACGCCGGGCGATGATATAGCGGCGCTTCGGGATGTATTGACGCGGCGCTATCGAAAAATTGCGGCAGGAGAGGGGAAGATCCCGGACCTGATCTTGATTGATGGCGGCAAGGGGCAGGTAAACGCTGCCGAGGATATTCTTGCCGAACTCGGATTGAATGATATTTATCTGATAGGCGTCGCCAAGGGCGAGGAACGAAAGCCAGGCATGGAGCAACTGGTCTTTCCCGGAAAGGAAAAAGCGCTGCGTTTGGCGAGCGACAGTTCCGCGTTGCATCTCATTCAGCAGATTCGTGACGAAGCGCACCGATTCGCAATCCAGGGACATCGCGCCAAGCGCACTAGAACACGTTTCACTTCTTCGCTTGAGCAAATCAGTGAAGTGGGAAACAAGCGTCGGCAAAAGTTATTGGCGCGCTTTGGCGGACTGCGCGGCGTACTGGCGGCAAGCGTGGATGATTTGACGCTGGTCGATGGAATCAGCCGCAGGCTTGCGGAAAAAATATATCGGGAATTGCATTAGGCGCGAATACCACATCTTTCATATGCATTTCAATATACCCAACTTAATTACCTGGCTGCGGATTCTTCTGATTCCGCTTTTTGTCGGAATCTTCTACGTCTCCGATACCGCCCTGAGCATGCATCACAAGAATCTGTTGGCGACCGCGATTTTTGCGGTGGCTGCAATCAGCGACTGGCTCGACGGTTATCTCGCGCGCACGCTCAACCAAACCTCGGCCTTTGGAGCATTTCTGGATCCGGTCGCGGACAAGCTGATGGTGGCGGCGGCACTGATCATCTTGGTTTCGCTCAAAGATAATGAGGACGGTAGCAGCCGAGTGGGAATACTGATCGCATTTATCATCATTGGGCGCGAAATCACCGTCTCCGCCTTGCGCGAATGGATGGCCAAGATCGGCGCAAGTAAAAGCGTGGCAGTATCCTTCCTAGGAAAACTCAAGACTGTTTCACAAATGGCGGCGATCCTTCTGCTGCTTTATCACGATAGATTATTTTCGCTAATCGATACCCAGTTGCTGGGCACGTGGTTGATTTACCTTGCCGCAGTGTTGACTTTATGGTCGATGGCCTACTATTTAAAAAAGGCAATGCCGAGCGCGTTGAAACGCGAGTGATCAACCTTGACATTAATGACCAGCTTCATATAATGCAAAATCTGTTTTTTTCGCGGGAATAGCTCAGTGGTAGAGCACAACCTTGCCAAGGTTGGGGTCGCGAGTTCGAGCCTCGTTTCCCGCTCCAATTCAAGGGAAAACGATAGGAAGCTTTACTGCTTCGTTTTCCCTTTTCAATTTTTAATAAAACACAGATACGGCGGGGTGGCAGAGTGGTCATGCAGCGGCCTGCAAAGCCGTGGACGCCGGTTCGATTCCGACCCCCGCCTCCAGAATCGTTGAGATATAAAAAGCCCGGATGGTGGAATTGGTAGACACAAGGGACTTAAAATCCCTCGGGCTCTAACCAGCCCGTGCCGGTTCGACTCCGGCTCCGGGCACCAAATCGCTTCGCAAGCCGCTTCGGTGTTTGGAAGGAGCGGAATATTGCTAAGGTCTGCTTGTGGCAAAACGCAGGCCTTCGTGACCGCGAATTGGCAGAGGCAACAACGAATAAGGAATAGCTGAACGCTAGTGTCGATTGTTGAACGGTTACGCTCAATCGATCGTCCTTCGGTTGGCCTGAACCGCGGGCACATATACATTTATTAGACCGCGACTAAAAGGTAACTCGTGAGCTCACTGGAAATTGCCCTGATCGCATTTGCATGCGTCTTTGGCAGCGCTTTGCTTGGCCTGTTTTTGCGGGGAGTACTGCCCGAACATCATCTGAGCGCTGAATCGAAGGATCTCTTGAAACTCGGAATCGGCCTAATCGCAACGATGTCCGCGCTGGTGCTCGGCCTGCTGGTCTCCTCCGCGAAGGGCACCTTTGACAGGATCAGCGAGGAACAAGTACAAACGGCGGCCAAGATCGTCGTGCTGGACCGCGTCTTGGCCCAATATGGGCCCGAAACAAAAGAAATCCGCAATGTCCTGCGCCGCGACGTAGCCTCGGCGGTTCAGATGCTTTTTTCGGAGGATGCGTCCGTGCGGAAGAAGTTCGATACATCAGCTTCGGTTGCCCGAGGAGAAGACCTCGTAGCCACGATTCGAGCGCTTTCACCACAGAACGATGATCAGCGCTCGCTTAAGGCGCAGGCCCTCGAGATCAGCGGTGAAGTGTTAATGGCGCGCTGGCTGATGATCGCACAGGGTCGGTCGATCTCTACGCCGTTCCTTGTGGTCTTGGTGGCATGGCTCAGCATAATCTTTGCGGGTTTCGGGCTGTTTGCCCACCGCAACGCAACGGTTGTTACGACCTTGTTCGTTTGTGCGCTTTCGGTTTCTGCCGCACTCTTTATGATTCTGGAATTGGACACGCCGCTCAACGGATTGCTCAGGGTGTCCAGTGCCCCGTTGCGCAACTCTCTGGCGCATCTCGGGCAATAGGCATGGCTGCCCGGCAAGTAGAGAGATCATACCTCGACCGGAATGGAGGAAAGATCATGAACCCAGTCGTTCACTTCGAAATGCCGTACGACAATCGGGATCGGATGGCGAAGTTTTATGGGTCGGCATTTGGCTGGCAAACGCGAATGCTTGGTGAGGAAATGGGCAATTACGTCCTCGCAACCACTACTGAAACCAGCGAGAGCGGCCCGAAAAGGCCTGGCGCGATTAACGGAGGATTTTACGCCAAGAAAGCCGATTGGCCCGCGCAATACCCGTCAATTGTTATCGCAGTCGACGACATCAGGGGATCAATAAAGAAAGTGACTCGTGCGGGCGGCACAGTGCTTGGCGAGCCGATGGAAATTCCCGGAGTGGGGCAATATGTCTCATTCACCGACACTGAGGGCAACCGCGTGAGCATGCTTCAACCCATTCCGCGTAATTGGCATGCTGCGAAACAGGAATAGGGAACTGGACGCTGCATTGCTTGCGGTAAATGTGCGTGACCTTAGCAAAAATCTTAGGCAGACCATACGCGGCCGAGCGACAAGACGCGAAACGGATTAATTTAACAGCTCTCTAATCCGAGTTCGCTCTGGCGTAGCACGGAAGCAATATGAGCAGTGCTGCCAGGATGGCGAGGCCCAAAAGAACGCCGCTGACCCAGTTTCCAACTGCAAGTTTCAGTTCATCCCACCAATTCCGTTGGCTGAACTCAATGGCAATGGGTCTGCTTTGATCCAATTTCAGATGGTAGTCCATTGTTCAACGTCCACTGTTTAGCTACTCAAATCAACGCAAAATCCAGACCACCACTCCTGGAGAGATCAATCCTTCGACCGAATTATGTACCCAATCAAATCAAATGTTTGCGACACATTTAATCACCGGTGCCCCGTCATCTGGTAAATCCGGCGCAAAACGACGAAATCACGACTCAAGTGCGTCACAATTTGCCCTGTTCAGGTCATCGGTGTTTTTTGATCAGACAAAGTTTTGATCATTTTCTCTAAAGGCTTGACGAGTTTTGTCCGCCCCTAGTGGGCCCGGAACTTGTTCACCATGCTTTTGTTGCCTACGCGGACTCCACTCTTGCTAAACCAGCCGCAAAAGCCAAACCGGCCTCGCCGGCATACTTTATTTATTGGAGAAAATTGGAATACCGAGCGTCACCGTGGAAGGACAGGCGCGAGGCAAAATCCGCAGAGGGCGATTGCGTTTATCAAATTCTGCGAATCGCGATTATCGTGACCTTGCACCTGTGTCGGATTTGAAGCCGATCGGCTGTCGAAACAGCGCTCGAAGTGCTTTCTATGTTTTCGCGGGCCTTGAGCTGCGGAGCAGCGCAGCCGGAAGGAGTAATACGGCGGTAAACAGGCACATCACTTCACCGAGTACCGCAACTATTCCAAAAGAGAAGAGAGCTTGATTCCGTGCGGCAAGCAAGGATCCGTAGCCGAGAATGGTAGTGAACGAGCACAGCGCGACTGCGCCACCGGTCTTCCTTACGATCGCAGCTACATCTAAGGGATTCTCGCGAAATCGCTGCAGCACATTAATGGCGTACTCGACACCGATGCCAAAGGTGATCGGGAACGCCATGAAGTTGAGAAAGTTTATGCGTATGTTTAGCGCAATGACTGCTCCGGCTAGCAGCGTGACACCGGCCAGAAGCGCTGCCAGCACATACAGGGCCTGGCGGTGGCTCCGGAAAAGCACGAGAACGACGACGACAACACCTGCAAATGAGGCCAAGGTAGTAGGCAATGCCTCACGCTTGAGAGCTTCCAAAATCTCGGCAGACACGAAGAAGCCGCCCGCTATTTCCGCGGGTGGCGTCACTCTCTCGGCTATATTCCGCAGCGCATTTGCCGCGCGTATCGTCAGGGCCCCGTTCCATGTGGATCCGTCCAGGCTCTGCAAAAGGATGGAATTTCGGCCAAACCGTCCGTCTTTCTCCCGCAATCCCAGCGCCAATAGTTCGGGAAGATCTGCGGCCGAGATCGCTGGAGCATCAGCGTTCGCCACCAATGACGCCAGAGGTTCCTTGGTGTCGCCGGGAAGTGCGGCGCGAATTGCCGGGGTTAGAAGTTTGGCGATGGATTGAAGTTCTTGGCGACGTTGTTCCTGATCCGGAGGCAGCACATCGTCGGGAGTGATTACCCCAGAGGTGATCGACAATAATGGCTCGTGGAGCGCATCTTGGCGCAGACGCGTGGCGACGAGTTGCGCATCTGCTTTAGTGTTGGACATGAGAGCAACTGCTGTAAAATTGCGACCCAGCACCGCGTCCATTTTGCGCGACCAGTAAGCTTCGCCATGGATCGCCGAGTCACGACTGCGCAACTTGCTCATATCGTACTCGATTCGGGAAGCGTTGAATTGGGCGGCGGCTATCAACGACGCCAACAGCGCGCTGGCACCCGCCAAAAGAATTGCGGGCGACCGGCGTGCAACCAAGTGTTCGAGTGAATTGCCCATGGTGGTTGCCAAGCCGGAAGATCTCTCGGGAACGTGGCTGCGCCGATCGA
>DASPRI010000076.1:0-6302 GCA_035624535.1 Burkholderiales bacterium
ATGGCAAAAGGCAAATTTGAGCGGACCAAGCCGCATGTGAATGTGGGGACGATTGGTCATGTGGATCATGGCAAGACGACGCTCACGGCGGCGATGACCATGGTGCTGGCCAAGAAATACGGAGGCGAGGCCAAGAGTTACGACCAGATTGATTCGGCGCCGGAGGAGAAAGCGCGGGGGATCACGATTAATACGGCGCACGTGGAATATGAGACCGCCAAGCGCCACTATGCGCATGTGGATTGTCCGGGGCATGCGGACTATGTGAAGAACATGATTACCGGGGCGGCGCAGATGGACGGGGCGATTTTAGTGGTCTCCGCGGCGGACGGGCCGATGCCGCAAACCCGGGAGCATATTTTGCTCGCGCGCCAGGTGGGGGTGCCCTATATCGTGGTGTATTTGAACAAAGCCGACCAGGTGGATGACAAGGAATTGCTGGATTTAGTGGAAATTGAAGTCAGAGAGCTTCTAAACAAATACGAGTTTCCCGGAGACAAGACCCCCATCATCATTGGCAGCGCCTTGAAAGCCATGGAAGGCGACAAAGGGGAATTGGGGGAAGGCTCGATTGTGAAGCTTGCCGATGCGCTGGATAACTACATTCCGGTGCCCAAGCGCGCCTTGGACGGCGCTTTTCTCATGCCGGTGGAAGATGTGTTTTCCATTTCCGGGCGCGGTACCGTGGTCACGGGACGGGTGGAGCGCGGTGCCATCAAAGTGGGTGAAGAGATTGAGATCGTGGGCTTAAGACCCACCCAGAAGACGGTGTGCACCGGGGTGGAGATGTTCAGGAAGCTTCTCGACCAGGGCCAAGCCGGAGATAACGTGGGGGTATTGTTACGGGGCACCAAGCGCGAAGAAGTGGAACGCGGCCAAGTGCTGGCCAAACCCGGCTCCATCACCCCGCACACCAAGTTCACCGCCGAGATTTATGTGTTATCCAAGGAAGAAGGCGGGCGGCACACGCCGTTTTTCAATGGCTATCGTCCGCAGTTTTACTTTCGCACCACCGATGTCACCGGGGCCATTGAGCTCGCTAAGGGCACGGAGATGGTGATGCCGGGGGACAACGTGACAGTCACAGTGGCGCTCATTGCCCCGATTGCCATGGAAGAAGGCTTACGCTTTGCCATCCGCGAAGGCGGACGCACTGTGGGGGCCGGGGTGGTGGCGAAGATTCTTGAGTGAAGTCATGCAGAGCCAAAAGATACGAATTCGCCTGAAAGCCTTTGATTACCGCCTGATCGACCAGTCGGCGCTGGAAATCGTCGAGACTGCGAAGCGCACCGGAGCGGTAGTGAAAGGGCCCGTGCCTCTACCGACGCGTATCGAACGATTTGATGTGCTGCGCTCCCCTCATGCTGACAAAACCTCGCGCGACCAGTTTGAAATCCGCACCCATTTGCGCTTAATGGATATTCTTGACCCCACCGACAAAACAGTGGATGCGTTGATGAAGTTGGATTTGCCCGCTGGCGTGGACGTGGAGATCAAATTATAGCGGACCGCAAGGCACGCGCCGGCCGTGGAAACGCGATTTTTTGAGCCGCGCGCATTTGCCATGCCGTACATTTAATCGACGCATTATATGGTGAACAAATGAGTTTGGGACTGGTTGGCCGCAAAATTGGAATGACGCGCATTTTCACTGAAGACGGCAACACCTTGCCGGTCACGGTGCTGGATGTTTCGAACAACCGCGTTACCCAGATCAAAACTCCTGAGACCGATGGCTACGCCGCAGTGCAAGTCACTTATGGCAAGCGTCGCCCGATTCGCGTCAACAAGTCTGCGGCCGGGCATTTTGCTAAAGCGGCAGTAGAAGCGGGGAGCGTCCTGAGGGAATTCAGGGTGTCCCAAGAAGAACTTGCCAAACTGAAAGTGGGAGCGGCCATCGGAGTGGATATCTTTAAAGTGGGGCAAAAAGTAGACGTGAGCGGCACAAGCAAAGGCAAGGGATTTGCGGGAGTAATTAAACGCCATCATTTCAAATCCAACCGCGCGAGCCATGGCAACTCGATTTCCCACAATAAGCCTGGATCAACTGGCCAGGCGCAAGACCCAGGCCGCGTTTTTCCGGGAAAGCGTATGCCCGGACACTTGGGCAACGTGAAGCGCACCGCGCTCAATCTGGAAGTGCTGCGTATTGATGCCGAACGGCAGCTGCTGCTGGTCAAGGGTGCGCTGCCCGGCTCCAATGGAGGCGACGTGATAGTGCGCCCGACTGTAAAAACGGAAAAGTGATGGAACTCAAACTCATCAAAGAAAAGGGTAAACCCTCGACCATCGAGGCTTCCGACGTGCTATTCGGGCGCGAATACAATGAAGCGCTGGTGCACCAGGTGGTGACCGCTTACCTTGCAAACGGCAGGGCGGGCACGCGGGCTCAAAAAGGGCGCAGCGATGTAGCGAAGTCAACGCGCAAGCCGTGGCGCCAGAAGGGCACGGGTCGGGCGCGCGCGGGTATGGCATCAAGCCCCTTGTGGCGCGGCGGCGGCAAGATCTTTCCCAGTCTGCCGGACGAAAATTTCAGCCAGAAAGTCAATCGAAAAATGTACCGGGCCGGAATGTGCTCGATCCTCTCGCAGCTCGTGCGCGAGGGCCGTCTTTCGGTGGTGGAGAATTTTAGCCTCGAGGCACCCAAGACCAAGCTGCTGGTGCAGAAACTGAAAAGCATGGGATTTGATAACGTGATGATCATAACAGACAGCCTGGATGAGAATCTCGTCCTGTCTTCCCGCAACTTGCCCAATGTATGCGTGATCAGGCCAGGTCAAACCGATCCAGTGAGCCTGATTCGGTTTCACAACGTGCTGATGACCAAGGGAGCGGTGCAAAAAATAGAGGAGATGCTGACGTGAGCGTCCTCAACCAGGAACGCCTGATGCGAATAATCCTCGCGCCCCAGGTTTCCGAAAAAAGCACGCGCCTCGGAGACAAGCACGGGCAGGTCGTGTTGCGGGTCGTACCCGACGCTACCAAAACCGAGATTAAAGCCGCAGTCGAGCTTTTGTTCAGCCCCAAGGATAAGAAGGTGGAAGTACTTTCGGTGCAAGTGGCAAACATGCGAGGCAAAGGCAAGCGCTTCGGCAGTTACGCGGGACGCCGTAAAAACTGGAAAAAAGCCTATGTGTGCCTGAAGCCCGGCCACGATATCAATTTCGCGGTTGCAGCGAGCAAATAATGGCCCTAGTCAAAGTAAAACCCACATCACCGGGGCGCCGCGCCGTCGTTAAGCTGGTAAGCCAGGAATTACACAAGGGCTCCCCCTATGCGCCGCTGCTGGAACGGCAAGCTAAACGAGCGGGTCGCAATAATTGGGGCCACATCACGACCCGCCACCAAGGCGGTGGTCACAAGCAACACTATCGGACAATCGACTTTCGTCGCGACAAGGATGGCATCGTGGCCAAAGTGGAACGTCTAGAGTACGACCCTAACCGCAGCGCGCGGCTGGCTCTGCTTTGCTACGCCGACGGGGAGCGTCGTTACATCATTGCGCCCAAGGGCCTCACCGTGGGTACGCAAGTGCTGAATGGACCGGAAGCACCTATCAAGAATGGCAATGCCCTCCCCTTACGGAATATCCCGGTCGGAACGATCGTGCATTGCGTGGAAATGCTGCCCGGCAAGGGTGCGCAACTGGCACGCGCGGCCGGCACTTCGGCGCAATTGCTCGCGCGCGAAGGCAGCTACGCGCAGCTGCGCCTGCGCTCGGGAGAAATTCGCAAGGTCCATATCGAATGCCGCGCAACCATCGGCGAGGTGGGTAACGAGGAGAATTCGCTGCGATCGATCGGCAAGGCAGGCGCGCAACGCTGGCGCGGTATACGGCCAACAGTGCGCGGAGTGGCGATGAACCCGATCGATCACCCGCATGGCGGGGGTGAAGGCAAGACCGCCGCTGGACAGCCCCCGGTCAGTCCCTGGGGCACGCAAACCAAAGGCTACAAGACTCGCCGCAACAAGCGCACGGCGGCAATGATTGTGACCCGCCGTCATTCGACGAAGATCTAGCCATGGCGCGCTCGGTAAAAAAAGGGCCCTTTGTAGATATCCACCTCATGAAAAAGGTGAAAGCGGCGCGTGCCGCAAATGATAAGCGCCCGATTAAAACCTGGTCGCGGCGCTCCACCGTGCTGCCGGATTTCGTGGGGCTTACTATTGCGGTGCATAACGGCAAGCAACATGTACCCGTGTACATAACGGAAAACATGGTCGGGCACAAGCTCGGCGAGTTTTCCCACACGCGCATTTTCAAGGGTCATTCAGCCGAGAAGAAAACCGATCTTGGAGAAGGGGGCAGAGAAGTGGCAAAAGAGCCCGCAAAGGAACCGGCAAAAGAAGCGGAGAAAAAATAGGAGCATATGGTGAAAACCGCTGCGGTACTGCGAGGCGTGCGTCTATCGGCGCAAAAAGGGCGCCTGGTTGCGGATCAAATCCGCGGCTTGCCCGTGGATAAGGCGCTCAACCTTCTGGCATTTAGCCGCAAGAGAGGCGCTGCGATCATCCGGAAGGTACTGGAATCGGCGATCGCCAATGCCGAGCACAATGACGGAGCGGACATCGACGAGCTCAAAGTCACCAGAATTTACATTGAACGGGGCCCAAGTCTCAAACGCTTTGCGGCGCGCGCCAAGGGTCGCGGTTACCGTATTACCAAACCCACTTGCCACATTTTTGTGACAGTAGGCGACAAATAAGGGAGCGTCATGGGACAAAAGATACATCCAACTGGTTTTCGCCTCGCTGTGAACCGCAACTGGAGTTCGCGCTGGTATGCGAACAGCAAGTATTTTCCGGAGATGCTGAACGAAGACATCAGGGTGCGGGAATTCCTGAGGAATAAGCTCAGCCATGCTGCAGTCGGGAAAGTGGTCATCGAGCGGCCGGCCAAAAACGCCAGGATCACGGTTTACAGCGCAAGACCGGGTGTAGTCATCGGCAAAAAGGGCGAGGACATTGAATCCCTGAAAATTGAGCTGCAAAAGCTGATGAACATCCCGGTGCACGTCAACATTGAAGAGATTCGCAAACCCGAACTCGACGCGCAGCTCATCGCCGAAAGCATCGCCCAGCAGTTGCAGAAGCGCATTATGTTCCGGCGCGCCATGAAGCGCGCTATTACTAACGCAATGCGCCTCGGAGCGCAGGGAATCAAAATTGCAAGCTCCGGAAGGCTTAACGGCATCGAAATCGCGCGCAGCGAATGGTACCGCGAAGGCCGCGTGCCTCTACATACCTTGCGCGCCGACATTGATTACGGATTCGCCGAAGCGAAAACGACTTACGGAGTGATCGGCATCAAGGTGTGGGTATTCAAAGGCGAATTGATGGGGCAAGCTGAACAGCCGCAGGCTGCACCGGCAGTAGAAACGGAAAAGAAAGTCAAACCACAACTGCAGCGCAGTGAAATTGAAGCCAAACACGAAGCGCCGCGTGAACCTGAACCGAAACCCCGACTCAAGCCGGGCGAACCCAAAGTCAAACAAGCAGAGAGTCCGAGAGGCAAAACCAAGCCGAAGCGAGAAGGAGAAGCCAAGCGCAAGGTTGAGGTGCAAATCAAATCTAAAACGAAAGCTCGCGTCGCCGTTAAGGCCAAGGCGCCAAGCGCCGCCGCGGAGACCAGGCCCAAATCTCCGCGCGGGAGCAAAGCAAAAAAGTGAAGTCAGGAGCGATAAATGCTTCAGCCAGCGAGAACTAAGTACCGCAAACAGCAGAAAGGCCGCAACACCGGTGTCGCCACGCGCGGCAACAAGGTGACCTTTGGCGAATATGGCCTCAAAGCAATTACTCGAGGCCGGCTGACTTCGCGTCAGATCGAATCGGCGCGGCGCGCCATGACCCATTATATCAAGCGCGGCGGACGCATCTGGATACGTATATTCCCGGACAAACCCGTTTCACAGAAGCCTGCCGAAGTGCGCATGGGTAACGGTAAAGGCAATCCGGAGTACTTTGTCGCAGAAATCCAGCCCGGAAAGGTTCTGTATGAAATGGACGGAGTCAACGAAGAATCGGCGCGCGAGGCATTTCGCCTGGCAGCGGCCAAATTACCGATCCTGACGACATTTGTAATACGGCAAATGGGGTAAACGGTGAAAATCAGCGAATTACGGGCCTTGCAGGAGGCGGAACTAAAACAGGAACTGGCGGAACTGCTCAAAGCACAATTTGGCCTGCGCATGCAAAAGGCGACGCAGCAGCTTGCCAATTTCAGCCAGTTGCGCAAAGTCCGGAAAGATATTGCACGGGTGCATACCGTGCTGGGCGAGAAGGCGAAGCGGCCATGAGCGAAG
>DASPRI010000078.1:0-25250 GCA_035624535.1 Burkholderiales bacterium
CGACTGGAAAGCTATATCGAATATTTCTGTCCATGATAGGCCTCCCATCAAATTATGCTACCGCCGCAACGCCCTTCCCGAGGTAGTGTCCCCCAACGGGTTGTTGCTGCCATGGATTTCGGTATGGCAGTTCACGCAACCGCGCGCCAGTAGAACTCCCATGTTCAGATTGGGCGGAAAGCCCGGTAACGCGCTCGGGATTGTCCCGCGGTGGCTGTTCGGCTCGTGGCACTCCTGGCAAAGGAACGGCGCCCGCACCTTGAGAAGATTGGGTATCGTCGAGCCGTGCGGGTTATGGCACAGCGCGCAGTTTTCCTGTACCGGCGGGTGGTTGCGGACATACGGTCCGCGCTTCTCCATGTGGCACTGGTAGCAGGTTTCATTGATGTTCTCCCGCACCATCAAGGCCGGTGCCACCGAGCCGTGCGGATTATGGCAATCCGAGCAGACGACTTTCCCTTCCAAAATCGGATGGCGGTAGGGGCGGATGATCTGGACGCGTTGCTCCTTGTGGCAGGTAAAGCAAACCGTCGGCTGAGTGAGCTTTTCGCGGACTTTATCGTGCTGGATATGAATCTGGTGGCAGTTGGTACACGCGATTTCGTGGGTTTGGTGCGTGCTCCCTTGCCAGAGTATCCGCCTATTCCCCTGGTGGCACGTCAGGCATGCCTTGTTGCGATCTTCAATCGGGGTCGTGGAAGTCTTGGTGAAACTGCGGTCGACCTTGACCCGCTTGTTGGCGAGGTGCTTTTCGCTTTCACCGTGGCAACTAGTGCAGGTCGGCGTGCGCTTGTCCGCCACCGTGCCGTGCTCGGTCCTGCCGATCATCAGGACCGGATATTCCTCGTTTTCATTATGGCAACGCGTGCATTTCGCGTCGTCCCTGAGAACCAGATCCCTCGGCGGTTTTTTTTCGCCTTCTCCCATCGCGCCGGCAGGACCCCCTTTCGTGCCCGATTCCGCCGCGGGAGCAGCAGGGGTAGGCTCCTGCGCAGGTTCTGCTGCTGGAGCGGCAGGACTGGATACTTCGCTGGGTTTTTCTGCGGCGGGGGCGGATTCGGGTTCCTTGTTGGATTCTTCTGGCGCAGCAAAAGAATATGCTGCAACAACCAAGCACAGCCCCGGAATAATGCTCTTTAGCGCGGCTATTGCTTTTGCTTTACTTTGTTGTTCCATTGAGCGGCTCCTCCCCTACGAATCGCCACCAACAGCGCGTACTTGCTTTAATTGCTCATGTAAACAAAACCTAATTCCCCTTATGGCATGCTACATGCATATTTTTTTTGAAATTTGATCTAAATCAAACAAGTGTCACTTTACCGCTGCGCTGGTGAAACCGAATGCCCACTACGGCGCCTGCCCCTGGGGATTCGTATGCGCAACGACGTTTGTCTTACTCATAGCCCTTGGGCAGGTGATGCGCTATTCCCTTATGGCAGTCTATGCAGGTCTTCCCGCTCTCGCGCACATATTCCAATGTGTGTTTCTTCTGGGCGCTTTTATCCTGTTTCGCCAAGTCCATGTAGATATACGCATGGCAGTTCCGGCATTCACGCGAGTCTGTCGATTTCATGGTTTCCCACACGTGCTTGGCAAGCTCCTCGCGATGGGCTTCGAATTTTTCCCTCGTGCTGATGGTGCCAAGCATCTTGTGGAACAGCTCGTTTGAGGCCTTGATCTTGCGGATCACCTTGTAGACCCAAGGCCGGGGGACGTGGCAATCGGGGCAAGTCGCCCGAACCCCGGTACGATTCTTGTAGTGGATTGTTTGCTGGTATTCCTGATACACGAAGTCCCGCATCTCGTGGCAGGTGATGCAGAACGCCTCCGTATTGGTCGCTTCGAGGGCGGTGTTGAAACCGCCCCAGAAAACGATGCCCGCTGCGAACATCAGTATTCCACCGACAGGGATCCACAGCAAGTACCACTTGTTATGCTGGCGCCACAGCGCTTGCCAGAACCGTTCGCGTTGTGGGCTTTCAGTTGGTTCCGTCATGTGCCCCCCCTTTCTGCTTATTCTCGACGGGAAATCTAGTAGGTTGGCTCGATACTTGGCGCCGTGATTACTGGAAACTCCCGTAATAATTGATCAGAGCGTCGAAGCCGGCTTTCTCAAGTTTTTCGATTTTTGGCCTCATCTTTTTTTCTTCGATAGAACGCTTGCCGGAGCTGTATTGCTTGAATGTTTCGGCAAGGTAAGGCATCCATTGGCCCGCTAGGATTCCGGCATCATCGCTGGCAACGCTGCCACCATTGGAATGGCATTTCTCGCAACTCGCTTCGTGGATTTCCTTGCCCTTCGCCGCCAATCCCGCGTCGAATTTCTGTTTCGCACGGACAAATTTCTTTCCCGCATAAAATCCGGCCAGATCCTTAATGTCTGTATCGCTCAGCTCTTTTGCTACCCGGCACATATCGGTCTTCGTCCCCTTCTTGGGACCGGCCTTTATCTCTGTCTCCGGGCACGGCCTATCCTTTTTGCTGTAAAGGACCAGTTGCCCTTTGAGGTATTCCGCTGAAACGCCCCCGATGATCGGTACGTCCGAATCGGTGCTTGCGCCATCTTTGCCATGGCAATTGGCGCAAGTTTCCGTCAGCTTCGCCAAATCGGCGGCCCAAGCGCCTCCCGCAACTGAAAACCCAAGTAAAGCGCTACATGCGAGAAATACAAATCCGGTTGCTTTCTTGTTCATGGCGTTCTCCATTTCAATCGTATAGTCGTTGCCAGCTTTCTCGTGCTCCCTAGACATCTGCTTTACGGTGAAGAGGTTCGTAATTGGACAGCATCAGCACGATCAGGAGTCCCAGAACCCCCTCACGTTTGTGCTTCACGCTAACGCAATTAAGTTCATTGGTAATTGATCTAGATCAAGAAGCCCGACTGAATCGGGTACGGGGTCAGGGCAATGCGTCTAATAAAAATAGATGCTGAATTCAAGTACTTCATAGACAGCGGGCAGCGCTTCTCTTAGGATGACGCGCAACAGCATTCCTGAGGGAGGTAAAAATGCCAAAACAACTGGCAGCAGCATCCGCGGAAGTAATGGAAGAACAACGCAAAGGCTTGCTCGCAGAAATCACGCAAAGGCCCGCACATGAGGCGGCGCGGCTCCTGCAAAACCGGCCCCCTGAATTCATTGCAAAGCTGCTCCTGGAACTCAATCCGGGAACCGTACAGGAATTGCTCGGTGAATTTCCTAGGCAACAGCTCGATTCAATTCTCAACGCCGCACCGCCCGAAGTCGCAAGACAGTGGGTGCGCAACCAGTCCTATCCCGAGGGAAGCATCGGCAAGTTGATGGAGCCGGTCTTTGCAGTGTTCAAACCAGAGCACAGTGTTGCCGAAACCGTAGACGAGCTTCGCCATCTCATCAAGACCGCATTTATTACCTATGGCTATGTAACCGACGATGCAGGCAGGCTGCTTGGCATTGTTACCATGCGCGACTTGTTGTTCGCCGATAAGTCTCAACGCCTCGAGGAAATAATGCTGACCGAGGTGTTCTTCCTGAAGCCGGAAATGCCGCTCAACGAGGCGATGAAGCTCGCTGTCAATCGCCATTACCCGGTATATCCAGTATGCGATGAGCAAGGCCGTCTGGTCGGGCTGGTGCGAGGCGAAATCATGTTCCAGACTGGTGCATTTGAAATCAGCGCACAGCCCGGCACGATGGTTGGCGTGGAAAAGGAGGAGCGGCTCGCAACACCCTGGCCGACAAGCCTTAAGTTCCGCCACCCGTGGCTGCAGTTCAACTTGCTGACCGCATTTCTGGACGCGGTGGTAGTCGGTTTTTTCCAGGGCACGATCGACAAACTGGTGATCCTCGCTTTGTTCCTGCCTGTGCTTGCGGGACAGGCAGGCAATACCGGCTGTCAGGCGCTGGCAATTACGCTGCGTGGAATGACATTGGGCGAATTGAAGGCCGACAGGCAAAAAGTGCTGGTTGTAAAAGAGGCGTGGCTGGGATTGTTGAACGGCGTTTTCGTCGGATTTACTGCGGGCATCGGCATGTATGTTGCGGCGTTAATGCAAAAAAACCCTCACGCGATCATGCTAGGCTTCGTGGTATTTCTCGCAATGACAGGGGCCTGCATCGCGGCCGGGCTCTCCGGCGCCTTGATTCCCATGACCCTCAAGAAATTGGGTTTCGATCCGGCGAGCGCGTCAGCCATATTTCTCACCACTGCGACCGATGTTACCAGTATGGGATTATTCCTCTGGCTCGCCACGATTCTTGTTAGAGCGTGATTTAGCGGTTTAGCCCGTGTAGCCAGCGGCTATACAGTTTATCTGCGATGCGATGCAGCCGCGGCACGCGGTTTTCCAGATCCGCCTGCATCTCCTGAGCGCTTTGCACCGAGGGACCCTGGTTCGCAGCAATTTCCCTTGCGCCCGTCTCGCACCAGCTCTCGATCAATTCGGGAGTCATTTCCACGTGGCATTGCATCCCGAGGTGCCCATCCAACGCGAATGCCTGGTTTTCGCACCACTGACTGGTAAGAATGCGAACCGCGCCCGGCGGAAGAGTGAAAGTTTCGCCGTGCCAGTGAAAAGATAAAAACGACTCCGGAGTATCGCCGAGCCATGACTTGGCCGCCGGGTTGTCTTCCACTCTCACTTCCCCCCAGCCGATCTCCTTGACCGGGTTCTTGCGCACCTCTCCACCCAATGCCCTCGCCATCAACTGGCCTCCAAGACAATGCCCGAGGACCGGGATCTCCCCGTCTACCGCCTGACGTATGAGCCCGAGCGCCTGCGGAATCCACGGCAATTCGTCATTTACGCTCATCGGACCGCCCATGAATACCAGGCCGCTGTAATCCTTGGACTCCCGCGGAAGCGATTGCCCTTTGTCAACCTTGACCAACACCCACGGAATTCCACGGCGCGAGAGAAATGTGGCAAAATAACCCGGGCCCTCGGTCCGCGCATGCCGGAAAATCGCAACAGGCTTCATGGTGGCGCCTCATGTTGATTAAACATCAAAATTTTAGTTTAGTTTGTCTGCTTTTCCTACTCTTCGGTGGGGAGGCCCTAGCGACCGATATCAATGTAATCGGTTTGTTTCCAGGTAAGGCGGTGGTGGTGATTAATGGTGGCAAGCCGCGCACACTTAGTGTGGGGCAAACATCGCCGGAAGGTGTCAGGTTAATTGAGGCGGATTCGGAAAGTGCGGAATTTGAAATTGACGGCAGGAGACAGGTATTAAGCCTGGGGAACAGCATATCGTCCAGTTTCGCGCCCGCTGAAAAATCCACCGTGACCCTGACCGCGGACTCCAGCGGGCACTTCATAACCGAAGGCAGCATCAACGGCGCCACCGTAAAATTCATCGTCGACACAGGCGCCACCATGATTTCGCTTAACAGCAGCGAAGCCAAGCGTATCGGCCTGAATTACCTGAACGGAGAACGGGGAATGGTTGCGACTGCAAACGGCCCGGTCCAGGTTTACAAGGTGAAACTGGACAACGTGAAGGTTGGGGACATCTCGCTCAGCAATGTCGATGCGTTTGTGCAAGAGGGTGACAGCCTGCCGATGGCGCTCATGGGGATGAGCTTTTTGAATCGCGTGGAAATGAAGCGCGAAGGCTCGCAGATGACGCTGATCAAGCGCTATTAAGGAACCAAGGTTCTAATTAAACCATCCGCCACGCTATGCCTTTTCTTGTCCCGCTGGATCAGGGCGTACGCTGAATGGTTATGGATGGATTCAAAATTCTCGGATTCCACGATATAGGCATCGACTCGTCCATCATTATTGAGCCGTGCTGAGATGTCGCGCACCATGTCTTCCACGAACCTGGGATTGTCGTAGGCGTGTTCGGTGACATATTTCTCGTCGGGACGTTTGAGCAGGCCGTAGAGTTCGCTTGAGGCGTTTTCCTCCACGTAGCGCACGATTTCCTCGATCCAAACGAAGTCGTGGGTGCGCGCCGTCACCGTCACATGCGAGCGCTGGTTATGCGCTCCTCGCTCTGAAATTTCCTTTGAGCAGGGGCACAGACTGGTGACCGGCACCACGACCTTCATGGTAAAGAAATACTCGTCGTCAAAGATTTCGCCGATGAAGGTCACGTCGTAATCGAGCAGGCTCTCGACCGAGGAAACCGGCGCCGCCTTGTTGATGAAATAAGGGAAGGTCATTTCGATATGGCCGGCCTTGGCTTCGAGCTTTTGCACCATTTCGCGCAGGATGCTCTCGAACGACTCTACCGAGATTTCGCGCTCGTGGCTGTTGAGAATCTCGACAAAGCGCGACATGTGCGTGCCCTTGAAGTCGTGTGGCAGATCCACGTACATGTTGAACTGTGCGATGGTGTGTTGCACACCGCCGCTTTTGTCGGCAACCCGCACCGGATGGCGTATGGACTTGATGCCCACCTTGTCTATGGGCAGGTGCCGCTTATCGGGAGAGCTTTGCACATCCGGAATGGATGATAAAACGGGGGCGGGATAATTCATTTTTGAATCCTCAGGGCAATTTGAACAATTATAATCCGGCAGAATAGTCGAGTAAATAACTCGGGTATCACGAAGTATGACCCGCAGCTTTCATCCTGGTTCATCGTGGCGTTTAAAACTGCCGCAATATTATAAAGTCTGCGAGTTGGCGTAAACGCTTGCTGTTTTCATCAAAACCATTCAAGGCCTCCAAGGCATTGCTTTTCAGTTGCTTTGCGAGCTCGCGAGCTGCCACGACACCGAGCAGGCTTACATACGTCGGCTTGTTTTTGTCGGCGTCCTTGCCCGCGGTCTTGCCCAGGGTCGCGGTACTCGCCTCGGCATCGAGGACGTCATCCACGACCTGGAAAGCCAAGCCTATATACTTCGCAAAATGATCGAGCCGCCCCATTTGTTTGGTATCCAGACTGTTGCCACAGTGCGCTCCCAACAGTACCGCCGCACGGATCAGCGCTCCGGTCTTATGGATATGCATGAACTCCAGTTCCGGGAGGGTAAGCGCTTTGCCGGTGCTTTCCAAATCAACTGCCTGCCCTCCCGCCATTCCGCGCGATCCGCTGGCTGTCGCAAGCAATTTCAGCATTTCAAGCTGACGCGCGGGATTGTCGCTCAAACGGTATTCGGCGAGCAGCTGAAACGCCAAGCTTTGCAGGCTGTCGCCGACCAGCAGCGCCGTGGCCTCATCGTACTCCACATGGCAGGTAGGCTTTCCGCGTCGTAGCACATCGTTATCCATGCACGGCAAATCGTCGTGCACCAGCGAATAAACGTGTATGAGTTCCACAGCCGCCGCGGCAATGGCCACCCTTTCGACGTCGGCTCGCGCCGCCTCGCCGGCCGCGAATGCCAGGAGCGGCCGCACTCGTTTTCCGCCTCCCAGCACTGCATAACGCATCGCCTCATGGAGACGCTGCGGCGCGATGTCGGCGGACGGAAGCACGTTCCCCAGCGTGGATTCGGCGCGCGCCTGATGCATGCGCGCCCATTCCTGGAAATCATCCGTTGGAATCGTCGGCACCGGAGAAATTTTTCAGAGTGTCGTCTTCGAGAATCTTAACCTGCTGCTGGACTTCTGCGAGTGCGCTCTGGCAATACTTGAGCAGCTCCGCGCCGCGCTTGTATGCGGCCAAGGATTGCTCCAGCGGCAGCTGGCCAGCCTCCATACTGGCGACGATTTTTTCCAGCTCGGCGAGCGCCGATTCAAAAGTCTGCGATTTGGCTTTGGGCATTTTGATAAAAATCCGGATGAAAGGTAAAAATAACCCACCGCGCGGTATTCGGTCAACGAGAAACCCGAGAAAAATCCTTGCACTTTATGCCCGTTTGCTTAGAATAGCGCCAACTTATGGTAATGGATTGCTTATAACAGGATAAACCGTTCGCCCGGACTCCGTCGAAAGCTCACCGAACAGCTTGCAACTCACGCAACTACCCCAATTCATGTGCAATATGCACGTTATTTGCAACGGATACCGGGAAAGCGCGGTCTTAAGTTTGTATGCTTTACCCGATTGGAGGCCATGAAGATGTCTAATTTGGCTCAGGTACCGACAGCGGCTTCAGTCTCGTCGCAGCTTCCGGTCAGCTGGTATTTTGATCCGCGCATCGCGCAAGCCGAAAAATCGCTGCTGTTCGAGCGCGGTCCTGGCTACACCGGTCACGAACTGATGGTTCCCAATGTCGGCGACTACTACGTTCTGGACTGGCTGAACGAGTCCAAGTCGCTAATTCACAACGAGCGCGGCATCGAACTCGTCGGCAACATCTGCCGCCATCGCCAATCCATCATACTCAAAGGCCGCGGCAACGCCAAAAACCTGGTCTGTCCGCTGCACCGCTGGACTTACGCGCTGGATGGTAAATTACTGGGCGCGCCGCACTTCCCCACGAACCCCTGCCTCGACCTTCCGAAAACTCCGCTTACGCGCTGGAACGGTCTGCTGTTTTCAGGCGGCCGCGACGCGGCGCGCGACCTTGCAGCGCTCGGCGTTACCAAAGAATTCGACTTTTCCGAATACTTGCTTGACCGCGTCGAGGTCCAGGAGTACGCGTTTAACTGGAAGACCTTTATAGAAGTCTATCTCGAGGACTACCACGTGGCTCCTTTCCACCCCGGCTTGGGAAACTTTGTGGATGCCAATAACCTGCATTGGGAATTCGGCGATTGGTATAGCGTGCAGGTGGTCGGCGTTAACCGCAAACTTTCCAGGCCCGGAACACCGGTCTATGAGAAATGGCAGGAAGCGGTGCTGCGTTATCGCAACGGTGAAGAACCGCCGCATGGAGCAATCTGGTTGACCTACTACCCGAACATCATGTTGGAATGGTATCCCCACGTACTGGTGATCAGCACGGTGCATCCGCGCGGACCCGAAGCCTGTACTAATATCGTGGAGTTCTATTACCCCGAAGACATCGCCCTGTTTGAGCGCGAGTTTGTCGAGGCAGAACAAAAGGCCTACAACGAAACCGCGGTGGAGGACGATGAAATTTGCCTGCGCATGACTGCCGGCCGCAAGGCACTCTATCTCGCGGGGCAAAATGACGCCGGACCATACCAGTCGCCGATGGAAGACGGCATGCTGCACTTCCACGAATTTTTGCGCCGGCAGCTTGCAGGGCAAATCTGAAAGCCTCATAAGCGACGCGCACCGCGCGCCTACTTCTTTCTCGTCACTCCTTTCTCGTAGCAGCCTTTAAGCGATGCAATCCCTGTGGATGCTGGCGGCGGGCCTGTTGTTTGCCTGCATGGGCGTGTTCGTTAAATTGGGTTCTCCGCATTTCTCCAGTGCCGAACTGGTGTTCTACCGCTCGGTCATCGGACTCGCGACCATTTTTGCGGTCACCCGCCACCAGCGGCTGTCGCTCGCGACGCGGCACTGGAAAATTCATCTGTCGCGCAGCATCTCGGGCTTCATCGCCATCCTTCTTTATTTCTACGCCATCAGCGCCCTGCCGCTGGCCACAGCAGTCACGCTCAACTACACCTCTCCGCTGTTTCTTGCGCTGCTGACGACGTTGTGGCTCAAGGAGCGCGCTCACTGGCCGCTGGTGCTGGCTGTTACACTGGGATTTGTCGGCGTAGTGCTATTGTTGCGGCCGACTCTTAACCATGATCAATTTTTCGCGGGGTGCGTCGGTTTGGTTTCAGGATTTCTTGCTGGCATTGCCTATCTAAATATCAAACAGCTTGGAAATATGGGCGAACCTGAATGGCGCGTCGTGTTTTACTTTTCCCTGCTGTGCACCGTTTGCGCGGGATTGTGGGTGCTCTTCAGCGGCTTTCACGATATTAATCAAAAAAGCTTGTTGATTTTGCTTGGGCTTGGCGGCAGCGCGACACTGGCCCAGCTTGCAATGACCCGCGCTTACGGCCGGGGCAAGGCGCTGGTTTCGGGCGCCCTGGCGTACAGCACAGTGGTTTTCGCGTCGCTGTTCGGAATCGCCTTATGGGGGGAAGTGTTGTCAGTGAGCGGCTGGTTGGCCATCGGTCTCATCGCGGCCGGCGGCGTCCTCAGCATCAAGGCCGCGCCGCCGCGCGGGATGCCTGACGAATAGAATACACGTTGCCGTTCTGCGGCTTCTTGCCTAACATAAAAAAGGGGGCTTTAATGATATCGATTCAGCACGCCGGCAACTTGATCACCGCCAACGTTCTGGGTGAATTTACTCTCGCCGATTACCGGGAGTTTGAAGAGCATGTGCTGGAAAAATTGCGCAAGGGCAAAAAAGTCAACTTGCTGTTCGATCTGCGCGACATGGTGGGCTACACGGTTGACGTAGCCTGGGAAGATATTCGTTTCAGCCGTAGGCATGAGCACGATTTCGGAAAAATCGCGATCATCACCAGCAATCAATGGCTGACATGGACAGCATGGCTTTCGCGCCTGTTTGTGCATTCGGATATTCAGGTCTTTGAAGACGACCAGTCGGCGCAGGACTGGCTCAAGGCCGCCTCATGAGGTATACCACCCTCGTCTCCACCAGCGCGCTCGCCAAGCACCTCAACGATCCGCGCTGGGTGATTTGCGACTGTCGTTATGACCTTGCCGATCCCGGCGCCGGCCGCCGTGCATATGTTGCCGCGCATATTCCCTCGGCGCGTTTCGTGAATCTGGATTCGGACCTTTCCGCGGCGCCCACTGGAAAGAATGGCAGGCATCCACTGCCCGCGCCCGACAAATTTCGCAGGACGCTAGGCACGCTCGGCATCGACCGGGAGAAACAAGTGGTGGCGTATGACAGCGCGGGCGGCGCGTTTGCCGCGCGGCTGTGGTGGATGCTGCGCTGGCAGGGACACTTTCAGGTGGCGCTGCTGGACGGCGGATTCCCCAAGTGGCTTGCTGAAAAGCGTTCGGTCTCAAGTGAACTGCCGCGTGTCGAACCGCTCAAGTTCGATGCCGAGCCGCAGAGCAATTCAGTCGACGCGCGTTTCGTCGAAATGCACCTCGGTGAGAAGGACATGTTATTGATCGATGCGCGCAGTCCGGAGCGCTATCAAGGTAGCGTTGAGCCGCTCGATCCGGTGGCCGGGCATATTCCCGGCGCGATCAATCATTTTTTCCAGAACAACCTTGATAAAAACTGTTTCAAATCGCCTGCAGAATTGAAACAGGCGTTTATGCGGCTGCTGGGCGATACTCCTCCGCAAAATGTAGTGCACACCTGCGGTTCAGGCGTGACCGCGTGCCAGAATGTGCTGGCGATGGAAATCGCAGGCCTGCAGGGTTCAAAGCTTTACCCGGGATCGTGGAGCGAGTGGTGCAGCGATCCGCGGCGGCCGATGATTGCCAAGAAACATACCGCGTGACCGGGCTCGCCGATTTTATTCTTGTCGTTCACTTCTGTTTTGTACTGTTCGTGGTCGGCGGACTGCTGCTGATCTGGCTGGGCGCAGCATGCGGCTGGCGCTGGGTGCGCAACTTTTGGTTCCGCATCGCGCACCTCGCCGCAATACTGTTTGTGGCGGGAGAGTCGATCGTGGGCATGGTTTGCCCCTTGACGTTGTGGGAAGACGCCTTGCGCGGCAGGTGGCACGAAACCAGCTTTATTCAGCGCTGGGTAGGCAGGCTCCTTTATTACGATTTTCCTGGGTGGGTTTTCACTGTGGCTTATCTTCTGTTCGCCATCGCTGTGGTCTTTACCTTTATCCGCGTCAGGCCCGAGCGCCAATGAGGATTTCTTAATTTCGAATTTCTGCAGATTTTCCCTAGTCGATCCGTTACGATCCGTTCGTCGTGAGCTAGTCGGACGAGGTCGGTTGGGACGAACTATTCTGATCCAACTAACCCATTGCCAATTTTTTTGGTGTCTCAGTTCGGCCAGAATCGGCCGTTCTGGCATCTGCTGCGGCCTTAACGTCTTCTACAATTAAGAGCGAGCGGCACTATGCCCGCACCAGGAATGCGGCACTGGGGATCGGCCAGAGAAACAGAAGTATCAGATCACCGAAAGACCGGAAGGCCCCTCTCCGCCAGTGCCAAGCGCAGGCAAGACAAGCGAGGCCGTAGTAGAACGCTACCTGGAAGCCGATGGCATTTACAGAATCCTTGATGGTCTGATTCAAGTTCGGAAAATCCGAGGAAAGAAACACCAGGAGCAGCCCAAGCAGCGTAATCAGGGCCATAGCTACCCAACGCGTTCTCCACGTTTTGTGGAGGACGGCATAGCGCGAACGCAATCAAACACATTCAGTCTGTCTGCTCACGATCAACCTCGACTTTGCGGCAAATACGTTTACGATTGCGAAGCTGTAAGAAGCTCTCAACCAGAACGTTGCCGCAGCAGTTACCTCGACGACTCACGCTGCCGACTTGGTTGCGCACCACACGGAAGTTTTGCCAGTCGTAACTGCTGTATTATCAATGCATCCATATCTTGCCAAGGATAGTCGCTATGGATCCGGCTGCAAAAAAATCCGAAACAGAGCCTCTGCTGGTGACGGCGGCAACTGGCAACAAATCTGACATCGCGTCTGCATCGGTTTCCGAAACGATCGCGGCGCTTAATGTGAATCCCGAAACAGGTCTCACGCGTGAGGAGGTGGACACCCGTCGGAAGGAGCACGGCTACAACGAAGTGGCCCAACAAAAATCCCACACAGTCCTCAAATTCGTCGGAAAATTCTGGGGCGTGTCGGCATGGATGCTCGAAATTATTATGGTTTCGTCGGCCATTCTCGGGAAATACACGGACCTCGCTGTGGTGAGCACGCTGTTGGTTATCAACGCAATGCTTAGTTATATGCAGGAGCGCCGGGCCGCCGGCGTTGTCGAAACGCTGAGGCGACGGTTACAGGTGCGCGCACGCGTGCTGCGCGATTCGATTTGGCGGGTCATTGCCGCGCGGGAGTTGGTTCCTGGCGACATCGTCCGCGTGCGTCCCGGGGACATCATACCGGCGGATATAAAAATCCTAAGTGGAGCGCTGAGCGTTGACCAATCCGCTCTCACCGGCGAGTCGAAGGACGTGGACAAGGTAGCATCCGAACTGCTCTCATCGGGGTCGGTCGTCGGTCGCGGCGAAGCCAACGGTGTGGTAATCCTGACCGGGGTGAAGACCTACTTTGGCCGCACCACGGAACTCGTGCAGGAAGCGCGTCCGAAACTTCACATCGAAGCAGTGGTAGCCAAGGTGGTGCGTTGGCTGTTCGTCATTGTCGGTGCAGTGCTCGGCTTAGTAATCGTCCTGTCGCTGATCCGACACACGGCGGTTCTCGAAACGATTCCGCTTATGCTCGTCCTGTTGATGAGCGCGGTACCCGTCGCGCTCCCTGTGATGTTCACGGTCAGCATGGCGGTCGGCGCGAAAGAGTTGGCGAAGTGCGGCGTGTTGGTTACACGCCTCAGTGCCACAGAGGATGCTGCGACGATGGACGTGCTCTGCGTGGATAAGACGGGCACGATTACGATGAACCAACTGGCCGTCACCGGCGTGATTCCACTGGGGCACGCGACCGAATCCCAAGTATTATTTGCAGCAGCACTCGCATCTCAAGAGTCTGACCAGGACCCGATCGACCTGGCGTTCCTAGGCGCAGCAAAAGAGCGGCACATCTTTGATAGCTCACCTGCGGCCACGCTAATCTCCTTTGCGCCGTTTGATGCAAAAAACCGGCGGACTGAAGCTGTAGTTGAACAGAACGGCCAACGGCTACGAGTGATGAAAGGCGCCGTGCGAAGCGTCGCGGAAGCCTGCGGACTCGGACCCCCGGCGATCGAGGCGCTGGAGGCGCGGGTCAGCGAATCGGCACTGAAAGGATATCGGACACTCGCGGTCGCGCGCGGCCCCGAGACCGGTACCCCCGCATTGCTTGGATTAGTGACATTGATTGATCCGCCCCGGCCGGACGCCAGGCAACTCATCACCGCACTCCACGACCTCGGCGTTTCAGTGAAAATGCTCACTGGCGACGCGCTGGCGATCGCGAATGAAATCGCGCACGGCGTTGGGTTGTCTAATATCCGGCTTGTGGCGGACCTGAAGGCCGCGAGTGCTCAGGCGGGCAACGAGGCCGTTGAGTTGTTGAGGGGCACCGATGGTTTCGCCGAAGTGTATCCAGAAGACAAATTCATCGTGGTACAACACCTGCAAGCCGCGGGGCACGTAACCGGCATGACGGGCGACGGCGTCAACGACGCGCCCGCGCTGCGCCAGGCCGAAGTAGGCATCGCCGTCAGCACCGCCACCGATGTCGCCAAAGGCGCCGCGAGCGTCGTCCTGACCGAACCCGGACTGACGAACATCGTAGCGCTGGTCGAACAGGGACGAATAATTTATCAGCACGTTCTGACGTGGATCATCAACAAGATCGGCCGGACGATCCTGAAAGCAGCTTTCGTGGCCCTCGCCTTCGTGGTGACCGGCAAGTTCGTCGTATCCGCCTTCGCCATGCTGCTGCTCGTTTTCCTGATGGACTTTGCCACGATCGCCCTGGCCAACGATCACGTTCGAGCGTCTAATAAGCCAGAGTCGTGGGCCATCGGGGGCTTCATCACGGTTTCTGTAGCGATCGGCATCGCGATGGTCGCGGAAACACTCTTTTTCTTGTGGATCGCCTGGTCGCGTTTCGGTCTGGCAACGGACAGCAACGCTTTGTGCACCTTCAGCTTCCTGACGCTGCTTTATTTTTGCGTTTTTTCCATCGTGTCCGCGAGAGAACGACGCTGGTTCTGGGCGACGATGCCCAGCAAGACTTTCCTGGCGGCTCTAATAGCGGGCGCGCTCGTGGGCACCGCTCTGACGCTCGTGGGGCTCCCGGCACTCCTGCCGTTGCCTGCGTGGCAGACGTTCGCCATTTTCGCTTATGCGATGGTGTCGTGCCTTGTGGTAAACGACGCCGTGAAAGTCGCGATGATCAAATGGCGTATTGCTTCCGCTGCAGCCTAGTATCACAGCGGCTTGCGGTATAATTAGCACAACCAGGAACCGACATGAAATATTGCAGCAATTGCGGGTCGCCTGTGCGATCGCTCATTCCCCCCGGCGATACCTTGCCGCGCCACGTTTGCGATGCCTGCGCCACCATTCATTACCAGAATCCCAAAATCGTGGTAGGCTGCATTCCCGAATGGGAATCCAAAATTCTAATGTGCCGGCGCGCCATCGAACCGCGCCACGGCTTATGGACGCTGCCGGCAGGATTTCTGGAAAACCACGAAACCACCGTGCAAGGAGCCATCCGGGAAACCTGGGAAGAAGCCAATGCGCGGGTTGAAATCAGCATGCTTTACGCCTTGTACAATGTCCCGCACGTCAGCCAGGTATACTTGTTATTTCGTGGCCGGCTGCTCGATCTGAATTTCAGACCGGGATCCGAAAGCCTGGAAGTGCAGTTGTTCGAAGAGCAGCAAATACCTTGGGAAAAGCTTGCATTCCGCACGGTGCGTGAAACCTTGAACGCCTATTTCCGTGACCGCCGCGCCGGCGCATTTAATTTTCACATCGCCGACATCGCGCCACCGCAGTCAAACAAACAGCCAGGCGAACAGCCCGCGCAATCCGCCGGAATCGCATACCGCCTATGAAAAGTGCCGTGCCTGAAGAAGACCTGGCTAAACTTAAAATCAGCCGCGACAGCGCAGCGCTCGGCCAAGTCCAGGCAAAAAACAAAATGCGGCGCGCCCTGCTCGTCGCCCTTGTTCTGATACTTGTTGCGGGCGCCGTGTTTTTTTATTTCAGCACCGCACCAATCGAAGTCGAGCAGACCCAGGTCACCAGCGCATATCCATCGCAGCAGTTTGCACTGCTCAATGCCACGGGTTATGTCGTGGCGCAGCGCAAGGCGGCGGTCGCGTCGAAAGCCACCGGAAGGCTGGATTGGCTGGGCGTCGCCGAAGGCAGCCGCGTAAAGAAGGACGAAATCATCGCGCGCCTGGAAAACCGCGACATGGTGGCGAATATGGAAAATGCCGCGGCGGGGATCAAGGTGGCGAAAGCCAACTTGGAGCAAGGCGAAGCAGAATATCGTGACGCCGAGCGGCAACTCAAGCGAACACGCGAGCTGGTGGCGCAAAAATTCGTTTCGGAAGCGAGCCTCGATGCGGCGCAAGCGCGCTTTGACAAGGCAGTCGCCGCACTTGCCATGCTTAAGGCGTCAATCACCTCAGCCGAAGCCCAGTACCGGGCCGCGGCAGTCGCAGTTGAATACACGTTGATACGCGCGCCGTTTGATGGCGTGATCTTGTCCAAGACTGCCAATGTCGGCGATGTTGTGACACCTTTTTCATCTGCAATGGATGCGAAAGGCGCAGTGGTAACCATGGCCGATATGTCCACGCTGGAAGTCGAGGCCGACGTCTCCGAATCGAATCTGCAAAAGGTCAAGGTTGGACAGCCTTGCGAAATCCAACTCGATGCCCTGCCCGACACGCGCTTTCGCGGCGAAGTAAGCCGAATTGTGCCAACGGTGGATCGCTCCAAGGCAACGGTAACGGTCAAGGTTCGCTTCCTCGATCCGGATCCGCGCATCCTTCCCGAGATGAGCTCCAAGGTCGCCTTTCTCGATCGGGAGTTAACCGCTGACCAACAAAGACCACGCACCGTGGTCAGCCCGGAAGCGCTCACCACGCGCGCCGGCAGGAACGTGGCGTTCGTCATCCGCGATGGGACGGCGCATGAGGTAACGGTTGAAACCGGGGATCGCATCGGCAACATGGTGGAAGTGAAGCAAGGCCTGCAATTCGGCGACACGGTGGTATTGAATCCGCGCGGAAAACTCGCTGACGGTTCCAAAGTCAAGCTCGCCTCCAAACCCTAGCTGGAACGCGCTCACCCAGCGCCAAATGCTCCGTGCAAGCAGTTGTCGAGATCAGACATTTAAGCAAATCCTACCGCCGCGGCGAGCAAATCCTGCCGGTACTCAACGATATCAGTTTTGACATTCCGGAAGGCGAATTCCTGGCGCTGATGGGGCCCAGCGGTTCCGGCAAAAGCACGCTTCTCAATCTAATCGCTGGCATAGACAAGCCGGACAGCGGGGAAATTCGCATCGGCGGCGTGGACATCACTTCGTTGTCCGAATCCCAGCTCGCAGATTGGCGCGCCTCCCACGTTGGTTTCGTATTCCAGTTCTACAACTTGATCCCGGTGCTCACCGCATTTGAAAATGTCGAGCTACCGCTCTTGCTCACCCATCTCTCAAGCCAGCAGCGAAAACAGCATGTGGAAACGGCGCTTTCCATGATGGGATTGAGTGATCGCTTGCAGCATTACCCTTCCGAGCTGTCCGGCGGCCAGCAACAGCGTGTGGCGATAGCGCGCGCGGTGATCACCGACCCGACGATTCTGGTCGCGGACGAACCCACCGGCGATTTGGACCGCGCCTCGGCGGACGATATCCTGAATTTGCTCAGGCGACTGAATCGCGAGCTTGGAAAAACCATTATTCTCGTCACACACGACCCGCACGCCGCGCACAGCGCGCGCGTTATCCGCCATCTGGATAAAGGCGCCCTCGACGCAACCAAGGTAGGGAGCCTCTGATTAAGTCCTACGAGGGCGCGACGCTGGCTTTTCGGGATGAGATGCGCGAAGCAAGGCGCAGCGAATGGTTGAGCCCCTTTCGCAAGCCGCGCGACAAAGCAGACTGCCTGAAAAGGCGCCCCGGACTCGGACTCGCGCAGCGTGGAGCGGGAAGGGGTGCAAGCTGCCGCAAGGTACATTGTTTAAACGGGGCGCTCCTGCTGCCGCTCCCGCACCCCAAGCTTCGCTGACCGTGTCGCGGCAGCCGTCCCATCCGGGTTTCGGCGCAATGCGGCGCTTGCGTCGTTGCGCTCCGCGGAGCACTTAATCAGAGGCTCCTTCATGTACCTGCTGAAACTCGTGACTCGCAACGCGCTGCGCCACAAACTGCGCACCGGCCTTACTTTGCTCGGAATCGTGGTGGCGATCTTGGCGTTTGGCCTTTTGCGGACGGTGGTAAATGCCTGGTACGCCGGCGCCGAAAACACGTCCGCATCGCGCCTCATCACGCGCAACGCCATTTCACTGGTGTTTTCGCTGCCGATCACCTATGAGGAAAAAATTCGCCGGATAACGGGCGTGTCGGGTGTTTCACACGCCAACTGGTTCGGCGGCGTGTATATCAGCGAGAAAAATTTCTTCCCGCAGTTCGCTATTGAAGCCCCGACTTATCTAGAACTTTATCCCGAATACATTTTGTCCGATGAGCAGAAGAAAGCATTTCTCCTGGACCGCAAGGGTGCCATCATCGGAAAGAAGCTCGCCGAACGGTTCGGCTGGAAGGTAGGTGATGTCGTGCCGCTGCGCGGCACTATTTTTCCGGGCACTTGGACCTTTACCATACGCGGTATCTTCCGCGGTGTGGAAAAGAAAACCGATACCTCGCAACTTTTCTTCCATTGGGACTATTTGAACGAAACCCTCAAGCAGACTGTTCCGCGCCGCGCCAACTATGTCGGTTTGTATATCGTGGGGCTTTCCCATCCCGAGCATGCGGCGCAAGTGTCCCGCGAAATCGACGATACCTTCAAGAACTCGCTTGCCGAAACGCTCACTGAAACCGAGAAAGCATTTCAATTGGGCTTTGTGGAAATGACCGAAGCGATCCTGATTGCCATACAGATCGTTTCGATTGTCATCATCGCCATCATCATGGCAGTGATGGCCAATACTATGGCCATGACCGCGCGCGAGCGCGCCACGGAGTACGCGACCATCAAAGCGCTGGGATTCGGGCCGCCATTTCTGGCCAAACTCATATTCGGCGAATCGCTCGCGATCGCGGCTCTTGGCGGCGCAGTGGGAATCGCCTGCACGTTTCCGGTCGCTTATGCTTTCGGCGAGGAAATGGGCGCATTGTTCAAGATTTTCTACGTTTCCTGGAGAACTGTGGCGATGCAATTTGCAGCTGCGCTTTTGGTCGGCGCGGTCGCGGCGATACTTCCTAGCTGGCGCGCGAGCCGCGTGAAAATCGCCGAGGGATTAAGAAATATCGGTTAAAGATCTTTTTGAATCCCCTGTGAGCCGCCAAGTGACGAGGAGAAATTGGGAGAATTGGAGCGAGCACTGTCTAAGCGCGGAACGCGCGAGTTGTGCAGCGCCCGATTTGGCTGAGGAACGCGGGGGAAGTCGGCGAAACGGGGGCTGCCGCGACACGGTCAGCGAAGCTTGGGGTGCGGCAGCACCAGCATGAGCGCCCCGTTTCATAATGTTCCTTGCGGCAGCTTGCGTTCCTTCCCGCTCCACGCTGCGCGAGTCCGAGTCCGGGGCGCCCTTCTCTTTGGTGACTTACTGTTGGCGAAACAAAAGAAAGTTACCAGCCGCCGGTCTGCCACCGGCGATGTTTCAAAATTTGTTATTACGACTCAATTTAATTTAACTAAAACTGACTAAGTGCACATTCCCTATTCCTATTCACTTCGCAACCTGTGGACGCGCAAGCTCACTACCGCGCTCACCGTCTCCGGAATGGCGCTGGTGGTGTTCGTGTTCGCAACCGTTTTGATGCTGGCCGAAGGATTGAAAGCCACTCTGGTGCAAACCGGTTCCTACGATAACGCGGTGGTCATCCGCCGTTCTTCGCAAACCGAAATTCAAAGTGGAGTGGACCGCCCGTCCGCGGCCGTAGTAGAAGCGCGGCCGGAAGTTGCATTTGGCGAGAGCGGCGAGCGCCTTGCATCAAAAGAAATGGTGGTGTTGGTCGCGATGCCCAAGCACGAAGGCGGTACTCCAGTGAACGTCATTGTGCGAGGAGTCTCGCAAACCGGTCTCAAGCTGCGCCCGCAGCTAAAAATCGCGCAAGGCCATACCTTCCGTTCCGGCTCGACGGAAATCATCGTCGGCAAAAGCATCGCCGAGCGCTTCACCGGCGCGCAAGTGGGCGGCAAGCTGCGCTTCGGGCTGCGCGATTGGACGGTGGTGGGCGTAATGGATGCCGGGAACAGCGGATTCGATTCGGAAGTCTGGGGCGATGTCGAGCAGTTGATGCAGGCTTTTCGCCGGCCGGTATTTTCCTCAGTCATCGTCAAGCTTAACGACCCGGAGAGTTTCCGGAGCTTCAAGCAGGCCGTCGAAAGCGACCCCAGGCTTACCGTGGAAGCCAAACGCGAGTCGACGTTTTACGCTGAACAGTCGGAAATGCTCGCGCGTTTCATCAGCATTCTCGGCATGGTGTTGAGCATAATTTTCGCGGTCGGCGCAACCATTGGCGCGATGATTACCATGTACACTTCCGTGGCCAACCGCACCACCGAAATCGGTACGCTGCGCGCCCTGGGATTCAGAAGGCAGAACATCCTGCAGTCCTTTTTGCTGGAATCATTATTTCTGGGAATCATCGGCGGAGTGATCGGACTGGGATTTGCCTCGCTGATGCAGTTCCTCTCGATCTCGACCATGAACTGGCAGACCTTCGCCGAGCTTGCTTTTAGCTTCAAGCTCAACGTCTCGATTGTTTTCAAGTCACTGCTCTTTGCCTTGGTAATGGGGTTCGCCGGCGGTTTCCTTCCCGCGGCGCGCGCCGCGCGCATGAACATCGTAGATGCCCTGAGAGCGGCGTGATCCCCATCGATAAATCAATTTCGCGTTTTTCCGTTGACCGTTCAAGAGCTGAGTCACGATGCCGATTATTGAAGCAGTTCACGGCTATTGCGCCTTGGCATTTGCGGAGAGCATCTGCCGCAAATAGCCGACCAGTCTGTCACGCTCGGCCTCGCGGCGCATCGCCTGAATGTGTCCGGCGCCGGGCACGATCCAAAGTCGCTTGGGTTCCAGCGCGGCGTCATACAACTGAACGGCGTCGTGAACCGGCACAATCGCGTCCTTGTCTCCCTGGATAATGAGTAAAGGGATCGGGCTAATTTTCTTAACCGCCAGCAGTGGACTATATTTATCGTCCACCGTGAGCGAAGGCAGCCATTGTATCGGCCAAGTAAACCAGTGACTCGCGAGTTCTTCGCGGGCGATTTCCACGTAGTCAGAAAACGTGCTCTCGATAACCAGCGCGCGGATGTGATCGCGAAAAGGCGAGTTCGCGACGTTGTAGACCGCCAGCGCACCGCCCAAGCTCTGGCCGTAAAACACGATGCGGTCTTTTTCGACATCGCTACGCTCGAGCAGCGCCATCATTGCGGCATCAATGTCTTTCTGCGCGCCATCGAGCGTGGGTTCGCCCTCGGACGCGCCGTAACCGCGATAGTCGAATACAAAAACGTTGAAACCCCGCTCGGGCAACCAAGCAACATTAACAAAGTGAGTGCTGATGTTCTCCGCATTGCCATGCAGATGGAGTATGGTGCCTTCCGCGGAGCCCTTCGCAGGCAGAAACCAGCCGTAAAGTTCGAGGCCGTCGGCCGTTTTAAAGCGCACCACCCGGTAGTCGAGCCCAAGCCGGTCTGGCGTAAGCACCTGAATGCGGTGCGGCTGGAAGAAAAGCTGGGTGCACCCGGCCAGCAAAACTATCAGAACGCCCATTGCGCCGGCATTTCTCATTTTTAGAAGTAATGATCTAAAGTAAGCAGCACGGAATTCCACGACTGATTTTCCTGGTGTTGATGCGACAGGTTGAAGCGTAATGCCCAGTCAGTTGCCAGTGTGTAACGCTGCTGTGATCCGACGCTCCACGCGGTATCGGTGTCCCCGGCGAAGAAGCGCTGACTGCTGATGTAGACCTCGCCTCGCCAGCGCGCGGTAAAGTCAGTCAGCAATCCAACTTTGGGGCCGGCGCCTAATGCATAACCATCCTCAAGGTCACCGTTGACTTGCGCCGTCGCGTTGAGGAAGGCGTAGATCATGGTATTGCCCTTGAGGGTGTCCGGCACGGTCCAAGCCAAACCGGGTCCCCCGGTTACGCCCAATACCAGCGGTTCGCTGCCGTTTTTTATGCGCCGCCGCGCCCAACCTGCATCGATGTTCCAGGAAAGCGGCCGAAAAAACTGGTTTCTCGGGGTGATCGAAAGTATGTCCACGACTGTCAGATCCTCGAGCCTCGTTCCAATTCCGTTTCCGTAATCACGCACGGCAAAATCGAGAAACCCGATTTGCGCTCCGCGCACGTAACCACCTTCCGGGTCCATCAAGTCGTGGTATGCGACGCGGCCACTCAGTTCGACGAAATTCGCGCCATAGTCGTAGCCGCCTCCGAGAGCGATGCGCGAAGTACCATGCCCCTGGTCGGGGCGCACTTCCGGCACTGGAATCGGTGGTTCACTTTCCTCCGCTCCAAGGTGACTTCGTTCCATAAGCAGTGTGCTCGCCAGTACTCCCGACTGCTCCACCGGGCTGCGGCCCGTTGCGCGCAAATAACTCAAGTAATCGTAGCTTACCTCGAGTACACCGGCCCGCGCAGCTTCAGGCAAGGACGCAAATCCCGGGTTCTCAGTCGAAATAAGTCCGCGACTCATTTCACTAACCAGGTCGCGTTCATCCGTGTCCATTAATCCCACCCGATAGCTAATCACGGTTACGTTCGACGGACGGTACACCACGCGCTTCAACAACCCATTTTGTTCGACCACTGCACGCACCGTATCCGAAGGAATCGCCCACCAGCGGAAGCCGCGGGTCAGATCGAGATCCGGTCGGGCAACTTCCAGCAACTCGAGGAGATAGTAGGAGCAGTTATCGTTAAAAAAATAGTAATTGAAATAAATCGGCCCAAGCTCCCATGTGTGCATAAGCAGCATGTCGATTTGCTCCGGCGTCAGATTGAGTTCGTATTCCCAGACGTCGCGATTCTCCAGATCGCTGTATTCCCTGACCTTGAGGTAATACGGCATGATCGAGAACATCCCGGCGTACAAACCAGTGAGCCCCTTGATCGCGAACAGGACGCCGTTGGTTTCATCGGTAATCGCCGCGAAATTGATTGCGTATGCGAGCAACCGGGTTTTCTCATTCTGGTCTTTGGCGTCGACGCGCAGCAAAGTGTGGCCGAACATCGAGGACGGATTGTTGAGATAGGCGGTCGGAAAAATCAGTGTGATACCGTGTGGGTTAAGCGCCGCCCGCCACTCGTTGAAGCGATGGCATGGCTGTTTGCGCATGCGCCGATAATCGAAGCGCAGCTGGCGGTCAAGCCAGGTAAATCGCGCGATGAAAGCACACTGCGGGTTCTGTACCTCTGGCGTTTCCTGGATGGCCGAGAAGAAACTTGCGAGAGTGGCCTCGAGCTCGCTTTGTGGGTTGGTTTTTCCGTCCGGCGCCAGGAAAAAACGCGGTGAATCGGCCAAGCTGTGTACCCCAGGGCCCAGCAGATCGCGCCGGTAGTGCAGCAGACGATGCCATT
The DNA here is from genome assembly GCA_035624535.1 of Burkholderiales bacterium. Taxonomy (GTDB): domain Bacteria; phylum Pseudomonadota; class Gammaproteobacteria; order Burkholderiales; family JAHFRG01; genus JAHFRG01. Next base: position 23,213 of record DASPRI010000078.1, read on the forward strand.
CGGGCTGCTCGTAAAGCCGCAGCTCCCTTGACTTTGCGATCAACCCATCCAGGTATTCCTCTGCATTCGCGGCGTATGGCGCAAACAGGCAAATGAGCAGACAGAGACTCCACCAGCGGCGTGGTGGCAAACACATCGGCTTGTTAGACAGCAAAAGAACACCCGGTGGTTTGCCACCGGGTGTTCTCTAAATAAAGTCTGGCTATTAAAGCGTCAGACCGAAGCGGCGTACTGGGCGAGGTCGTGATTCGAAGCCAGGACGTCCTTGAGCGCGACCACGACCTGCTCGGTCGAAACGTTTTCGGACGGGAAAATGCGGGAAAAGTTTTCCTGGAGTGCGCGATTGAATTCCGCGCGATCCTCGTCATGGACGCCGATCAGGTGAGCCAGCGAATCCAAGGTCTCGCCGTTGCCAATCGACATGTCGCGGGCAAGGCGCTCCTTGTTACCATCAATGAACATCGCAGTCTTCCAGGTCGAAGTCACCGCGCCGTCTTGGGTACAGCCGGAGGTGCCCGAGGAGATGCCAAAGGTCTGGTTGCCGAAAGTACCGTTGGTGGTCGCGGCACAAACCTGTGGCGCAATGCCGGTTTCGCCACTAAACACCTTTGAGCCCCAGCCGCAGGTACCCACATTGTTTTGTCTGTCAGCTAATGCGAGTGCAGGAACAGCAATTAAAACGGCAGCAATGATGATTTGTTTCATATAGACCCCCTAAGAAATTGAGGAAGGAACCTGGCCACCTGTCCTCCTCCTGCGGCCGAAGTTACTTATACGAGCGTCGGGCGCTATTGTCAATTAATAAGGCAACAAAATGCTTATCGGAAAATCCAACGCAGTGTTTTTCGCCGGAAGATTTAAGGCGTTAGCCATGTATTGCGTGTTTTCGTATTCGAACAGCTCAGTATGCTAATTTGTAATCAGTTGGTAATATTTGCACGAGCGGATTGATCCATGCGAAATTTCGCCAGCCGCCGGCAGAAAGCGCCAAACGACGAGCGATATCGCTTCAAAACGGCAGCCGCTCCGCTGATGCTACTTAACAAGGAGGAACATACATGCCATTGGTGACATTAACCGTTCGAAAACCGAAATCGCAAGCCTTTAAAACCGGAATTCTTGAGGCTGTTCATTCGTCGCTCATTTCAGCCGGGGTTCCGGCGGCCGACAAGTTCCAGCGTGTCATTGAATTGGATGCCGAGGATTTTCGTTTTGATCCGCAGTATCCTGATATGAAATCCAGGCGCACCGATGACTTCGCTTTAATAGAAATACTCTGGTCGGTCGGGCGAAGCGTCAAAGTAAAAAAGAAACTTCTTGAAGAGCTAATGGGCGCGCTTTCAAAGTTGGGTCTCAATCCGGAAAATGTGATGGTAGTCTTCAAGGAGACGACTTGGGAAAACTGGGCGTTTGCCGGCGGGCGTCTAATTCACACTTAAGGCCATTGGGGTCGTTATTTGCTATCTCCATGTCTGGCGTCAGCGCTGGGTCTCACTCAGTCTACCACTGGCATTTTCATTAAGGAGATTCAGCGCAACGTCGGCGCTGGCGCGCCGCCGAATAGCGCCAGGATGCCCCACACCGTCAGAGCCAAGCCGCTGCAAAAATAAAGTACCAGATAAAAGTGGAACGCAATCGGGTTGTCATTGCGGTTGGGCCGGTACGGCCGATAATAGGCAACCCCTGCGCGCAGCTCGCCCGAAACGTAACCGCGCCATGCAACCACAAGCAGCAGGACACCCATCCCAATGAGGAAAAGCGAACCCAGCAGGCGCTCCATCGCCTTACTCGCCCTCGGTGCCGATGAAGCGCCGGGCGATCACCAGCCCTCCCATGATGACGAGGCTGACCACGCCCCAGATCAGGATTTCGAACGGCCATAAGTTATGCGACGTCGGGTCGTGCGATACGCCGAAAATAATCCTCAGCACGACAAATGCCATCAGCGCGGCAGGAACCGCAGCCGCGACACGCCAACCGCCGTGCCATTTCCACAATGCCCACGCCGGCGCGGCAAATCCGGAAACCAGCACCGCCA
>DASPRI010000082.1:0-4561 GCA_035624535.1 Burkholderiales bacterium
CAGTGACGGTCTTGCCCATGACAAAACCGCCTGCCTGCTCAAGTTTTTCCACAACCTGAGCGGATGCTTGAGGAACGTTGCCCTTAAACAACGGCGAGCCCAACTCAGTGGGAATTCCCCGCGTATCAAAAATGTCCTTGATGCCTAGAGGCAGGCCGCGTAGCAAGCCCACCGCCTGTCTCTCATTTTTACTGCGGTCGGCTAATTCCGCAAGCCCCATCGCCCGCTCATGGTCCAGCCATTGCCAAGCCTGAACCTGATCCTCCATCAGCCAGATTCGCTGCAAACAGGAGCGGGTGTAATCCGCACTGCTGAACCGCCCTTCCGCAATACTCCGCGCGGCTTCTCGCAGGCCAACCCTGAAGACGTCCTTCATTTCATCCTCCGGGACTAGAGCGTGTGAAGTTCGGGCGGGCGGGTCAAAATCGGCGCCACGTTCTTAACAGTTCTCGTCGCCTCCCGTTCGTGTGCTCGCTCACGGGCGGCCTGGCCCTGTGCAGACTCGCGACCTTTTACCTAGTACAAGTGGTCCGGCAGCCACATGGCTATCTGCGGGAACATATACACCAGGAACATCGAAATGAACACCATAAACAAGAACGGCAACGCGCCAGCGAAGATCTGGTTGAGGGTCACTTTAGGAGGAGCCACCCCCTTGAGGTAATAACAGGACATTGCCATTGGCGGGGTTAAGAACGAAGTCTGAATGTTGAGCGCCACCAGAATTCCGTAAAATACTGGGTCAATATTGAAATGCTTGAGCAGCGGCAGGAAAATGGGCACGAAAATAATGATGATCTCGGTCCATTCCAGAGGCCAGCCCAACAGGAAAATGATGAACTGGGTGAGCAACATGAATTGCACGCCGTTCATATGCAGACCCAGCACGAAGTCCTCCACGACCTTGTGACCGCCCAGGTAGGCAAACACTGAAGAAAAAGTCCAGGAACCGACGAACAGCCAGCACACCATTGCAGCGGTACGCGCGGTAAGGAACACTGCTTCTCTCAGGCGCTGCAAGGTAAACTGGCGATAGCCGATCGAAAGAATGATCGACCCCGCCGCGCCGAGCGAAGCCGCCTCGTTGGGGGTTGCGAGACCGAACAGAATCGCTCCAAGTACCCCGAGGATCAAAAACGCAAGTGGGAAAAACGAAGTCATCAGCAGCCACATAACCTCTTTGAACGGCACATCGGTCTGCTCCTTGGGCAGCTTGGGCGCAAGCTTAGGATTGATCAGCGCCCGTGCAATTACGTAAAGAATATACAAGCTTGCCAAGAGAAACCCAGGAAGAAACGCTCCGGCGTACAGCCGCACCACAGAGACGCTCGCCATGGCGCCGTAAAGAATCAGCATGATGCTGGGCGGGATCAGAATACCAAGACAGCCACCCGCCGCGACCACGCCAGCCGATAGCTTGGTGTCGTAGCCCGCCTTCAGCATCGCTGGCAATGCGAGAAGGCCCATCAATGTCACGACAGCCCCCACAATCCCGGTCGCGGTAGCAAACAACGCGCAGGTCGCCAGCGTGGCCACGGCTAAAGATGCCGGGATGTGCTTTGCGGCAATCTGCAAAGTGTGAAACAGCCTGTCCAAAAGATTCGAACGTTCCACCATGTAGCCCATGAACAGGAACAGCGGAACCGCAATCAGCACGTCGTTGGACATCACGCCGAATGCACGCTGCACGAGCAGCGGAAAGATGTTGTCGCCCATCGCGTAATAGCCAAAGAACACGCCCAGCGCGATGAGGGTGAAAGCAATCGGGAAGCCTAGGAAAATGATGACGATAAACATCGACATCTGCAGAATGCCTACCTGCGGATCGGTCATTTGTGCCTTCCCCCGTTGTGCGCTTTGCCCTCGACGTCCGCAAGGATTTGTTTTGCAGTCATCCCCGCTGCGGCTTCCTCAAGTATGACTTTCTCCAGTTCTTCCACATCGTGCCGCCGTTTCGGCCATTTTCCCGTTCTAATCGCGATAATGCAGCGAATTACTTCGACGATTCCTTGCAGTAGCAGAAAAAAGGCGGCAACCGGTATGATTCCCTTGAACGGCCAGATCGGCGGCCCGGTGGGACTGGACGAGCTGTGCTCATTATCGAGCCATGACATATGAAAAAAATCGTAACCGGAGTAGAGCAGCGCGATCATCCCCGGAAAGAAAAACAGCAGGTAACACACCAACTCAATTATGGCTTGAACCCGGAAAGGCAGCCTGCGGGAAATAAAATCTCCCCGCACATGCGCGTTCCTCGAGACGGCATATGCACCGCTCATCATGAACAGCGTACCGTACATGATGTATTCCGTGTCGTAGGCCCAGCCGGTGGGCGCGGTGAAGACATAGCGCGCCGTCACGTCATAAACCGTGACGAAAGTCAGAATCAGAATACACCAGGAAAAAGCCTTGCCTACCCAAGTGCTCAGATCGTCTATGAATAGCAGATATCGCTGCATGGTTTAACCGTTCACATCGCGAGGATCGTGATATTTAAGGTCCTTGCCTTGGTCTTTTACATCAGGCAACCGGCGCACAAAAAACTTCGCGAGGCGAAAGGCGGGGGTATTCCCGCCTTTGCCCGCGAAGCTTTAATGCGAGTGCTGCATCAGGCTTTCTTGCCAAAGAAATGCTTGTAGGCCAGAGTCTCCCGGGGCGCATCCCATCGCTCGCGGAAAGTCGCGATGCGTTTTGCCCAGGCCTTTTGCGAATTGACTACTTTGCCAAAAAACGGGTTCTCGGTGGATATCCGCGCTATCACTCTGTCCCAGGCTGCCAGCTGACCTTCAAGAATCGCGTCATCGGTCTCATAAACCTTAACCGCGAATTGTTTTTCTAATTTATCCAGATCGTCCGGATAGCGCTTCTCCCACTTCCACGACATGTCCGCGGAAGCAGCTTCTGTGGCGTACTTCAGAACTGCCTGCTGCTCTTTTGGCAAGGAATCGTATTTTGTCTTGTTGAAAATGATCTCAAAACACTCCATATCCTGATGGAAGCTTTTCAGCATATAGACCTTGGCCACGTCCTGGAAGCCGAGTGCCATGTCGGAAGAGGGGTTGTTGAACTCTGCGGCATCCAGCACTCCGCGGTCCATGGCAGGCACGATGTCAGGCCCACCCATGATGGTTACGTTCACCCCCATCTCTCTCATCAGGTCTGCAGCGAGACCCACGGTGCGGTATTTGAGTTTTTGGAGATCTGCAACCGTGTAAACCGGTTTCTTGAACCAGCCCAGCGGCTGCGTAGGCATCGGCCCGGTGAGCCAGCCGACAATGTTGAGCTTGAGTATGTCGTGCACCAGCTCGTTATAAAGCGCTTGACCTTCACCATAATAATACCAGGCAAGCAAGTCGTTGGCCCGCCAGCCAAACGATGGCGCAGTACCGAACAGAGAGTAAGTCTTGTTCTTGCCATACCAGTAAGCGCAAACGCCGTGGCCGCCATCCAGCGCGCCTGAGTTCACCGCATCCTGCATTTGCAGCGCTCCAACTACCGCTCCGGCGGGAAGTAGATCCAGCTTGAAACGCGGGCCGCTCATTTCATTGACACGCCGCACATAATCCTGGGCATACTCGTGGAATATGTCCTTGGCGGGCCAAGTGCTTTGGAAACGCCACACGGTCTGCGCTTGCGCCTTGGCAATCATCGGAAATCCGATGGCCGCGGTACCGGTGCCAATAGCTGCAGCGCCTTTTAGGAATTTACGGCGGGATGCTACGGCTTCAGACTTGGCAGCGGAAACTACTTTCTGCTTCTTCTTCATAATTCCTCCTTCTCTGGAAATGCTTAGGTTTTTTGGGAAGAATGCCCATTTTTATCTGTCGATTTGCAGTCACGCGCGGGTATTATTGTAGTTATCGCGTCCGCGTCATCTAACTGTCAGGCAATCGTATACTGCTGTCTACGCAAAATCAACAGCGAAGGTGTAAGCCTTGAATCGAGTTTAATAGTGGCCAACGGCGCGACGACCGGCGCAAAACTAACGGATCTCAAGCGCTTGGGGTCCGGATGCCAGCCGAGAACCAGCAGCAGCGCGGCAAAACCTAGCATATACGCCAGCGCCACATGCCAGCCGTGCCTGAGCCACGATGCGACTGACTTGGCTTCGGGGTACATGTTCGACAGCGCTACACCTGCCGAGGAACCAAACCAGATCATCGAACCGCCGAAACCCACCGCGTAGGCTAGATAGCCCCAGTCGTAGCCTCCTTGTTTTAGTGCCAGGGCGGTAAGCGGAATGTTGTCGAACACTGCTGAAACAAAACCCAGGCCGAGCGCCGCATGCCATGAAGCAGCTGGCAGTTTCTCTACCGGCATGAGCGACGCGCACAGGATCAGCGACAGAAGGAAAATACTGCCTTTGACCGCGTTTGGCACCACGTTCCAGTCGGGTCTGCGCAGCGGAACCGCGACCAAAATCGCCAGCCACACTGCACTACCGATAAAAGGAAAACGGTCGGAGATTTCTGTGAACTCGACATTTACCATCACGTTGGCGACGATCGCTGCAATCAGGATCAACGCAACGATGGCAACCCGTCCCCAATCGATCCGCACC
>DASPRI010000091.1:0-4249 GCA_035624535.1 Burkholderiales bacterium
CCTTTTTGCTCGATCCATATCTGGAAGCCGGCGACAATGCCGAGGCCCGGAACAGCAGGCGGGTTAAGCGGGATGATCCTGCCATCCTGCACGTTGGCGTAAGCTTTTCGCGCCGCGTCGATGACCGCGGGCGCTTGCAAATCGGGTTTCTTGCGCTCTGCATAGTCCTTGAACGCAACAAACAGCACGCCGTAATTGGTCTTGTTCTGGAAATCCAGCAGGCTATAGCCATCAACCTGAGTCACATTCGCAACCGCCGGGTTGCTGCTCATAAACGCCGCCGCTTGCCGTCCGACAGCACCGGTGCGGTCGAGGCTGGCAGCGTCGGGCAGAAAATATGGCACGAACAAATAGCCTTGGTCTTCCTGTGGCACGAATGCGGTGGGCCAGATTTTGAACAGCCATCCTGAAACGCCAAGAACCACAGCAAAGGCGATCAGCCCCAATCCCCAGCTTCTCGTGAGCCACTTTACACCACTTACATAGCCGTTGGTGATGCGCTCAAAAGTGTTGTCAAACCATTTGAAAAAACCTTTTTTCGGGCCGTGCTGAGCTTTGATCAGCACTGCGGCCATCGCAGGCGAGAGCGTGAGCGCGACTATGCCCGAGAACACCACCGAGATCGCAATAGTGACAGCAAACTGCTTATAGAGCTGGCCAGTAATTCCACCGAGGAAAGCTACGGGAACAAACACCGCATTCAGCACTAATACAATGGCGATAACGGGTCCGGTCACTTCATCCATGGCGCGCTTGGCCGCATCTTTCGCTGAAAGGTTGTGCTCCACCATATTGCGCTCGGTATTTTCAACCACCACAATGGCATCATCCACCACGAGGCCGATCGCAAGGATCATTCCGAACAGAGTAAGCATATTGATAGAGAATCCGAAAGCCAGCAGCCCGATGAGCGCGCCCAGGATCGACACCGGCACAGCAAGAGTCGGGACGATTGTGAGCCGCAGGGTGTGCAGGAAGATGAACACAACCAGCACGACCAGCACCACCGCCTCGAAAAACGTGTGGATCACCTCTTTAATAGAGGCCTGCACAAATAGGGTGGTGTCGAGGGCAATGTCATATTTCAGACCGGGCGGAAAGCTCTTCGAAAGTTCTTCGAGCGTCTTGCGCACATTTTTCGAGACTTCAAGAGCATTTGCACCCGGCTGCTGATATACAGCAATCAACGTCGCAGGCTTGCCCTGATAAAAGGTGCGAATCGAATAATCCTTGCGGCCAAGGTCCGCATAACCAACATCTTTAACTCGCACGATAGCCGCAGCCTGGTTTTCTGCACGCAGGATAATGTCTTCAAATTGCGACGGCTCGGTGAATCTGCTCGTCGTCACCGGGAAGGTTTGTTGCACCGGGAATGGCGTCGGCGATTGGCCGACACGGCCGACTGCGAACTGCTGATTTTGTTTCGATACGGCGTTTTGAATGTCGGTCGCGGTAATGCCGAGCTGCGCCATGCGGTCCGGCTTGAGCCAGATGCGCATCGCATAGTCGGGGACGCCGAAGATTGAAGCCTGATTCGCACCGTCGATTCGCTTGATCGCGTCAAGAACAAAAATGTTCGTGTAATTGGCAATATAGTCCGCACTGTATCGCCCGTCGGGCGAATACAGGGCGAGCACCATGAGAAAGGTCTGTGTTTTCTGCTGCGTGTTGACGCCCTGGCTCGTAACCACCTGCGGCAGCTGCGGCAGCGCCTGGCTTACCCGGTTTTGCACATCCACTTGGGCGAGGGCTGGGACGGTGTCGATAGTGAAGTAAACAGTAAGCGTGTAGTTGCCGGTCGAGGAGCTCGTCGACGACATGTAGATCATGTTATTGGCGCCGTTTACCTGCTGCTCGATCGGGGCACCCACATTTTGGGCCACCAGTTCCGCGTTCGCGCCTGGATAGGTCGCAGTAACCTGAATCTGCACCGGCGTAATCTGCGGATACTGGGCGATCGGCAGGTTCACCATCGCCACCAAGCCCGCGATCGAGATGACGATCGAGATGACCGCCGAGAAGATAGGTCGGTCGATAAAAAAGTGAGAAAGCATTGGCGCGGGTCCTCGATTACTTCTTTTCCTGCCCGGGGCTAGCAGCTTGCGTGGACTTTGCGTCGGCAGCGGTCGCTTTTGCCGCAGGCTCTACGACTTTCACCGTAGCACCCGGTGCGAGCTTTATAAACCCATCCACGACTACCGTGTCGTCCGCGGCAAGGCCGCCGTTGATAAACCAATCATCTCCGTGCCAGGGCCCCACCTCTACGTTTTTAATTTCAGTCTTGCCCTCCTTGTTAATGATCCAAACGAAGTGCCCTTGCGCACCATTCAACACCGCCTTTTGTGGCACTAGGATCGCATTCGGCCTGATCATTCCCGAGACACGCACTCGCACAAACTGCCCCGCACGGATCTGGGCCAGCGGGCTCGGACTGGGGTTCGGAATCGTGGCACGAAGAAGGAATGTTCCAGTCTGCTGGTTATAACTCGCGTTGGTAAAGGTGATTCGGCCTTTCTCGGGGAAAAGCGAACCATCGGCAAGCACGACTTGAACTTCGTAGTTATCAAGTTTGGGCAGGATGAGCAAGCCTTTTTTTTGCGCCTCTCGATATCCCAGCAACTCATTCTCAGAAATGCTGAAATTGACCCATATAGGATCGACTTGTTCGACGTAAGTCAGCAGGCTGTTCGCCGCACTGACGTAGGCGCCATCCTGCACTCGAGCGTAGCTGGAATAACCGTTAACCGGCGAAGTAATAGTTGTATATCCAAGGTTGAGTTGCGCCTGCAGTACGTTGGCTCTTGCGGTATCCACCGCAGCAGCAGCTGCTTGCTCGGCGCCAGTCGAGTCGTCAAGGTCCTTCTGGCTCAATGCGTTCTGTGCGACGAGCGGCTTGACCCGCGCAAGATTATCGCGAGCCACCTGCAGCCGCGCTAACTGCTGGGCAAGCGCACCCTTATTGGCCTCGAGAGTCGCCTGAAACGGCTTGGGGTCCTGCTTAAACATCACCTGACCGGCTTTAACAAAACTGCCTTCGATGTACACACGCTTATCGAGGAACCCGTCGACTCGCGCGCGGATTTCAACCTGGTGCGAGCTTTCAGTCTGGCCAACATACTCTAAGGTTACATCAGTATCGCGGGGCGTGATTTTGATCACCGACACCTCGGGAAGGGCCGGAGCCTTCGCCTCTTCTTTTTTGCAACCCCCTAACAGCGCAAAGGCCACCAGGATAACGAAAATCCAACGCATGTCAGTCAACCTCCATCTTTCCATCATGAAAATCAGCTGAGCCAGAGACCAGCCCATTTCGATTAATTGTCCATAATCGTCAAAAGGTGATCGTCATAATCGAGTCCCTGGCGGCGCATGCGACCGCAATGAAAAAGTCCTTATTTTGGGCCAACGAAATTTTCACGACCCGGATGACAAGACCGCCGCGGTTCCCATGCCTTAGGGAACCACGACCTGCATTATATCCAAAGCAAACTTCAGTAGCTCTAAAAAATGTTTTGTTGCTCTACATCCCTTTTTTTTAATAATATTCGATGACAAACTGATGGAATTTGATCTAAATCAATTTATTCCTCTTGTTTTTTGACATACTTCCCAAAATTGTAAAGTGCTTACAAATGATATCAGTATTGTTCACTCGTAAATTATTTGGGTCCATCCTCTTGGGGTTCGGTACACTTCGGATAATTTCGCGGGTTGCTTTTTCTACTAAAAAAAGTAGAATGTGCCGTCCGGTCAGCCACCAGAGTCCGGACGTCAGCTGCATAATTAAGCAGTTTTCCGGCTTTTCCTGGTTTCACAATTCACTAGATTGGAGAGAAATATGAAAACCCTGCTTTCCCTGCTGTCGCTGTTCGTCGCTTTCACCTTGGTCGCACCCGTGTACGCCGCGGAAACGTCAGCGGAAATGAATATGCAAATCTTGCTGGACAAGGTTAAGGCGGACAAGAAGCTGCTGGTCGCGGATAACATGAGCCTGACAGATTCCGAGGCGCAAGCTTTCTGGCCGATTTACGACAGCTATCAGAAAGACCTGGGCGTCATCAATCAGCGAACCATCAAGCTGATCAAAAGCTACGCAGACGCATGGAATAGCAACTCAGTCGACGACGCGGTAGCAAAGAAGCTTATGAATGAATTTATTTCGGTCAAGTCCGCCGAAGCAAATCTCGCCAAGACTTATGCACCCAAACTCACTGCGGCACTGCCGGCGATGAAGGCTGCACGCTACCTG
>DASPRI010000094.1:0-2005 GCA_035624535.1 Burkholderiales bacterium
AAAGGACTTCATGTGAACAAGGGAGATCCGTTGGGTTCAAGCGGAGCTTATAGGGTCTGACAAGCCAGCAAAGCGAGGACGACCCGATTAAGTAGTGCTCGACAGAAAACCTAGTTTTTTGAAATCCTGGCGCCGCTTTCCAGCGTCGGCGGTGCGATTGTTATCGACTGAGCGGGGAATTTTTTCTTCGAATCGCCAGTAGTTGAGAGCTATTCTTATCTGCGCCTATTCCAAAGCATACCCCTCCTGCTCTGCCCAGTCAGCGTTGCCGGTTTGCCTTGGGATTAGGCGGCTTTTTTATACGGACCTCGTCGTCGTTTCACCTCTTGGTCCCGCAGCACGGCGCCCAGGCGCTGGAGGTTGCGCGCCACTACCGCCAAGGCGACGTAACGTTTGAAGCCGTCAATGCCGTGGTCGGGGCAGAAGTCCAGGCCATGGGCTTCCAGGGCATTGATCGCCGATTCGACGGCGGAATGTTGACGGCGCAAGCGAATGAATTCCGGTTCGGATTCGCGCGCCTGATCCGCTTGCGACAGCCGTCCTTTCTTGGCGAGCACCACCTGCTCCACGTGTGCTTTGAGTTCGGCCTGGTTGGCCGGACTGTGAAAGCCTTTGTCAAAGCTGACGGCGGTCAGACCGGGAAAGCGTTCCTTGGTCTGTTTGGTGACCGGGACTGCGACCTGGTCGTCGGTGGTCTTCTCCATGACCTGATGGTACAGGATAAAACGATAGTGGTCTTCGACCACGCACACCCGCAGGCCCAACTCCACCGGCACCCCCGCCTTGCCCTTGCTGATCCACTCCGTGTGCGGCTGGAAGATCGAGAAGACTTTCTCCTCATGCGGAATCGATTCGCCCTGGAGCACCCGGCGGCGAATCTGGTCGATCTGCCGCTCGGCGTGCTTCAGGTACTCGTCGAGCGGGCTCAACAGCACTGGAATAATGCTCATGGGCAGGTTCGCCAGTTGTTCGCGGGTGTCGCGCGCACGCGCCAGGTAACCCTCGGCTTGCTCCAGATAATCCCGATGCGCTTGCTGAATCTCGTCCTGCTTCACCTGACGCTTGACCTCGTCCCGGGAGGTGGAGTGCTTGAGCCTTTGGATGCGGCGATAGCCCTTCTTGAACTGGCGGAGGTGATAGGCGCTCTGGCGCCAGCCGCTGAGCCCGTGTTCCTCGGACAGCTCGGCGCAACTCTCGATGGCCTTGCGAACGGCGTCGTACAGCAGATTGATGTCGGTGGGAAAGTGGACGTTGGTCTCCACCACGAACGAGTCACAGCGGGCGTTGAGCCCTTCGTCCGGGCTTTTTTTTAGCGCCTGATGCCCTGCGCGCACGACTTCCTGGTTGATCCGGTCTAGAAGCTCCGGGGTGAACAGCCGCAGGTTGTCCTTCAGGGTTTGCAGTTCGTAGCGGTAAGTGTCCACCCAATCGCTATGGCCCAGCATCTGCCGAAGGGCGGCGTGTTGGTTGGCTAACTCCTGAATGCGGTCATAATCGGCGTTCAGGCCCAGCCGCAGCACACCCAGTACCAGGATCGTCCATTGCGCCATGCCCGGACGCCCCGTGTTCGGGTTGGCCTTGCCTGTCGCCCCCACTCGCTCGGGCAGTAATTCTGCGAGGATCTTGAAGACGCGCTCACGCAACAGCGGATCGGTGTAAAGGTGTTGGAGCCCCCGCAAGAGTTGTGGGATATCGTCACGGGACTTGGGGTCCAGGACAATGTCGGCGATATTCGTTTGGCCGAACCTCATTTGGGCATCGATGACTGTGCGCATAGAACTTTTCGCGTGCCGAAGATTGGGCGGAGCTGTTTGGGTCTGATGCGTTTTTAAGCTCTTTTTCAGTAGCCTAGACGATCTGGGTAGATCAAAACTATCGGCCAACGCCATCAGGACAAACATCTTGCATTAGAAAGACAAATTCTAACATATTGTTTTATAATGGTAATGCTGTTTTTCGTTCAAGCACTAGTTTGTCTCGGAAGTTGGTTTTCTGCATGCATGGC
>DASPRI010000126.1:0-3362 GCA_035624535.1 Burkholderiales bacterium
TTATCATTATCATTTGTGGATTCAATAACATGGCGAGCTCTCGTTCAAACATTTACGCTTAACAAATCTGCTGACCGCTCGCTTAATCAAACTTTCGGGCGAATTATCTACTGCCTCTAAGTTGTGTGCGACTCTGGGAGAAGTGTCCCAAAATTGTCCCAAGTGGCCATTGGCGACAAGTTACGCTCTGCCTAACTTGTTGAGCGATTTGGCTCCCCGAGTAGGGCTCGAACCTACGACCTGCGGATTAACAGTCCGTCGCTCTACCAACTGAGCTATCGGGGAATTCGTGGACGTTTTTAAAGCGTTTCATGTTAACTTTTTAGGAGCTCCACGGTCAACCGGCCGGGAAAGCAAAATCAAAGGCGACAAGCTGGGTGAGAAACAAAGCAACCGGGCCGTTTCAAATCAATGCCTGTTGGATACGCTCCAGCGCCTTTTTCAAGTTTTCCATGGAGGTGGCGAACGAAAGCCGAATATAGCCTTCCGCACCAAACGCCGAGCCGGGAACAACAGCGACGCCTTTTTCCAGCAGGTATTCGCAAAAGGCGAGATCGCTGCTGCTTTTGAGCAAGCCTTTGGCATGCAGCCTAGCAATCGCTTTTCGCGTATCCGGAAATGCGTAAAAGGCTCCGCCACCCGGGAGACATTTCACCCCTGGCATGCTGTTTAACTTTTCTACTACAAATGCATGCCGCTCGCGAAACGCTTTGACCATCGGCGCAATACAGGATTGATCGCCGTTTAACGCCGCTTCTGCAGCGGCTTGCGATATCGAAGTCGGGTTGGATGTACTTTGCGATTGCACGTTTTCCATTGCGGTGATGAGGGCTTCCGGTCCGCCGGCATAGCCGATGCGCCAGCCGGTCATCGAATACGCCTTGGACGCGCCATTCAACACCATGGTACGCGAGTAGAGATCGGGACAGGCATTTAGAATGTTTACGAACTTGCCTTCCTTAAGCAGGATGTGTTCATAAATGTCGTCAGTGGCGATCAATACCTGCGGATGTTTGCGCAGCACTTCGCCCAAGGCTCTTAATTCGTCCAGTTCGTAAACTGCACCGGTAGGATTGCTCGGGCTGTTGACGACCAGCATGCGGGTTTTCGGGGTAATTGCCGCTTGCAATTGCTTCGCCGAGATCTTGAAGGCCTGTTCGATCCCCGCTTCAATGATTACCGGCTTCCCTTCCGCGATCAGCACAATGTCGGGATAGGACACCCAGTACGGCGCGGGAATAATAACCTCGTCGCCAGCATTGATATGTGCGAGCACCAGATTAAAGAAGCTCTGCTTGCCGCCGCAGGAAACCAGGATTTGGGCAGCGCTGTAGTCCAGACCGTTATCGCGTTTGAACTTGGCGATGACCGCGTTTTTCAGGCCGGGCGTGCCACCGACCGGGGTGTACTTGGTAAATCCCCTGTTGATGGCGGCAATCGCCGCTTCCTTGATGTGCTGTGGAGTATCGAAGTCAGGCTCGCCGGCACCGAGTCCGATGATGTCCTTGCCTTCTGCTTTGAGCTTCGCAGCGCGCGCAGTTACCGCAAGAGTGGGGGAGGGCTTGATTAGCTGGACTCGTGTCGAAAGTTCCAATTGTGATTTCCTCATGGCTAGTTGCAGCGCCGGCAGCCGGCGGCATGGTAATATTAAACGTCTGAAACTTTAATCGGCTTTACTATTCAAAATGACGCTGGACATAACTTGGGGTAGAGACCGTCGCGGACCTCTACCCCAGCTTTGCAGTCGCGTACCTAACTGGCGCTATTTTACCTGTGATTGTCACTTTTCCCAATAGCCCATACAAGCTGCATGAACCGTTCGAGCCGTCTGGCGACCAGCCTGAGGCGATTGCCCAATTGGTGTCAGGCGTCAGGGATGGGCTGGCCTACCAGACACTGCTTGGTGTCACCGGCTCGGGAAAAACCTACACCATGGCGCACGTCATAGCGACACTTGGCCGTCCTGCGCTGGTGCTCGCGCCAAACAAGACACTCGCGGCACAGCTTTACGCCGAATTTCGCGAGTTCTTTCCCGAGAACGCGGTCGAATATTTTGTTTCCTACTACGATTATTACCAGCCGGAGGCCTATGTGCCGTCGCGCGATCTGTATATCGAAAAAGATTCCAGTATCAACGAGCATATCGAGCAAATGCGGCTTTCCGCCACCAAATCGCTGCTGGAGCGCGATGACAGCGTAATTGTCGCTACGGTTTCGGCGATTTACGGAATAGGGGATCCGGTGGATTACCACGGCATGATCCTGCACTTGCGCGACAAGGAAAAAGTGACGCAGCGCCACGCAATCAAACGCCTCGCGGAAATGCAGTACGAGCGAAATGAACTCGAATTCAAGCGCGGCACGTTCCGGGTGCGTGGCGATGTGCTGGATATATTTCCCGCGGAAAATTCGGAAACCGCGCTGCGGGTGGCTTTGTTTGACGACGAAGTGGAGAGCCTGTCACTGTTCGACCCCTTGACGGGTCACATCCTGCAGCGCGTCGGGCGGTACACGATATATCCCTCCAGCCATTACGTGACGCCGCGCGACACTACGTTGCGCGCGATCGAGGCCATTAAGGTGGAATTACGCGATCGCATCGATTATTTCCAGAAGCACAATAAACTGGTAGAGGCGCAGCGCATCGAGCAGCGCACTCGCTTCGATCTCGAAATGCTAAACGAATTGGGATTTTGCAAAGGCATAGAGAACTACTCGCGCCACTTGTCCGGCAGGAATGAAGGGGAGCCGCCACCCACGCTCATTGATTATCTGCCGCCCGATGCCTTGATGATCATTGATGAAAGTCACGTTACCATGCCGCAGCTCGGGGGCATGTATCGCGGCGACCGTTCGCGCAAGGAAACGCTGGTCGAGTACGGCTTCCGGCTGCCGTCGGCCCTCGATAACCGGCCGCTGCGTTTTGATGAATTCGAGAGCCAGGTGCACCAAACAATATTCGTTTCCGCAACTCCTGCCGAGTACGAACAACAACACTCCGGTCAGGTGGTCGAGCAGGTGGTGCGCCCGACCGGGCTTGTCGATCCGCGGGTGGAAGTGCGTCCTGCGGCGACCCAGGTGGACGATTTGCTTTCCGAGGTGAATGCGCGCGCGGCTTTAGGCGAGCGGGTTTTGGTCACCACGCTCACCAAACGCATGGCCGAGGATCTCACCGAATATTTTGCCGATCACGGGGTCAAGGTGCGCTACCTGCATTCGGATATTGAGACCGTTGAACGAGTGGAAATAATCCGCGATTTGCGCTTGGGCGAATTCGATGTCTTGGTCGGCATAAATTTGCTGCGCGAAGGACTGGATATTCCTGAAGTTTCCCTGGTTGCGATACTGGACGCGGACAAAGA
>DASPRI010000136.1:0-2933 GCA_035624535.1 Burkholderiales bacterium
TCCACCGCGCGATACGCTCAAATTATTCGCTACGGCAGTGTTCGCCCTGGAGCGGGACGGGATTTCGCAGCCTGGAAAACAGCTTGTGCTGATACGCGGCTGGAAAACCAGCACTCTTCTGGTAAAGAACGGCGAGTTCAGCGAACCCGAGCTCGCCGCCATTAAAACATTTTGCCGCGCCCGATCTTTCGACCTGGGTTATTACCCGGGAATGAGCGCGTCCGAAGCCAACCGCTACAACATTCTGGAACAGCCGTATTTTTTTGAGGGTGCGCAGGCGCTGCTCGGCAATCAACGACAGGATTTTTTCGAACGCTACAAGTTTAATGTCATGCCGGCCAGCGACGACAAGCCCTATTTCTTCCACTTTTTCAAATGGCGCGTGCTGCCCGAGATTCTTTCACTGAAGGGGCGGGGCGGGCTGCCATTATTGGAATGGGGATATCCATTGCTCGTAGCCACTCTCGCTCAAGCGCTGCTGGCTAGCTTGGTGCTGATTATCGTTCCCCTGTGGGTCATCGAATCGCGCCGCGACAAGACCACAGCTCCCGAAATCTCGCGCATGCGCGTTGCCTGGTATTTCCTGGCTATCGGCCTTGCCTTTATGTTCGTCGAGATCGCGTTTATTCAGAAGTTCATCCTGTTCCTGAGCCACCCGCTTTACGCCGTGGCGGTGGTGTTGTGCTCTTTTTTGATATTCGCAGGTTTGGGCAGCCGTTTCTCCAAAAACCTGGAGCAAAAAACCCGAAGCCTGCCATTTTGGACGGTTGTATGGGTGGTATTGGCGATTTGCCTCGTCGCAGTCGTGTACCTCGCCGTGCTGCCGATGGTGTTCAAGCAATTCATCGGCCTCCCGGACGCAGCAAAAATCGCGATCTCTGTTGTTCTTATCGCGCCGCTCGCTTTTCCGATGGGTATGCCTTTTCCTTTAGCGCTCAGCTCGGTTGCCGGCCGCTCGGTGCAGCTTGTTCCCTGGGCTTGGGGCGTTAACGCCTGCGCTTCGGTGGTGGGGGCGATCCTCGCCACACTGCTCGCGATCCATTTGGGATTTACCGTCGTGGTCATTGCGGCGCTCGCTTTCTACATTTTGGCGGCAGCGGCGTTCCCCCTATCGAATCCTGTAAAATCGCAGTCTACATTCACGAGGATGGGTACTCATGGCTGATAGAAAATTCGGTTTCGGCACTTTGTGCCTCCATGCCGGCCAGTTGCCGGACCCTGCTACCGGCTCACGCGCTGTGCCGATTTACCAGACCACGTCCTATGTTTTCGATAGTCCGGATCACGCTGCGAGCCTGTTCAATCTGCAAACTTTCGGCAACGTCTACACGCGCCTGATGAATCCCACGACCGCGGTGTTCGAAGAGCGCATGGCGGCATTGGAAGGCGGGCGCGCGGCGCTCGCCTTGGCGAGCGGAATGGCGGCACAAATGACCGCAATCTTCACCCTGCTTGAACAGGGCGACGAGTTGGTCTCGGCGAGCACTTTGTACGGCGGCACGTATTCCCAGTTCGAAGTGAGCTTCAGGAAACTTGGCATCAACACCAGGTTCGTTGATCCCGACGATCCGCAGAATTTCAAGAAAGCGCTAACCAAAAAAACCAGGCTGATTTACGCCGAGACGATTGGCAACCCGCTGATGAACGTGCTGGACATCGAGCCGGTCGCTGCCATTGCCAAGGATGCCGGCATTCCGCTGATTATCGACAATACCTTTCCATCGCCTTTTCTGTGCCGCCCGATGGAGCACGGCGCCGACATCGTGGTGCATTCCGCAACCAAATACCTCGGCGGGCACGGCACGACCATGGGGGGGGTGATTGTCGAATCCGGCAAATTTCCCTGGGACAACGGCAATTTCCCGGGAATGATGGAGCCTTCACGCGGCTATCACGGCGTGCGCTTTCACGAAACGTTCGGCGACTTCGGCTACACCATGAAGGCGCGCATGGAAACGCTGCGCACTTTCGGCCCTGCGCTTTCTCCGTTTAACGCATTTCTACTTTTGCAAGGGCTCGAGACTCTGCATATCAGAATGGAAAGGCACTGTGAAAATGCGCTGGCGGCAGCCAGGTTCCTGAAAGATCATCCGCTGGTTTCCTGGGTGAATTATCCCGGACTGCCGGACAATAAATATTACGCCTTGGTGAAAAAATATCTGCCGAAAGGCGCAAGCGGCATCCTTACTTTCGGCATCAAAGGCGGTGAGCCCGCCGGGGTAAAATTCATCGAGGCTGTGCAGTTTCTAAGCCACCTCGCCAATGTGGGCGATGCCAAGACCCTGGTGATTCACCCCGCCTCCACCACTCACCGCCAGCTTTCCGAAGAAGAGCAAATCAAGGCCGGTGTTACGCCCGACATGGTGCGCATTTCAGTCGGACTAGAGGAAATTGACGACATACTTTGGGACATCGATCAGGCGCTGCAAAAGTCCCAGCAGGGCTGAGTTCATCGTTTCAAACCCAGCAATTTCTGATTAAGCCGTCGCGGGCTGTGCTGCTGGCAAAATGCGAATAGGCCGCTGGCCAAGTAAAGCCAGTGCGCCCGCAGTGGTCAGGTTCGCGCTCTGGCTTCCTGCGGCCGGCTGGCCGCCTCACCCGCGGTGGGCTTCGCGCCGTCGGCCGCGAAGATGGCGTCGCACAGGCGCAGGAGCATCGGCACCCCGCGAACTTCGGTCTCGAACAACGGCACAATGGCGCGGACGCTGTCGTCGAACTCCCGCCAGATCGTCTGCATGTGGTCCTGCTGCATGGCCACGCGGTTCTTGACGAATTCTGCGGCGTCCGCACCCACCGACGCAGGGTCGATGACCATGTTGACGAGCACGCCGCCCACCGGGATTCCAAAATCCTTGAACCACTGGATGAAGCGCGTGACCACTGCAATCGGCAGCGCCTCGGGCAGCGTCACGAAAAAGAACGCGGTGAGCTTG
>DASPRI010000156.1:0-2075 GCA_035624535.1 Burkholderiales bacterium
CACCCTATCGCTAGCTGCTGCCTGTTGATTGGCGAGACGGTGAAGTATCTGCGACGTTTCCCGGGCTGCTCGAGAGCTGGGCATTTCACGAGTGACGCTCTACCGGCTCATCGACAAGAACCACCTCAACCTAGACCGCCAAGAGCGGCAGCGCGCCCGATCGGTGCACCACAGTTTTTGGGTGTCTGAATTATTTGGGGGGCCAACATGTTTGGAGATTTTAATTGGCGCGTCCTATTCTGGGTTGCGTTGTTGCCCCCTTGACGAGGCAGCATTATTTGCGATGGCAATTTCTTGACATTTCTGTCCGATTACCAACACCTATCAATTTTTGGTCGAGCATCAAATTCAAAATACTCATGATCACACGAAGAAAATGCGCAGGCATGGAAACTGCTGTGAGGTTAAACAACTGCAGCGGTAATCAGAATAGTTTGTTAATGCTTGACTGCATAACCAATCGAGGGGGCGATTATGCGTAAGTTTTTAGAGCTCGCGGCAATCTTAGCATTCGCAGCAGGCAGCCCGGCGTCACACGCCGAGGTCACATTCAATCTGGATACTGTCATTAGCGGCTCTACACCTTCGGGTTCAGCGCCTTGGCTAACTGCGACCTTTGCAAATGGCGCTGCCGATCAAGTTGTGCTCACGCTGACTAACAACATGGGCTCGGGGCTATACATTACTGATTTGCTGTTCAACACTAGTTTAGGTGTCCCGTCGAGTCTGCTTTTCGCGCCTTCGTCGTATACGGGTACACCATCGATATCAAATGACCAGACGAAAGCTGGCAGTCCGACGAGCTTACAAGCAGGGCTGTTCAACATCGATGTACCATTTACCGGGTTAGTTAAATTTGACAACACCACTCCGGTATTTTTGGAAATATCAGCAGCAGGCCTCACAGAGAACTCGTTCAATGTGCTTAGCGCTCCTGGCGGAACTGGTTTTCTTGGCACCAGTTACTTGATGGCCGCCGGAGTTCAAGGTTTTTCTAACGGCTCGAGCAGCTCCATCGGATTCACCAGTGTGTCCGCCGTGCCGGAACCCGAGATTTACGCCATGTTAGGCTTCGGCCTTGCCCTGATGGCCTTCCTTGTACGCAGGAAAGGAGAGATGCAACGCTGCGCAGCGAATTGATCCTGTTTGTTATTCCCCAGGCGGCCCCGCCCTTATGGCGGGGTTTTTTGTTTGCAACGAATAAATCCGACGTACTCTTTTACTTTATAGGAGCAATGACTGGCTTCTAGCGCAGGAAGCGGTAATTAATTGTTCCGGCTGGATCCAAATTAGCTAGGGGAACGTGCCCCTTTACAGAATCAATCGAACGCTGGCTTGAATTCATTTGACCGGCCTGTTAGCCTCCCGAAAGGCTGAAAACTACTCCGTACGATTTAACATTAGCCCCATTTATTCATATGCAAGCAAACACGTTTCACTCTGCATGAAACCTAGCACAAATTTGCTGAGCGCTTTTCTTATCGTGCTTTTCTCCAGCAGCACCGGAGTTGATGAAGGCCGCGCTGAGACGGGAAAAATCGAGGTGCTCGATCCGCACGCATTGCCGCTCGGCGACGGTAAAGTAAGTTCGGAGCCTAGACGCGGGTATGTGTACTCTTGCATGACACAGTTTCGCGGCGGTGGCGCGGAGCACACAGGGGCTTGGATCCGCGGCGCAACCTGGGATTCGGCCGCGAAAATCCATGTGCAGGGTGAGGTAGCATGGCCAAACGCGATGTTTTCCATGACAACCGAAAGTGGCAATCGTCGGATCACTGGCAACGGTTTGCCTATGAATCACACGACCGGCATTTTTCCTGTACAACGGGGTGATCCTGCATTTCAAATCGACCGCAACCCGAACGAGATTGAAGCCCAGCAATTCGCTTTTTCACTGCCAGTCTCTCCCACTCCAGCTCCGACGCCCGCTTGTGTCCCGATGGGAATTATCGGCGTCGCGCTGAATGGCGTGGCGTTCTTCAATGCGCTCGATGCCGCGGGGCGCGATGCCGTCGCGCACGAAGTGCAGGACCATTGCAGCGGCCATCCCGAAATGAGGGGTGTGTATCACTATC
>DASPRI010000179.1:0-4953 GCA_035624535.1 Burkholderiales bacterium
TTCAATTTTTTCTTCCACTGCTTCTGGCTGCGCGACTTCGGCAGTTTGCAAAACCAGTGCCCGTATCCCCTCCTCCTCTGTCAGGGGCAGGTCTTTCTCCGAAGGCCAGATTGGTGCCACCACCACTTCAAACGGGGCACCAGCTTTTTGCCGGAAAGTAATTGTCGGTGGCATTTTGTTAGCTGGTTGCTGTATTTCGTCTTTCCACGACTCGGGCACATTGAGCTGAATACGTCCGCGATCGGGAAACGGGTAACTACGAATACCCAGCTCGCCAGCTGCAACGGCGGCTGTAGAGAGCAAACACAGCAAGACTAGAGAGGAAAACTTTTCGAGCTTCATTTTCGTTGTCAACAGAGGTAATCCGCTATGAAACAAGAATTTGCCACGCCAACGTCATCTGCGCACCGAACCCGACCAAGAATGCAAGTGTCCTGACCCAAGACACGCGGGCCGTGACTGCCGCGAGATGGACGAGCCTCGCCCAAAAATAGACCGCGCACGCGCTTACGGTGGCATAATTGCTTACGCCGAGGTCCTGCGCCACCAGCACCAGAGCAGCAAAAATAACCAGATTTTCTACCGCATTGGCATGCGCTTTTTTCATGCGCGCCGCCCAGGCAGACTGCGGCTTGGGATTTTCCGGGTAGCCCACGGTGTCGAGGAGGCCCCACACAAAAATCCGGTCTAGTATGTAGGGAATCCAAATTACGGCAGTAAGAATTGTCACCCAAACGAGATACATAAGTTCTGGTTTCATTTGTAGCTCCTATTATGCAATGGCAACGAATGCGTGATTGATATCCTTCCCGGGGCAATGCACTATTTTGAAAGTATTGAGATGCAAACACAATTGCCTTCGGGTCTAGCGAGATGCGTATTATCCCGTTCTCACCATGACCTTGTTTCCCCGCTTGTGGCCGTTGGTAGCGGTTTCCCACTAGCGGCCGCCGAAATTATCCAGCAAAATGTGGGCATTATTTCTATTTAGGCGAAGGCGCTAACCATGGGCAAAAGCGGAATTGTAGATATTCCCAGCGGCCGCTCCGTTGCAGAGACCGCGGATCGGCTCGAATCGCTGCTCCGGGCCAAGGGCATGAAAATTTTTGCCCGGATCGATCAGGCTGCAGAAGCCAGCGCCGTTGGACTGACGATGCGGCCAATGGTGCTTTTGATTTTCGGCGATCCGAAAAACGGCACCCCGCTGATGAATCGTTATCCTTCCATCGCGATGGATCTGCCGCTCAAGGCGCTGGTGTGGGAATCAGCACAAGGCAAGGTGCTAATCAGTTACAACAGTCCGGAATTCTTGCAGCAGCGCCATGGTCTCGATGCCCCGCCCTTCGGCGCGCTAGGCGATCTTCTCAGATCCGCAGCGCAATAATCGCGGGCTCGTTCACCAGTTCGCCACCAAACTTTAGCAAATTAAACCAACGCTAAATTTCGCCGTGGAGTTTTATTGCGCAATAAAGGCGTGAATCTGTGCAACGACAGCTGCGCCCTCGCCGATCGCGCCCGCGACGCGCTTAACCGATCCGGCGCGCACGTCGCCGATCGCAAAAACCCCGGGTACGCTGGTTTCCAGCGGCTGGTGCCGGTTGTTTATTTCCACCGCTTCGCCAGCGGGCAGATCGGAGCCGGTCCTGACAAAGCCCTTGTCATCGAGCATGACGTCACAATCCTTAAGCCACTCGGTTGCCGGATCCGCGCCCAAGAACAGGAACACGTTGCGAATCGGGCGAGCTTCCTCCTGACCGGTGTCGCGGTGCTGCCAACGGACCGACTCGAGGCCCGAATCAGGTGAGCCGGTCACTCCAACGATTTCGGTCCGGGTGAGCAACTGTACATTGGGAGTTGCGGCGAGACGGTCTACCAGATATTTCGACATGCTCGCTGCCAGACTAGCGCCGCGTATCAGCACCCACACTTTGGACGCGTGTCCGGAAAGAAATACCGCGCCCTGCCCTGCGGAATTGCCACCCCCGACTACCACGACTTCCTCCCCGACGCACAATTTCGCCTCGATCGGCGAGGCCCAGTACCAAACGCCCTGCCCTTCGAGCGACTGGAGATTGGGGCAGTCCGGACGACGGTAGCGCGCGCCGCTGGCGACTACCACCGTGCGGCTGCGAATAAAACGCCCATCCGCAAGCTCCAATGCTAATGGAATGCTCCCATCGGAATTTCCGCAGTCAAGGCGAAGCACTTCCGCTGGAATCAGCATGCGTGCACCGAATTTCTGCGCTTGGGTATATGCGCGCCCCGCCAAGGCTTGCCCCGATATGCCGGTCGGAAAACCGAGATAATTCTCGATCCGCGCGCTTGCGCCGGCCTGTCCGCCGAAAGAACGCGCATCGATCACGATCACCGATAATCCTTCCGAGGCGGCGTATACCGCGGTCGCCAATCCCGCAGGACCTGCCCCGACAACTGCTACGTCGCAGACGAAATCTTCAACATCTGCATCAAGCATGCCGATGCATTCGGCGAGTCGTCGTTCTGATGGATTACGCAACACGGTTCCATCGGAACACGCGACAAGAGGCAAGTCCTCGGGACGTGGGGCATAGCGATCGATAAACACTTTTGCATCCTGATCGCTCGCGGGATCGAAAAGCGAGTGCGGATAACCGTTGCGCATCAAAAAACCGCGCAGCCGCACGACATCGGGCGAGACCGGCGAACCGATCAGCACCGGGCCGCCGGCTCCAGTCTCGATCAGGCCTACTCGGCGAAGGATCAGTGCGCGCATGATTTTCTCACCGAGATCCGCTTCTACAATCAGCAACGCACGCAGCTGCTCAGGAGAGATTAAAAACGCTTCGACCGCGCTGATCGCAATGCCGTCTACAAAAGCGCGTTTGCCCGACAGCTGTCCCACTTCTCCCGAAAATTCCCCCGCGCCGAGCTCTGTGATCGTGAAGTCATTCCCGTGTCCATCGCGTCCGCCTACTCGCATCGTCCCGGAAAGCACGACGAATACGCCAGGGCTCGGTTTGCCAGTTTCGAACAGATATTCGCCTTCGGCATAATGCCGAACCGCGCCAAAGCGCCGCATGCGTGCAATTTCCTCATCGCCGAGGATCGGGAACATTTGCGCGCGGCGCGCTTCAAGCGTTGACGAGCGATAGGGTTCAGCCATTGAAACAGAATCCCTCGCCAGTTATTTTAGCTCCATTACCACCTCGTCGATGTAGCACCAACTCCAGTCTTCCCCAGGCTCAAGCGAAGTAACGATGGGATGCTTCGTTGCATGATAGTGTTTAGTTGCATGCTTGTTCTTGGAATCGTCACAACAGCCCACATGTCCGCAGGTCCTGCAAAGCCGCAGGTGCACCCAGCTGTCCCCCATCGTTAGGCATTCCTCGCAGCCTTGGCTGCGCGGTCGGTCAGTCTTCACTGATTTTAGGTGACTACACTGAACTGACATGCAATCCCGCATTCACTTTCGTATTCGTAATTTCTTCCGCAAGAATCAAACCCGCAGCGCCGCCTCAACGCCGATTTCCAATAAGTGCAATCCAAATGAAACGTCTTGAACCGCTCCGTTGATGAAAAAAGTAGGTGTGGCACGAACTCCGCTCCGTTTGCCCCCCTCGATATGCTCCCGGATCCGTTGCAAGGCGATTTCGTCGTCCACCTCTGCGCTGAAGCGTGACAAATCCAGTTCCAAGCGTTCCGCGTAGCCGCGCAGCTGCTTCATTTTGAGGTGCTGCTGATTTTCGAACAGCAGGTCATGCATAGGCCAGAACTTGCCTTGGGTACCCGCTGCTTCCGCTGCAAGCGCGCAATGCAAAGCGTGTGGATGAATTTCCTCCAGTGGAAAATGCCGGAACACCAGCCGCGCCCGGGGCGCAAATCGATCCAACAGCAACTTTACCATGGGTGCCGCCTGCGCACAGTTGGGGCACTCGAAATCCCCAAACTCGACGATAGTCACTGGCGCATCTACCGCGCCGCGGATGTGATCAACGGCACTGACCGGTACTGCCAGCTCAACTTTTCGGATTCTATTCACGCCGCCATATCGGCCTTGGGGTGAAACAATCTTACCGCCATTATGCCAAGCACGACGAAGCCCAGCATCACGATAGCTTGCGCAATAATGAAGGGCGGGTCAGATTGTGTTGGCGCCAGCGCGTTCAAGAACGGCACCTTTAAAAACGCTTGCACAACTCCGACAAAGACATTGAGATAAAGAGCCAGCAGTGCGCTCGCCACATAGATCCAGCGCCACCTTCCCATGATACGATAAACGTAGAGCGCGACGATCGCGATCGCCAACGCGATTAGCGAAACGATTCCGACAATATGCGACGGCAGAATCTGATCGCGGGGAAAGAAAAACCCGGTTACGCTCGTTAACACCGTGGTTGCGAGAAAAACTGCAGTCCATCCCCCGACGTTTTTCGAGCTGAACATGTTGTACAAGACGACCGCCCCAGAGAAAATCCCCACCAGGCTCAGAACAACATGCAACATTGTAAACGCCGCTACCGACAGTCCCAAAATCATTTCACACCTCCCCTTAGAGACATTAAACCAAACTCAGCTATTCAATCGACTGCACTCCCCGACCGGCATGAGAACGTTTGCTTGAAATTTTCGCCAATAGCAGCGAGATGCTTTTTTCCGAACGCTCTATGGTTCAAGCCTTTATGAAAGCAAGCAAGTCGGCGTTCACCTGATCCTGATGAGTGGCCGTGAGGCCATGCGGTGCGCCCGGATAGTAAACCTCCTTCGCACCCTTGATGAGCCTCGCCGATTTCTTCGCGGAGTCTTTAACCGGAACGATCTGGTCGTCTTCACCGTGCAAGACCAGCGTTGGAACGTCGAATTTTTTCAAATCCTCCGTCTGGTCCGTTTCGGAAAAAGCCTTAATACTTTCATAGGCATTCAGAAGACCCGCCTGCATGCTCCAAAGCCAGAACTGATCGAGCATACCCTGCGAAA
>DASPRI010000201.1:0-10379 GCA_035624535.1 Burkholderiales bacterium
AAGGTTGCTGCTATCACGGCCTGGCGCTCAATGTGAACATGGATTTAAGGCCGTTTCTGGCGATCAATCCTTGCGGCTACTCTGGACTTAAAGTCACTCAGCTGCGCGATATGGGTGTTGATGATTCCCTGGAGCAGATAAGCCGAAAAATATCTGAAAAGCTGCTTTACCGTTTGCACAGAATATGAATACCGAGCCCGCACAATTCAGGCAAAAGGGTGCTGCTAAAACCGCGCGCATTCCCATCAAGATTGAGCCGCTTCCGAAGCTTAAAAAACCGGACTGGATACGCGTGACAGCAGCAAGCAGTACGCGGTTTTACGAAATTAAACAGATACTGCGCGAACATCATCTGCACACGGTCTGTGAAGAAGCATCCTGTCCCAATATTGGCGAATGTTTCGGAAAAGGCACAGCGACGTTCATGATTCTCGGGAATCTGTGCACACGGCGCTGTCCGTTCTGCGACGTGGCCCACGGCAGACCGCTGCCCCCGGACGCCGACGAACCTGTGAATCTTGCCCGAACGGTGGCTGCACTGAATCTGCGCTATGTGGTGATCACCAGCGTGGACCGGGACGATTTGCGCGACGGTGGTGCCCGGCATTTCGCGGATTCCATCTATTGGGTGCGCCGCTTATCGCAGCAGACGCGAATTGAAGCCTTGGTGCCGGATTTTCGCGGACGGCTGCAAGTTGCCCTGGATATATTAAGCAGCTGCCCGCCGGACATACTGAATCACAACCTGGAAACCGTGCCGCGACTTTATAAACAGGTGCGGCCGGGTGCCGATTATGGGAATTCCCTGAAGCTGCTGAAGGATTTTAAAACGCGTTTCGCAAACATTCCCACCAAATCCGGTTTGATGCTGGGATTGGGCGAGTCAGACGATGAAATCCTGGAAGTCATGCGCGATTTGCGCGATCACCAGGTAGACATGCTCACCCTCGGCCAGTACCTGCAGCCGAGCGGCTACCACCTGCCGGTGGTGCGCTACGCGGAACCGGAGCTGTTCAGGATGTTCGAACGACGAGCTGTGGAATACGGCTTCACACACGCCGCGTGCGGCCCGTTGGTGCGCTCCAGCTACCATGCCGATCAGCAAGCTCATGAGGCGGGGCTGGTCGGTGCACTCGCACCGAACTACACGATTTGAAGTTTCGCTTTCAAACGCCAACCGACGCGGCGAGTTTCTTCTCTATCAACTGGTCCAGCTGGGCAAAATCCGGCTCGCCGACGATGCGCTTGATTATATTGCCGCGTTTGTCGATGACAAAAGTAGTTGGAGTGACGCTCACGTCACCGAATGCTTGCGCAATGGTTCCCTGCACATCCAGCGCCACCACAAAAGGCAGAGAATTCTTTTCAGTGTAGTTAAGCACGTAGTTCGGCGGGTCATAGCTCATTGCCACGGCGATGGTTTCGAGCCCCTGCGCTCTATATTTGCGATAGGTGTCCGTCAACCGCGGCATTTCACGGATGCATCCGGTGCAACTAGTAGCCCAGAAATTCACCAGCACTACCTTGCCATGCAAAGTATCAATCGGGATTTTCTCGCCATTCAGCGAGGTGAAAGTCACCTGCGGCGCCGGCCAAACCTGCGAGACTGCTTGCGCGAGAAACAGGCCCAACAGCGCTGCCAGCACCAGTAAAATCAAAAAGCGTAAGTTCTTTAGCCTTTCCATCGGCTGTAGATTTCAAAAAGCATGAAAGCCAGCGATATTCATATAAACATTAGTCTGTACTTTTTTGCCGTGCTTGTCATCCCGTCCCTCAGTGCGCCTTTTCCCAGTTCGGTCCGGCTCCTACATCTACTAGCAGCGGCACGTCCAGTTCAGCGACGCCGCACATGAGGTTTGGCAACTCGCTCTTCAGCAGGCCGAGTTCACCGTCTGGCACTTCCAGTACCAGCTCATCGTGCACTTGCATGATCAGCTTGGCGCCAAGACGCTTCCGCTCAAGCCAACTGTGTGCCGCGATCATCGCCAGTTTGATGAGATCGGCCGCGGTGCCCTGCATCGGCGCGTTGATTGCCGCGCGCTCAGCGGCCTGACGGCGCGCATTGTTGGAACTATTTATGTCGGGTAGCCAGAGCCTTCTGCCAAGCACCGTTTCGACAAAACCTTGCTGTCTAGCCAGCTCGCGGGTGCGTTGCATGTAATCCGCTACTTTGGGGTAACGGGCGAAATAACGCTCCATGTAAAGCTGCGCAGCTCCCCGCTCAATGCCCAACTGGCTCGCCAGGCCGAACGCCGACATTCCGTAAATCAGGCCGAAATTAATCACCTTGGCGTAGCGCCGCTGTTCGGCCCCGACTTCGTTCGGCGGAATACCGAATATTTCAGCGGCGGTGGCGCGGTGGATATCCTCACGTTCGGCAAAGGCTCGGAGCAGGTTTTCGTCTCCTGAAATATGCGCCATGATGCGCAGTTCGATCTGCGAATAGTCCGCCGATACAATTTGATGGCCCGGGGCCGCGGTGAATGCTTCGCGGATTCTGCGGCCTTCCTGGGTGCGCACCGGAATGTTCTGCAAGTTGGGATCGTTGCTCGCGAGCCGGCCGGTTACCGCGACCGCCTGTGCATAATTGGTGTGCACGCGCCCGGTCGCAGGGTTCACCATTCGCGGCAGCTTGTCGGTGTAAGTGGATTTGAGCTTCGCCAATCCGCGGTAGTCGAGAATGAGCTTGGCCAGCGGGTAATCCAGCGCGAGTTCTTCCAACACGTTTTCATCAGTGGAAGGCGCCCCGCCGGGCGTCTTCTTGACTACCGGAAGTTTGTGGCGTTCAAACAGGATTTCCTGAATTTGCTTTGGTGAATTGATATTGAACGGCTGTTCCGCTAGCCGGTAAATCTCGTTTTCGAGTTCCAGAATCCTGTTTCCCAATTCGCGGCTTTGCTCCTCCAGCAGTTTCACGTCCAGCAAGACGCCGAATCGTTCCATGTCGAAGAGCACATCGATCAGCGGCATTTCGACCCGCTGGTAAATCATTTCCAATTTGGCGTCAGCGGCAATCTGCGGATAAAGAGCCTGATGCAATTGCAGCGCGATGTCCGCATCTTCGGCCGCGTATTCGGTTGCACGATCAACGGCCACTTGGTCAAAACTGATCCGGCTAGGGCCTTTTCCGGTCACTTCATCATAGGCGATCGTTTTGACGCCCAGGTGGCGCTGCGCCAGATTGTCCAGGTCGTGCGGCCTATGGCTTTCCAGAACGTAGGATTGCAGCAGGGTGTCATGCTCGATTCCGCGAAGTACCACGCCGTGATTGGCGAAGATGTGCTTGTCATACTTGAGGTTCTGCCCCAGCTTGCGCTTCCCGGGATCCTCCAGCCAAGGCTTGAGCCGCTCCAAAACCAGCCCGAGTTCAAGCTGTGCCGGAGCTCCGGAATAACGGTGAGCCAGCGGAAGATAGGCAGCACGGTGCGCTTCTACCGAGAGAGATATCCCGACCAGCTTGTCCCTTAGCGGGTCGAGCCCGGTAGTCTCGGTGTCTATCGCCACCAATCTGGCATTACTGATGCGTTCCAGCCAAGCGTTTAATTGCCCTTCAGTCAAAAGCATTTCGTAATTCTTTTGTGCAGCGCCTAGGGCGCCTGGCGAAGCGAGCGCGGATTGGTGCGATACCTGTTGCTCGTGGGAATCTGACTTCCTGCTCTCCCTGAGCCAGCTCTTGAATTCAAAACGCTCAAAAAGCTCGGTGAGTTTTCTGGTATCCGCCGCCTGTGGCACGAGATCGGAAACAGTCACCGGCAAACCGACGTCGCGCTTGACGGCAAGCAGCTGGCGCGCCTGCGGCAGCCACCCCAGGGATTTGCGCAAGTTCTCACCCACGATTCCTGGGATCTCACCCGCATGCGCCATCAGGTTATCCAGCGTTTGATACTGTGACAGCCATTTCACCGCCGTTTTCGGCCCGACTTTTTCCACGCCGGGCACGTTATCCACGCTGTCGCCGATCAGCGTCAGATAATCCAGGATTCGCGAAGGCTCAACTCCAAACTTGGCAAGCACCCCGTGCTCGTCCAGCTTCTCATTATTCATGGTGTTGATCAGCGTAATCCGAGGGTTCACCAATTGCGCAAGGTCCTTGTCACCGGTGGAAACAATACTGTTGATGCCCTCTTGGGCGGCAAGCGTCACCAGCGTGCCGATGACATCATCCGCTTCAACGCCTTCAATGATGAGTAACGGCCAACCCAGGGCACGAATGCATTCGTGCAGCGGTTCAATCTGAACTGCCAGATCATCCGGCATCGCGGGCCGGTTGGCCTTGTACTGCGGATACTGGTCTTCGCGAAAGGTTTTGCCTTTTGCGTCAAACACGCAGGCGCTATAATCCGTTTTGTAATCGCTGTGCAAGCGGCGCAACATGTTGAGCACGCCGTAAATCGCGCCCGTGGGCTCGCCCTGGCGATTGCGCAAATCGGGTAGTGCGTGAAATGCGCGGTACAGGTACGAGGAACCGTCTACCAAGAGCAGCGTTTTGCCGCCGCTTGACGATGTGACGTGCTCCGTTCCGCTATTTTGGGAAGCGCTCTTCATTTCAGCACGCCGCATAAGTTAATTTTTGAATTCATTAAACGGACTTTTAAAATGGACCTTCCAGAGAAATTGCAGCAATCAATAACCCCGGAGTTTCTTGAAAAAACTTGGTCAGCTCGCGAATCCTGGCGCGTATTTGCAATTATGTCAGAATTTGTGGAAGCTACCGAGCGCTTGAGGGCGATTCGGCCCGCGATAAGCATCTTTGGCAGTTCGCGCTGTACGCCGGGCCATCCTTATTACAAACTTGGCGAAGCCATCGCCCGGCAACTGTCTGATGCAGGTTTCAGCGTGATTTCCGGCGGCGGGCCGGGCATCATGGAGGCCGCCAACAAGGGCGCTTTTTTTGGAAGCAGCCCGAGCGTTGGCCTGAATATCCAGCTTCCGCACGAGCAGCGCAGCAACGCTTACCAGGATATCAGCCAGACATTCCAGCATTTTTTTGCGCGCAAGGTGATGTTTGTCAAATTTGCCACTGCTTACGTGGTACTGCCCGGCGGATTTGGCACACTCGATGAATTGATGGAGGCGCTTACCCTGGTACAGACCGGCAAAACACGCAAAATGCCCATCATCTTGGTGCACGAACCATTCTGGCGCGGCATGCTGGACTGGTTCAAGCAAACCCTGGTGACTGAAGCCATGATTGACGCCGAGGACATGCATCTCATCCATGTCATAAACGAACCCAAAGCGGTGGTCGAGGCAATTTTCCATCATTACGAGAAGCGCGGTTTCGAGCCCTCCCCGCAAGAAAGGGAAGTTCAACTCAACCTGTAAACGCTTGTCGAATGGTAAACTACTGGCTTTTCTGTTTCAGGTGGTAGCTCGCTAGATATGCGCTTCCTTGCTGCGGTAATGTTATGTATTGCGGTGACTGCGTTTGCGCAGAACGACCGTCCTAGGGATTTACAGCCTTTGCCGGAGGCGCCTCCTCCTCCACCGCCGCCGCAAAGCGATCAGTCGCTGGAACCGGAAGTGACGATCATCAAGCGCGGCGAAGAGACAATAGAAGAGTACCGCATACACGGCCGGCTCTACATGGTCAAGGTTACGCCGGCGGCCACGGGCATTCCCTATTACCTGGTCGATCAAAACGGTACCGGCGAGTTCGTCCGTGACGACACGGCCAACCCCGTCAGGGTGCCGATGTGGACGATATTTCAATTCTAAAACACCAGGCCTAGTCGTTAAAAAAACCTGATCTCGAGAGAATACCAGTAGCAAACCGCGGATTGCCGACCGCTGATTGCCCTAAACCATGTCCGTTTTCACTACTGTTACCCCGGAACAGCTTTCCGCGTGGCTGAAAAACTACTCGCTGGGCACGCTTAACGGTCTGCAAGGCATCGCCGCCGGAATCGAGAACACTAATTATTTTGTTGATACGACTCACGGTCGATACGTGCTCACGCTGTTCGAGAAGCTGGGCGCGGACGAGCTGCCATTCTACATTAACCTGATGGCGCACCTGGCAAGCCACGGAATACCTTGCCCCGACCCTATCGCTAATCTTCAAAACCACTTTTTAGGCGAGCTCAACGGTAAACCGGCATGCATCGTTACCCGCCTCGAGGGGACGGATCTGGAGAAACCCTCGCCTAATCATTGTGCCGAAGTAGGAGCGCTGCTTGCCGACATGCATCTTGCGGCGCAAACCTATCCGGCAAAGATGGAGAACCCGCGTGGCACACGCTGGTGGAATGCCACTGCTCCGCAACTGCTGCCCTTGCTGTCGCCGGTTGACGCGCAACTTCTCAGAGAAGAATTGCGTTTCCAGACTCTCCACCGTAACCAGGATTTGCCACGCGGCGTGATACATGCCGACTTGTTCCGCGATAACGTGCTGTTTCGCGAAAATGCTCTCAGCGGGGTCATCGACTTTTATTTCGCGTGCAACGATGTCTTACTCTATGATTTGGCCATCGCGGCCAACGATTGGTGCGTGACCGCAAGCTATGAACTCGATCCCGAGCGCGCCCACGCATTGCTTTCGACCTATCATGCCGAACGCCCTTTCACGGAGAGCGAACGCGCAGCCTGGCCGGTGATGTTGCGGGCAGCCGCGTTGCGTTTCTGGGTTTCGCGTTTATACGATTTTCACCTGCCGCGGCTGGGAGAGCTTACCCACGCGAAGGATCCCGATCATTTCAGGAATATCTTGAAGCGACACGCGAGCAGCAAACCGGACTTCATGTGACCCTAAGCCAAGCATCGCTTCAAATCGCGGGCAAATCGGTGTAACTTACCAAGCTTAAATAACAAGTCTTCAGGGGAGCGCGTCATGGAGCCACGTCAAGTCGCCGCCGGCCAGGGCTGGCAATGGATCGTTGAGGGATTTGAGCTCTTTAAAAAAAGTCCGATTATCTGGGTGGCCTTGAGTATCATTCTCTTGCTGATCGCATTCATTGCGTGGCGTTATATCCCAATACTGGGTCCCTTTCTGCTTTATCTCTTATGGCCCGTTTTTGTCGGCGGATTAATGATCGGTTGCCAGGCGCAGCAAAACGGTGCAGAACTGGAAATTGCACACCTATTTGCTGGCTTCAGGAAAAACACCAACTCACTTGTCGCACTTGGTGGCATTAACATTGTTGGAAATTTGATCATAGGCTTCGTGATACTAGTACTTGGTGGCGGGGCCATGTTCGGCATGGTGAAAGGCGGCCAGCCCGACATCGGGGCAATGGCTTCGGCGTTGAGTGGCGCCATGCTCGCACTGCTCGTTGGCCTCGCGCTCTATGTGCCGCTTGCCATGGCTTTGTGGTTCGCTCCGGCACTCGCGGTATTAAATGATATGCAGCCGGTGCCGGCGCTGAAATCAAGCTTCGACGCTTGCCTGAAAAATATCATTCCATTTTTGATTTATGGCATCGCCTTGACAGTCCTCTCGATTATCGCCTGTATTCCGCTGTTTCTTGGCTTCCTGGTTCTGATCCCGGTGATTTTTACCTCCATTTATGCGAGCTACCGGGATATTTATGCGAGCACTTAGGCAATCCTTTAATTCTTTGCTCAAGCCGCAGTCAGTTTGGCGTATTCCAGCGCCAGCCATTTCACGCCGGCTTTGGGAAAATTGACCTGCACCCGGGCGTCCGACCCGCGGCCCTCGGCGTTGACAATTACCCCTGCGCCAAATTTTGGATGAAGCACATTCTGGCCCACTCGCCACGCTGACCAGGCTTCGATATTGAACGCTGCGGGTGCAGTGTCCAAATGCGCGGGTTTTAATTCTCCAACCAATGGCTCCGAAGTCTCATTGCTCAGGCTGCAGTTGACCGGTTTGATCAAATCGATGGGAATTTCCCCGAGAAAACGCGAAGCAATGCCATAGCGCGTCTGCCCGTGCAACATGCGTTCTTGGGAAAAACTCAAGTACAGCCTGCGCCGTGCGCGTGTCAGAGCCACGTACATCAATCGCCGTTCTTCTTCCAAGCCGCCGGCTTCGACCAGACTCTGCTCGTGTGGGAACAAGCCCTCTTCCAGCCCGCTGATGAATACCGTGTGAAATTCCAGTCCCTTGGCAGAATGCACAGTCATTAGTTGCAATGCATCTGCGCCTTCGCCCGCCTGGTGTTCGCCCGCTTCCAATGCCGCATGCGCCAAAAAATCTGCCAACAGGTTTTGCGCGCTCGGTTCAGGGTTCTCGTTGACAAAGGTCGCCGCAGCGTTGGTGAGTTCGCCTAAATTGTCCAGGCGGTCAGCGCCGTCCTTTTGACCCTGGTAATGCCGTCTCAAGCCGCTTTGTTCGATGACCTGTTCAATGACCTCCGGCAGTGCTAGGCCAGAGCAGGTCGAGCGCATTGCCTCAATCAAGGCGACAAAACCCTCGATGCCTTTTCTCTGCACCGGATCATTTCCCGAAACTTTATTCTCGACCCTGCGCAAAGCCGCTTGCCATAAGCTGCAGCGCTGTTCCAGCGCCTGTTCCTGCAATTGAGCGAGGCTGCGGCTGCCAATTCCGCGCAGCGGAAAATTGATCACTCGCAGCACTGCACCGTCATCATCCGGGTTTGCGACCAATCGAAGATAGGCGAGTGCGTGCTTGACTTCCTGGCGCTCAAAAAAGCGCAGGCCGCCGTACACCCGGTACGGAATGGCAGCGGAAAATAATGCGTGTTCCAGCAATCGGGATTGCGCATTGGAACGGTACAGCACCGCGATGTCTGAAAGATTGATCCCCTCTGCTGCCAGTGCGTTTGCTTCTTCGACGATGAATCCCGCTTCTTCAATGTCGTTGACGGCCCGATAAAGGCGTAACAGTTCGCCCTGTCCCTCGGCGGTCCATAAATTTTTTCCGAGTCGCGCCTTGTTATGCCGAATCAGCGCGTTCGCCGCATCCAGAATGTTGGCGTGCGAGCGGTAGTTCTGCTCAAGCTTGATGACGGTGGCTGCCCCAAAATCGCTTTCGAAACTCAGCATGTTGGTAGCGCTCGCGCCGCGGAAAGCATAAATGGACTGGTCATCGTCACCGACTGCGAAAACCGTATTGTCCGGCCCCGCAAGCAGTTTGAGCCAAAGGTACTGCAAACGGCTGGTGTCCTGAAGCTCATCTACCAAAATATGCTGAAAGCGGCCACGGTAATGCTCACGCAGCGGTTTGCTGCGCGATAGCAATTCATGCGAGCGAAGCAATAATTCGGCAAAATCGACCACGCCCTCGCGCTGGCACAGCTCATCATATGCTGCGTAAAGCTCATTCAGCTTGCAGGAAAAATCATCCAATGTCTCAACTTGAGCGGCTCGCAGACCTTGTTCTTTTGCATCGTTGATGAAGTACTGCAGCTGTTTCGCCGGGTATTTCTCGTCGTCTACGTTGAGGCCTTTCATGAGGCGCTTGATCAATGCCAATTGATCCGCACTGTCCATGATCCGGAACAGTTGCGGCAATCCTGCCTCGCGATAATGTGCGCGCAACAGGCGATTGCATAGTCCGTGAAAGGTGCCGACCCACATGCCGCGGGTGTTGATTGGCAGCATCGCCGAAATTCGGGCGAGCATTTCCCTCGCTGCCTTGTTGGTAAAGGTAACCGCCAGGACGTTCAGGGGACTCGCTTGGCGGGTCTGAATCAGCCAGGCAATGCGCGTAGTGAGCACGCGGGTCTTGCCGCTGCCCGCGCCGGCCAGTACCAGCGCGGATCGCTTGGGAAGAGTGACGGCTTTAAGCTGCTCGGGATTTAATCCGGAGAGGATTGACATGCGGGCTGCTCGAATCTGATACGCTGGACAAAAGCATTATACGCGATGGCGAACAATTGACCGAAGCGGAATCAGGCAAGCTTTCTCTTTTCAATCAACTCGAGGATGAGCGGTGTGAAGATGAGCTGCATGGCCAGGCCCATTTTGCCGCCCGGGACCACGATGCAGTTGGGGCGCGACATGAAAGAATCGTGGATCATGGCAAGCAGATAAGGAAAGTTCACCCCCTTGGGATTGCGGTAGCGGATCACCACGAAACTCTCGTCCGCTGTAGGGATATCGCGCGCGATAAATGGATTCGACGTATCCACCGTCGGCACACGCTGGAAATTGATGTGCGTACGGGAAAATTGCGGCGTAATGTAATAGACGTAATCGTGCATGCGGCGCAGGATGGTCTGGGTCACTGCCTCGATTGAATAGCCGCGGTCCTTCATGTCGCGGTGTATTTTCTGAATCCATTCCAGGTTGACTATCGGCACCACGCCGATTAACAGATCAACATGCTTGGCCACGTTGACTTCCTCAGTGACCACGCCGCCGTGCAAGCCCTCGTAAAACAGCAGTTCACTGCCTTGCCGCAGCTGCTCCCATGGCGTAAAGGTGCCGGCGGGCTGCTTAAACGGCGCGGCTTC
>DASPRI010000011.1:0-6025 GCA_035624535.1 Burkholderiales bacterium
CGGATTCGTAATAGACAACCAAATCGTTAGGTGCAACAGTGAACGTACTTCCAATCGTGGATTGGGTATCGCCATTTAAATTGGGATAGGCAAGCGTCTGCGGCAATCCGGTCATCGCGTTCATGCTGTAGAGAATGCGCAAGGTATCAGGCCGTGCATAGCCCGATGCGTCCACGCCGCCATCAGTGATGATGACCGGGGAGAGAACCAGGGTGCCTGGAATGGTCACGCTTCCATTAAATGAAGTGCTGATACTGCACCCAAGCCCACCAAGATTGATGCCGTAGCCGGCTTGGCGCGCCTCGCGTTCAATGGTGAAAAGCGCAATGTTGCCGTTGGTCTGAGCGTCAGCGCCGCTGGTGGTGGTGCGTTTTTGCCCTTCAGCGAGAGCAAAAATCTGCATGATAATGATTACCCCGAGCAGGCCGATCACCATGCCGACCATGATTTCAACCATTGAGAAACCTCTGTTATGGGACATTGGATAAACTCCCGAGCGATTCATGATTTGCGCGATTACTAGTTGATGTAAGTCGTGGCCATGTAATTGTGATAGCTTGCGTCCTGTATTCGCTTCCAGCACACCACTACCGTAACCTGATTGTTATTGGCGGTGTTGATAATGATTTGCTGCCTGGCCGCAGTGGCACCAGGCAAAGCGTTTGAAACCCTGGTGGTCCACGCCGTCACGTTCGGGTTGGCCGAGGCCGCACCCCCGGGATTGCACGAGGGCGGGTTGGCGGGCGTCACCGCTGGATTTGGGTAGTGCGAATAGCTGGCGAAGTTCGTGCGATCCAGCCACATCTGACCGATGATCTGATTGGCCAAATAACTCGCGTCGGCCCGGTATTTGGCGTCGCTCTGATTTTTGACCGCGGTCGCCTGCAGCCCGACCAAGGCGAGAATGCCGATGGAAAAAATCAAGATGCCGACCAGGGCTTCGAGCAGCATGACACCGGATTGCATTTGTTTTGGGGACATGGAATACATGTTGGTTCCTTGATTAAATTAGCAGGCGCGAGTGTCGCCAGACCCGCTGGCAATGGCGGGATCACACATG
The DNA here is from genome assembly GCA_035624535.1 of Burkholderiales bacterium. Taxonomy (GTDB): domain Bacteria; phylum Pseudomonadota; class Gammaproteobacteria; order Burkholderiales; family JAHFRG01; genus JAHFRG01. The sequence continues at coordinate 1,061 of DASPRI010000011.1, forward strand.
CGGACCTGACCACCTGTCTGCACCACGACGTTGAGGCAACGCATCGGGCCGTTATTGGCGAAACAAGCCCCACCGCTAGGGTTAGTCACTTGTATAACGTCGGCGGCAGCGAGATCGGTCTGTCCCAGACCAGTAAACACGATCGTGGGATCGGCTGCGTTCACCGCGATGTTTGGGCTACTAAAATTGCCCCCGCCCTGCACGAAGTCGGCGGCAGTATAGACGCCTGTCGATTGGTAATTCATCACCACCCAGTTAACTCCGGTGGAATCGCCGACATTACCTGCGGCCAGGGTGGGCAAGGTGGCGGCATTGGGTAAACTGTTGGTCAGCATGAACTGGATCCGAGTGTTGCGCCTGACCGCTTCACCGCGGGCAAGCTGCACGCCATTGGCAATGGATTCGGATGCAGTGCGAATTTGCGTGCTCTGCGTCCAAGTAAAAGCCTCGGGAAGTCCCAGCACGAGCAGAATGCCGAGGACCGCGATGGTGATCATTAGTTCGACGAGGGTAAACCCCGCAAGCAGTTTTGCCTGAATCAGCATGATCCGCCTTTGCGCCGTATCCAGCAGTTGGCGTTTCCGGTCCAGCCCGCGGCGGCAGCGGCAGAGCCGGCGCTAATAGTGGTCGCCATGTTATTGGATTGGTCCACGCTGAAGACAAACCCCGCCATCGATTGGTCACCAGCGGCGATGCCGCCGGTAGCGGTTAGGAGGTAATTTTGGTTGCCTCCGGGATTGGTGCAGGCAAAAGTGAAATACTTGACAGCTGGCGCGATGGGCATTGTGACACCGCAAGCCGTGCCGGCCGCATTTTGATAGTTGCGATTGTCCTGATACCACTGCTCCATCTTGACGCGCAAATTCGCGAGGTTCGAGATGGCTTCGGGTATCTTGCCCCGCGTGACATAGTCCTTGTAGGCGGGCAGGGCAAAAGTCGCGAGGATCGCCACAACCGCGACGACGGTCATCAGTTCTATCAGAGTGAGACCATTTTGTATTTTTAGAGCGAGACTATTTTGAGTTTTCATAATGAAAGTCTCCTTTCCTCCGCCTTAAATCTTAGGAGCCCGTTATGGGCGAAAGCAAAATCGGCCGATAAATGGTCACTTTTTGCGGATAAACGGCAGAATGTGCCGTTTATTTTTCGACATAGACAAAATATTTGTGAGTTTGGTCACATAATATGAAACGTGATTTTTGTCACAAAAACCCTTTGTGATTTTTCTCACAGCATGATGTTTAAGAGTTTTATTGCCTCGCTGTTTATCGTAAGCAGGACCTCTAAGTTCGAGGATGGCGTTCTGAATAGCTCCGGAAAACATTTTTGTTTTATTGGTGCGACAAGGTGTTTGCGGGCCTAGGAGATTTTTCATTTAACAAATGCGGCTTTCTTGTTATGCTATGAACCATTGAGATGCCTTTCTCGGCTGGATGCCGCTATGAGAACATGGTTTTTACTGGCTCCTTGCTTGCTGTTGCTTACCGGATCGGTCAACGCAGCGCAGCTATATCGTTGGCTCGATTCCGACGGCAATGTTCAATATACTGACCTGCCCCCCCCGTCTGGTGCCACGGATATCGAGCAAAAGAGGATCTCGACCGATATTGCTGATGATGATGGAATGAGCTATGCCGTACGGGAGGCGGTGAAGAATTTTCCCGTGACCTTGTTCGTCACCGATTGCGGCAACCTGTGCGCCAAGGCGCGCGCACTGCTTACCACGCGGGGCGTTCCATTCACCGAAAAAAATCCCGAACAGCATCAGGCCGATTCGGTGGCCCTGAAAGAACTGATCGGCAGTCTCGAAGTGCCCGTTCTGAAAGTCGGCAACACGGTCTTGAAGGGATATCTGGAGGAAAACTGGAACGACGCTTTGGACACAGCCGGCTATCCCAAAACCTCGCAACTTCGCCCTCCGCACGGCGGAAGTTCTACCTCGGCGGCATCAAAAGGCGAAATGTCAATAGATCCACAAGTGGTGGCCAAGAATTTTCCGGTGACCCTGTATAGCTACGATTGCGGCGAGCTATGCAACAAGGCGAAGACGCTGCTCGCCGGTCGCCGCGTGCCATTCAGCGAAGAGAATGCGCAGGATCCGGCTACCCAGGAAAAACTGCAAAGCTTGATTGGGCCCGATCTGGTGATTCCCGTCATCACCGTGGGTCCCGATGTTATGCGCGGTTACGATGAAGCGTTGTGGAACAAGGCGCTGGATACTGCAGGTTACCCGAAGCTTAATCCGCAGCCCGAACCGACAACCAGCGCTAGCGAGAATAAATAAATTTCTCTAAGAACTGCTTTGTTTGCCTGTTGGCATGCGGTAACTCTTAATCTCTTCCTGCTTTGTCAAAGTACCGCTAATGCCAGCAGGTGGTGACACTGCCGGCCCCGGAACCTTTTAATCCCGTATTGGTGATCGTCAGGGCACCACAAGCTGTATCGGTAAAATTCGGCACGGCGGTCAGAGTAAACCCCGTGTTGACGCCTCCGCTGGTGACCAAAGTTAGGGTAACGGCATACGCGGCATTGGTTGCGTTATCGCCTGAAAAGCTGTTGATCCCCGCCGCGGCCAGCGTTCCATATTGGTTATTTGCAGTGTAGTAACGTTCCTCGATCTGCGCTGCCTGCATCAGAGCTGCTTTCCCTTCCGCCCGCTTTCCCTTTATGACTTCGTTCGTATATATAGAAAACGCGATCATCGCGAGTATGCCCAGGATCGTAACCACGATCATTAGCTCGATCAGATTAAAACCTCGGGAGTAATTCGGTAGACTATTTGGTTTCCTGCAAATCAGGTTCATGATATTTCCGCTCCACCGGCGATTTGCCGGATTAAATAAATAAAGAATGGCAGTTCATAATCCGGTATTGCCGGGTAACTACGGGCTGGCAATGTTTTGTCCATTTGGTCACCGCGCGACTTCCTCTTGCAAAATGACTTTGGTCGTGGGAGTCGGGCCGTAGCCGATCGCGGTGATGCGGTATGTTTCGTTAGGCGTAACGCCGCCGAGATATTCGACGACATAGCGTGGCTGCTTGGAAACTCCCATGCTGGGCAGCGTAACTGTCCCGGCAAGCCCTTCGGTGTTTTGCGCCGATATCGGAAAAAAGGGCGAATTGGTATAGGTTCCATAACGCACGCTTTTGGTCGTGTCTTCAAGTTGGGACGGCAATCCGGCGGTGCAGGACGCGTCCCATACTTGAGGGGGGCCACCGGGGCAAGCCGCGGTGCCGGGCTTGCACTCCCCGGTATTCGAGCAGGTGCCGGCCGCCATAGTGAAATCGGCTGTTGTAATTGCCGGGACGCGGGGAACTGCTCCAGTGTTGTTCAGGTCCGTCTCGGCGTCGCGTAACGCCGCTTCAGCGGCCTGGAATGCAATGTTGGTCTCGCGCGAGTTGCGCGCCATGCGCTCCTCCAGTGCCGTGCCTACCATGCTTGTTACTCCGATCAAAGTAATGATCACCAGGAACAGCATGGCCATGAGCAGGGCCGCGCCGCGCTGTTTCGAGTAAATCTTGATTTGACTAGCTCTCACGTCGTGCCTCCGTCAATTCAATCTGTTGCGCGCGCCGATGGTGGTTGAAAAAATGCGCCTGATCCTCAAGTCTGCGGGTGCGACGAACTGCGCTCCGAGGTCCGTAGCGTAGTTCGGATAATCGGGTCCAAAATGCTGATAGGTTTTGCCGTCAACCGCGACACCGACCTGATTGAATGTGCGCATGAGTAGCGAAATGCGCAGAACGACAACATTGCTTTTATTTGCAACGCTGCTTATCGGCACGTAATAATTCGGAGCACCGTCGGCGTCCGTATCCTCTCCCCACAGAATTTGCATGCTCTCCACCCCCGGTATTAGTGCTTTGGGGTTCGCCGCGCCGCCGAAATTGTTGTCGCAGAAAAGTGTGGGCTCGTTGTTGTTCGCCGGGTCGTTGGCGATGTAGAACTGGTTGTTGGATATGGTGTTGAGGGGCACAGATTGACCTTGGCAATCAACCACACTGCCATCTGCAGTCCCGGCAGCGCCCAATTTGTCCATGCCCGCATAGCGGACAATGAGTGTGTCGCTTCCGGTCGCGCTAGCTGAATCAGTACCATCGAGCGTCGGAGTGGCAAATACTACCCCGCTGCCGTTTCCCTTATAGCCCGCCATTCGGATAGAGCGGCTCATGGTCTCGATGGCAAAACGCGCATCCTCTTGCATCCGCGACAGGTCCTCCTGCGTCTTGTAGGCTTGTTTGTTGCCGAGAAACACCTGGCCGATGGCCACCATCAAGATTAGCGCGATGAGCAGCGCGATCATGATCTCGATCAGCGAGAAACCGTCCTGGTTCCGAATTGTGTGGCTCCGATTAGCATTTCTAAACATGGCTGGATTTCTTTTCAAGGAGTAAATACCGAGACGAACATTGCGCTTGCAGTCCCGCTGCGGCTGTCGTCCCACCAGATTTTAATGGCGTACGGCTCTCCCGCGTTATTGGTGCAGTCGGGCGCCGCGGGCGTGCCGGTATTGAGATGGGAAGTCCGGCATACATGGCCGGCACCGAGGGGGAGAACGGTCCCCAGCTTCTGGTCCCACAGATACAGGTCCATCTTGGCCATTTGCTGAGTGGTGCAACCCGTGGTTTTCAGACAATTCGTGGTTTTGAATCCTCCAACCGCTGGATTATCGTAGTAGCCCAAACCTACACCTGCCTTGTTGGCGCGCAGGTTGTCAGCCATTTCGCGGGCGAGCTGAGTGGCGACTGTTTGATATGTCCCGCTGTGCGCGTTGCGAAGACTGATCAGCTGCATACCGGCAAACGCCAAAAAACCGAATGCGATCACAACGATCGCGATCAAGACCTCAAGCAGAGTAAAGCCCTGGATATGATGAGGCGGAAAATTATTATTCATGGCAATTCCTATGGGCAGGTATAGTTTGCGGAACTAGCCCTGCCGATGGCAGAGAGGGTAATTCGCCG
>DASPRI010000012.1:0-2267 GCA_035624535.1 Burkholderiales bacterium
TTTCGACCTGCCGCAGCTACGCGATGCCAGCAAAAATTTCTCCGAGCGGGACATGATGGGAAAGGTGTGGCTGCTCAACGTCTGGGCGTCGTGGTGCGTGAGTTGCAGGGAGGAACACCCGGTGCTGGTCGAATTCGCAAAGAGCGAGGTGGCGCCGGTGTATGGGCTCGACTACAAAGACAAACGAGAGGACGGCATGAGCTGGCTCGAACGCTTCGGCGATCCATACCGGATCTCGGCGTCTGATTACGACGGCAAGGTCGGCATCGACTACGGCGTTTACGGCGTTCCGGAAACCTACGTCATCGACAAGCGCGGCGTAATCCGCTACAAGCAAATTGGCCCTCTCACACCGGAAATCCTCAAGCACAAGATCATTCCACTCGTGGCCAGTCTCAATAATGGCTAGGCTGCTGGTATTGATGCTGGTATTGCTGGTCATGAACGTCGCGCGCGCCGCCGAGAGCGCGCCGGCGGTGCATGACCCGCAGCTCGACGAACGTGTCAGGGCTCTCGCGGAGACTCTGCGCTGCCTCGTATGCCAGAATGAAACCATCGCCGACTCGCCGGCTGAACTAGCCACTGACCTCAGGAAACAAATCCGGGAAAAAATGCAGCAGGGCTTGAGCGACCGGGAGATTCTCGATTACATGGTTGCGCGCTACGGTGATTTTGTGTTGTATCGGCCGCCGCTGAAAACCATCACGATCCTGTTATGGTTTGGTCCCTTGCTGTTTTTGCTGGCGGGGCTAGGCGCATTATTTTACCGGCTCACCCAGCGCCGCAAAGAGGCCGAGGTGGAACTCTCGGAGACAGATCACGCGCGCGCCAAAGCGCTGCTCAAATCGGACGACAACGAAATCCCATGACCGTTTTCTGGATTGTCGTTGCGCTTTTCATCGTCGTGGCTTTGCTGCTAACACTGCCGCCGCTTATTCGAAATAGAAGCAGTGCGGCTGTATCGGGTGGTGCAGCGAATGTCGCGGTTTATCGCGATCAGCTGCGGGAACTCGAATCCGATATGCGCGCCGGCAGCCTGAGCGCGGAGCTCTATGAACAATCGCGCAGCGAAATTGAAGCGCGGCTGCTCGAAGACTTAAGGCGACCCGATAGTGCCGAGGCTCCGGGCAAGTCGTGGCGCAGTGCTGCTATCGTACTAGCAATCGTCATTCCCTTGTGCGCAGTGGGCGTGTATCTCATTGTAGGAAACCCGCAAGCGCTCTCACCAGTTGAAGGTGGCACCGGCGCTCACGGCTTGAATCAGCAACAAGTGCAGGCGATGGTCGACCGCCTCGCTGAACGACTGAAAGCGCACCCCGAGGACAGTTCCGGCTGGGTGATGCTGGGACGCTCTTACGCGGTGCTGGGCCGTTTCGATGAAGCGGTAAGCGCTTATGCCAAGGCGGTGGAACGATTGCCAAACGATGCTGACGTGTTCGCCGATTACGCCGATGTGCTGGCGATGGCGCAAGGTGGGAGATTGCAAGGCAAACCCGAAGAGATCATCGAGCGCGCACTCAAGATCGATCCCGATAATCCGAAAGCGCTGGCCTTGGCTGGAACAGTTGCGTTCGAGAAAAAAGATTACCAGACCGCAGTGAATTACTGGGAGCACCTGTTGCGTTTGGTGCCGCAAGACAGTGATTTCGCGCGCTCGGTGAGCGCGAGCATCGCCGAGGCACGGGAACTCGGCGGTTTGGTCAGCGAGTCGAAGACTGCGCCAGTTGCCAGCCCGGCGCAGGGTGCAACGGGTTTAAGTGGCGTCGTGAAGCTTGCGCCTGAACTCGCCAGCAAAGTGGCGCCGACCGATACCGTTTTCATTTTCGCGCGCGCAGCTGATGGACCGCGCATGCCTCTCGCGATCCTGCGCAAACAGGCAAGCGAACTGCCGCTGACATTCAAGCTGGACGATACAATGGCAATGGCGCCGGAGATGAAAATATCAAAATTCCCGCAACTGGTAGTTGGGGCGCGCATCTCGAAATCCGCGAACGCCACGCCGCAAGCAGGCGATTTGCAAGGCACAAGCGGCAGCGTGACCAACGGGACCGGGGGGATTACCGTTTTAATCGACACTCAAATACGCTAGCGGCCCCGGCCGCGATTGAGTGAGCAAATCAGCCGCAAAGAGGAAACGGCCAGCGGCTATTGCCACCGGTAATAGAGGGACACTCCGACGAAGTTAACAACTTGATTGGGATTTTGCGTTACGAACGTGCCGTCGTTGTATCTCCAGTTGTTCCAGGTCCAGTCGTTGGTCTTGAAGT
>DASPRI010000013.1:0-9816 GCA_035624535.1 Burkholderiales bacterium
CCCCACCTCCGAGTATGGCCGCGCGCGGCTGACTGATCCCAAGCTCGCGGAGCTGCGCTTTAATCTCAAGCGCAAGCCTTTGCGCGCTAAAACAGGCCTGAATGTCACGCAGATGCATTACGCCAGGCGCGGCATCATCACTCCTGAAATGGAATTCATCGCCATCCGGGAAAATCGGCAGCGCGACGGCCTGGCAGAGCTTTTAACGCGTCAACATGGCGGCCAGGACTTCGGCGCCTCGATTCCCAAATTCATCACCCCCGAGTTTGTGCGCGACGAAGTGGCGCGCGGGCGCGCCATCATCCCCGCCAACATCAATCACCCGGAATCCGAGCCGATGATCATCGGTCGCAATTTTTTGGTGAAGATCAACGCCAACATCGGCAACTCAGCTATCACCTCATCAATCCAGGAGGAAGTGGAAAAAATGACTTGGGCCATCCGGTGGGGCGGCGACACGGTGATGGATCTCTCCACCGGAAAGCATATCCACGAAACCCGCGAGTGGATCATCCGCAATTCTCCCGTTCCGATCGGCACGGTGCCGATTTACCAGGCGCTGGAAAAAGTGGACGGCAAAGCGGAAGAACTGACCTGGGAAATTTACCGCGACACGCTGATCGAGCAGTGCGAGCAAGGCGTGGATTATTTCACTGTGCACGCCGGGGTGCGGCTGCCTTTCATACCCTTGACCGCCAATCGCATGACCGGAATCGTCTCGCGCGGCGGCTCAATCATGGCCAAGTGGTGCCTCGCGCATCACAAGGAAAGCTTCCTCTACACCCGATTCGAGGAAATCTGCGAGATCATGAAAGCGTACGACGTGAGTTTTTCACTCGGCGACGGCCTGCGCCCGGGCTCGATCTACGATGCCAATGACGAAGCGCAGATCGCCGAATTGAAAACGCTTGGCGAACTCACCGACATTGCCTGGAAGCATGATGTGCAGGTGATGATCGAAGGACCAGGCCATATTCCCATGCAGCTCATCAAGGAAAATGTGGACCTGGAGCTGAAATACTGCAAAGAAGCGCCGTTTTATACATTAGGCCCGCTTGCCACCGACATCGCGCCTGGCTACGACCACATCACCTCGGCAATCGGCGCGGCGATGATAGGCTGGTTCGGCACCGCCATGCTGTGCTATGTCACGCCCAAGGAACATTTGGGGCTCCCCGATAAGGACGATGTGAAAGACGGCATCATCGCCTACAAAATCGCAGCGCACGCGGCGGATCTCGCTAAAGGCCATCCTGGCGCACAGATTCGCGACAACGCTTTATCGAAAGCGCGCTTTGAATTCCGCTGGGAAGACCAGTTTAATCTCGGCCTTGATCCCGACAAAGCGCGCCAATTTCACGACGAGACGCTTCCGCAGGAAGGCGCCAAGCTTGCGCACTTCTGTTCCATGTGCGGCCCGCATTTCTGCTCAATGAAAATTACCCAGGACGTGCGCGATTACGCCGCGCAGATCGGCGTTTCCGAACGCGAGGCGCTAGAAAAGGGAATGGAAGAAAAGGCAGTAGAATTCCGGCAGGCGGGAGCTGAGGTGTATCGCAAGCTCTGACCGATAAAGCCCCGTTCACTCTTGGGAACTCCTTCTAGTACCTCTTGGTAATAACGCTTGACGTTAATAACGTTTTGCGTTAATATTTTGTTATGATCCGATCGATTCGGTGCAGGGACACCGGACAGCTTTTCAACCGCGAGCCAGTCCGGCGTTTCAAGGCCATCGAAAAAGTAGCGCGCCGCAAGCTTGAGATGCTCGATGCGGCGCATTTATTGAACGATCTTTGTGTGCCGCCGGGAAACCGGTTGGAAGCTCTAACAGGCGACAGGAAAGGCCAGCACAGTATTCGCATTAACGACCAGTGGCGAATCTGCTTTGTTTGGAATGAGGGTCATGCGGAAAGTGTAGAGATTGTTGATTACCATTGAGGACTCGTATATGGCAAAGCTCAAACCCATTCACCCCGGCGAAATTCTGATGGAAGAATTTCTGAAGTCGTTCAACATGAGCCAGTACCGACTCGCGGTGGACATTGGCGTGCCGCCGCGCCGCATCAACGAAATTGCACTCGGCAAGCGCGGCATCACCGCCGACACCGCTCTGCGACTCGCTCATTATTTCGGCACCTCGCCGCAGTTCTGGATGAATCTGCAGACCCGATACGATCTGCAGACTGAGGAAGACCGGATTGGAACCAAGGTCAGGAATTTGAAAGTGCTTAAAGCGGCCTGACGAACTAAAATACGATATGGCACTCACACGGGATTTCAAGGAGACAGTTTTGGCGCGAGCGCAGCGCGATGCGCGGTTCCGCGAAGCGCTATTTACCGAAGCTATCAATGCCTACCTAGCCGGCGATACCGCTGTGGGCAAAGCCGTTCTGCGGGATCTAGTGAACGCGACTATCGGATTCGAAGGTCTCGCGGCGGAAATCAACAAACCAAGCAAGAGCCTGCATCGGATGCTGGCCCCGCGCGGTAATCCAAACACGGAAAACTTCTTCGGCATCGTAAGAGCATTACAGAAAAAGACGCGCGTGAAACTTCGCGTAACGGCCAAAGCGGCTTGAAGAACTGAAGGGTGACCGCAAGGGCCAGCACAGCATCCGCATCAATGACCAATGGCGGCTCTGCTTTTGCTGGTCGGATGGACACGCATTCGACGTCGAGATCGTCGATTACCATTCATAGGTGAAGTTATGACTGCAAAACTACTCGATCCGATTCCCCCGGGTGAAATCCTCTATGAGGAGTTCATGAAGCCGCTCGGGGTGAGCATCAACGCGCTATCGCGCGAAATCGCCGTTCCGCCCAACCGGATCAGCGAGATCGTAAACGGGAAGCGCGCCATTAGCGCGGATACCGCGCTGCGGCTGGGCAAATATTTCGGTGTCTCCCCGGAAATTTGGATGGGGTTGCAGGCGGACTATGATCTGCGTCTGGCCAAGCGCCGCGTGCGTGCGCATGCGGCCTGACGACGGCAAGCACTGCGCAGATCGGCGTTTCGGAACGCGAAGCGCTGGAAAAGGGAATGGAAGAAAAGGCGGTGGAGTTTGTGAAGCAGGGCGGAGAGGTCTATCAAAAGGTGTAGACTAATCGGAAACCCTTCAAGCTGGAGGCTGCAATGAATAAGAAGCGGCAACTGACGGCGATCATCGAAAAGAAAGACAGTGCCTACACTGCGCTTTGTCCTGAGCTTGATATCGCCAGCCAAGGTGAGAGCATCGAGAAAGCCCGCAATAACCTCCAGCAAGCCGTGGAACTATTCCTGGAAACTGCCGACTCGGCAGAAGTAAAGCGGCGGCTGCACGACGAGATTTTTATTACCGTTCTGGAGGTCGCGGTTGGCTAAGCTTCGCGATCTTTCCGGGCGCGAAGTCTGCTTGATTCTCGCAGCACGGGGTTTCACCGAAGCCTGCCACCGGGGAAGGCACATCGTCATGCAAAAACGGGAACGCGGTTCCACCGTTACCGTATCCGTACCCGATCATCACGACCTTCGCATCAATACCTTGCAGTCCATCATCCGCCAATCCGGCCTCAAGCGGAATTTATTCGAAATTTCATAATGTGCGGCACGCGTTTTTGCTTGATGAAATTCACCTAGAACTCACCCAACCACATCGCGCAAATAGGAGTATCGAAAATCGAGGCACTCAAGCGCGGCATGGAAAAAGCGCTAGAATTTTTACTGGCGGTTGCGAAGGTTTATTTGAAGCTTTGAATGAAGTAAGTCTCCGCATTCGATGGGAGAATGGCGGCTGAACTAGAACAATTGGCGGGCGAGAAAATAGACCAGTGCTAACTGCCGCCGGGAAAGCAGTACAAACATTAAAAGTGCAAAATCTACCTTGTTTGCGGTGGCGACGTATACGTACTTGCCGATCTAGCAGGAATTTTCGTAACCTAACCCCCTTGCGCTTTTTATATATCGGCAACCGTTAGTACGTTGCCAGGACGGACCGAGGAAACATGGACATTCGAATGATACAGGACCAGCTGGAAAGATTCGCAGTCGAGCGCGACTGGAACAAATTTCACAGTCCAAAGAATCTGGCAATGGCATTGGCAGGAGAAGTGGGGGAACTGATGGAGATTTTCCAGTGGTTGACGGAGGAGCAATCAGTAAAGATTAGCAAGGATGATACTCAACACAAAGCTATCGCTGACGAGTTGGCTGACATAGCAATCTATACCCTGCGGCTCGCTCATAAGACGGGGGTTGACTTGGAAACCGCGATATGGAAAAAAATAAAGAAGAATGCGGAAAAATATCCAATAGGTTTATCGCGTGGTAACGCGACCAAGTACAACAGACGAAAAAAGTAAACATCGGGGCTATTCTACGGCCGATTAAAAACTAAGGAACTTAAACCCAAAAGAAACCAAAGCAGATTCACTTAGTACCAAAAATGAGACTTTACGAAGGTACAATTTTAGAATTTAGTTCTGATGTGACGCGAAATCAGATAGCAGACAAAATCTCCCAGAGGTTTAAGGACTACTACCATAGGAAGCCTAGCTCGTCGGAATATCGTGCTTGGCGCCAATCTTTGTTGTTTCTGAATAATTCTCTGCAGCACGCAGGTCTCGTGGATAACCAGATTGTGATTGAGTACGAATTACCGTATTTGGAACGGCGTATAGATGCTCTCCTTTTTGGGAAAAATCGGTCTCTTGAGGATGGTGTTGCGCTGATTGAATTGAAGCAGTGGTCTAATGAAAGTGTGGAGGACTGCACAAACGATGGAAACGTAATTGTAGATTACGGTCGGTTTAAGAAGGAGCAACCTCACCCTTCATTGCAGGTGCAGGGTTATCACTTCGATCTTAAAGATTTTCTGGCGATTTTTAGCGATCCGAGGTCGCCAGATTTGGCTTCTTGTGCCTATTGTCACAATTATTCGCGTAATGACCAACCTAATACGCTTTTTGCTTCCAAATTCGAGAAGGAATTAAAGGCATTTCCCGTTTTCGCCAAGGAGGATTTTGAAGCCCTCGGAGAATTTCTAAAGGAACGCCTTTGTAGCGGAGCTGGTTTAGAAGTGTTCAACCGATTTATAACCAGTCCCGTACGACCTTCGCGCAAATTGCTTGAACACACAAGTGAAATGATTAATCAACGTCAAATATTCAATCTTATTGATGACCAGATTGCCGCTTACAACGCAATTATGCACAAAGCCCGACAGCTGTCCCAAAGTAAGAAAAAATCCGTTGTCATTGTCAAGGGTGGACCTGGGACAGGCAAATCAGTAATCGCCTTGGAGGTCATGGGTGAGCTCATGCGCCTGGGCAAAAGCGTCATGCATGCAACCGGATCGAGTGCCTTTACGAATACCTTGCGGAATATAGTAGGAAACAGAGCCCAAAGACTCTTCAAATTCTTCAACAGTTTTATTAACACCGAGCCCGACTCGATTGAGGTCTTGATCTGTGATGAAGCGCATCGGATTCGTGCATCGAGCAACAGCAGGTACACTCGCAGAGCAGACCGCTCGGGTTCCCCGCAAGTAGATGAACTGTTGAGAGTCGCTAGGCTTTCTATTTTTCTAATCGACGAACACCAGATTGTTCGCCCCAGTGAAATCGGCAGTGTTCAACTCATTCACGAGGCCGCTCGTCGGTTAGGGGTAAGTAAAAGCGAAATCGCAGAATTCGAATTACAGACACAATTTCGGTGTTCAGGATCGGATGCCTATCTCCAGTGGGTAGATAAAGTGCTGGATGTGCGCGACTCGGGTTTCGCCAGATTCGACGCGCGCATGGGCTTCGAAATATTCGACAGTCCGTCGGCAATGATGGATGCAATTAGGCAACGCAACGCTGAAAAGCGAAACTCAGCCCGAATCGTCGCTGGTTTTTGTTGGCCATGGAGCAATCCCAGGCCCGATGGCACGTTGGTAAATGACGTCAGAATCGGGGATTTCGCAATGCCATGGGAAAAGAAAAACGAATTTTGGAAATGGGCAACTGATGATTCCGGTATGGAGCAGGTAGGCACGGTTTACACGGCTCAAGGTTTTGAATTTGACTATATCGGCGTGATCTTTGGAAATGATCTTGTATACGATTTGTCCCAGAAAAAATGGGCAGCCGTGCCACAAAACTCGCATGATACGGCTGTCACGCGAAATAATCCTGGACTGGCGAGGCATCTGCAAAATGTATATCGAGTGTTACTTACTCGGGCACATAAAGGCGTGTACATTTACTTTATGGACAAACCTACTGAGAAATATGTGCGCAGCCACCTAGGGGAATTTAAGCAGCCGGAAGAGCAACGGAAAGTTGTTGGCGAAGTGGCAGTGGTCAATGATGAGGTTGAACAGGCTCAGCTGCAAACTACAGTTCTGCCGTTTAAACGCGTACAACGAAAAGACGTCAGGCCGTACGAGAATGCCGTGCCCCTGCTCGATTTAAAGATTGCAGCGGGGCATTTCAGTGGCGAGCAACAAGTCGATCTCAATAACGTCGACTGGGCGGAGTTGCCGGATACTTTTAGGGTTCAAAATGGTCTTTTCGTTGCGCAAGTAGTCGGCGAATCCATGAACCGGCGAATACCAAATGGTGCTTGGTGCTTGTTTCGCGCGAATCCGGTGGGTTCCCGGCAAGGCAAGGTGGTCGTCGTGCAGCATCGCGAGATTAGCGACATGGACACCGGCGGTCATGTCACGGTAAAGGTTTACGAAAGCAAAAAAGTGCTTGACAAGGAAGTGGAATGGAGGCACAGCGCGATTATCCTGAAGCCAGATTCCACAATAAGTGATTACAAGCCTATTGTCCTGCAACCGGATCAAGCAGAGGAACTCATTGTCGTAGCTGAACTGGTTGCAGTTCTGGGCTAGCCTTGGAAGAAATAGGATGGGCTCAGAACGGAAACAAAATGGCACGTAAGAACCAAGGACTGTTCGATGATTTAATTGAAATCATCTCCAAGTTTCCTTGGTGGGTTGGCGTTGTTCTCGCGATTGTCACATATTCCATTCTGCATTCACTCACCAATTCAGAAATATCAGGGACGCCCAACATCAAAGACATTGGTTCGGTTATCAGCACGCAAATGTTTAGGAGTTTTGCAACGATCGGGCAATATCTTCTGCCTGCGGTATTTCTGATTGGCTCGCTGGTTTCGGTGTTTGAACGACAAAAGCGAAACGTTTTGCATGACCAAGTGGCAGCCGGTGGTGTGCAAAGCACTCTTGAAAAAATGCCGTGGCGTGGGTTCGAAATGCTCGTTGGCGAGTTTTTCAGGCGACGTGGTTTTTCGGTGACCGAAACCGGGAGTGGCGGCGCGGATGGTGGAGTGGACCTTGTTGTCTCTCGCGGCGCTGACCGTTACTTTGTCCAATGCAAGCAATGGAAAGCCAGACAAGTCGGCGTCGAAATTGTAAGGGAGCTCTACGGTGTGATGGCAGCGGGCGGCGCAGCTGGCGGTTATGTCATTACCTCGGGCGTATTTACTGACGAAGCTCAGCGCTTTGCCGAAGGGCGCGAAATAAGCTTGATTACAGGAGATCAGCTAGCCGATCTGATACGCATGGCGCGGACTACTGTGCCAAAAAAAGATTTTGTCACTGCCGACAACTCTCCTTTCTGTCCAAAATGTGGTTCGCCGATGGTCATGAGGGCCGCTCGCCAGGGTCCACGATCAGGCAGTTCGTTTTGGGGTTGTTCAAAATTCCCAAACTGTCGTGGCACGCGACCGGCTTGAACCCCAACCCTGATTTAATCACATCGCTCATCATCGAGTACTCAGGATTAAGGATCTGAGCGCTTCATCATCGTAGTTCTAACTGTGAAATCCCCTGCGAGCTGCCGAGCAGCGCAACACATGCGGGGGAGTTCGGCGAGCACTGCTTGAGCGCGAACGCGCGAGTTGCGCAGCCGCCCGCTTGGGTGAGCAGCACAAGGGAACCCTAAAGGGGCAGCGAACCGGGGCCGCGTTTTCTTTGGTGACTTTCTTTTGGCGACGTAAAAGAAAGTCACCAGCTGCCGGTCTGCCACGGATGAATTTTTTCATCAGTCCTTCCGCTTTCAACTCTCCTGCTGCACCTTATGCCGCGGCACTTCGGCGTCGGCATGGTGTGAACAGAGAAATAGAGTCGGATTCAATTTGCAAGCCGCGAGGGGCGATCCGTGCACTTCCGAGCGCTGATTGCGGTCCTGTCACCAGAAGCCGGCATGATGAACTGATGCGGGACCGTCTCAAGCGCTGGACGCGTGAAATAGACCACTGAGATCCTTAGCGTCAAATCTTGAATCTTCAATTTCCCAATAGTTGATTTAATCTCGTCGCTCACGTCGAACATTCCACATTCAAGGCCTGAATGTCTCTTCATTGCTTCTAGTCCCCTGTGAGCTGCGATGCTGACTTAGCGCATTGAGTCGGTGGGAGCAACACGGCTACGCGCAAGATCGGCAAGGCGCTTATCGGTGCATACGGCCGTACCACGTTCGAGCTCGGCCCCGTCACTTGGTTGACAAAAAACGGCAACAACCGCGGACCCTGCCGCAATCTGCCTCGTACCCTATCGGACAAAAACGGTTTTTAGCACCGAGTGCATGGCATGCGCGTTGCTTTACTCGTGCATGCAACAGAACGTTGTGTCTTGTCGCCGAGCCGGCTTGGCGCACGCCAGTCAGCCGGCATGCCGGTTGTGAAACTGTGGTAGGCGCCAATCAGAAAAATTCGCGGCAAACGATGCGCAACAGGGCGGCACAGACGGCAAAGCAAGTGGTCAACAAAGGGGAGGACTTTTCAGGCGGTATGAACAGATTCATGCGATTACGTAGCTCAAAGGAGAGGCGCCAAAGAAATGTGCGGGGCGTGACCGGGTACGACCGCCGCAAACGCCAGCGCCGCAAGTCGCTCGATAGCGCCCTGGCGTTTGCACCGACACATCCGCGCGAATTCGCAGCACTGAGCGCGGCCTATTCGTATTTTTCCATCTACAGACGTCCAAAGTGAAATCCGCGCTAAAAAGCGCGTACTCCGATTTCGGATAACTTTAACTGCGGCTAGATTGATAGCCTCAGCGAAAAAATATGCCGTTTTACGTCTTCGAGGGTGAGTGCGTTTTGATTCGGCCTTAATCGTGTCTCAGAAATTGTGACAAATATCATAGCGTTGGGGTATACTTTGGACCAGCATGAGTGCCGGTATGCATATTGCTCTAACTTTATGACAGGAGTTAAGGAGCTAAAGGTGTCTTCATTGTTTGTCATCGTAATCGTATGCGGAATCGTCTGGGCGCTTTGGTCCGAGGCTGTTTGGCAGCTTCGGTCTAGAAAGATGCGGTACGCTGACAACCACGATTTTGTTGAGCATCTTCGTGCCGAAGAGCGCGTCTATAACAAAGAGGCCGGCTTTAGCATTTCCGGGGCAGTTATCGGCTCGATTTTCGGAATCGCAGGCTTCGGCGGGGCAATTTCCGGTATCATCATCGGCGCAGTTCTCGGCTGGGCACTGAGTCATTTGGCCGCCAAATCAGCCAAGTAAATTCCCGACAACACGCTGCAACCTACCTACTCTCGTTGCGAGAGCATAGAACCGGGTCCAGATTTGAATCTTGATTTTCCCATCGCTGAAATAAACACAGTCCTCATCATCAAGCGTTCAAGCTACAAGACTTAGTCGCTCCTCTATTCCGCCGGTTTACCACCGGCGAGTCTATTTTCATTCCGTCTGCCTCAGAATGGCCACTGGATAAGAATAGCGTCTTGTCCTATAGTCGCTCTCCATGAGCGCTGAGGAAGCATTCCGAAAACTAAACGAGCGGCAACGCGAAGCCGCCCGATTCGCCA
>DASPRI010000016.1:0-3270 GCA_035624535.1 Burkholderiales bacterium
AAAGCCAGGATATCATTCATTACATACCTTTCCCTGAATCGCTGCAGGGCAAGTATCAGAATTTTACGCAGGCCGATATCAGCGCCTTGCGTGGCGCCGGATTCGAGGAGGCGTTTTTGAATGTGGAACAGGGCGTCGCCCGCTACGTGGGGTGCCTGCTGAAACAAGCTTAGCCCGCCTCTGCTCAAGACTTGGAAATTTCGGCGCGGCATTGGGTATCATATGACTGGCGCATTATGAAAGCACTTCATGTATAAAACCATCGAACAGTTTGTCGGCGAAACCCCGCTGGTCAAATTGAAGCGCATCCCGGGAAAGACGACCAA
This sequence comes from Burkholderiales bacterium, assembly GCA_035624535.1. Classification (GTDB taxonomy): domain Bacteria; phylum Pseudomonadota; class Gammaproteobacteria; order Burkholderiales; family JAHFRG01; genus JAHFRG01. The sequence continues at coordinate 327 of DASPRI010000016.1, forward strand.
CACCGTCCTGGTCAAGCTGGAAGGCGACAATCCGGCAGGCTCCGTGAAAGACCGTCCCGCGCTTTCCATGATCACTCGCGCCCAGGCACGTGGCGACATTAAGCCCGGAGACACCTTGATTGAGCCGACCAGTGGCAATACCGGAATCGCGCTGGCCATGTGCGCGGCGATGATGGGTTATCGCATGATTCTGGTGATGCCTGAACATTTGAGCCTGGAACGGCGGCAGACGATGCGCGCTTTCGGCGCTGAATTCGTGCTCACGCCGGAAAAAGGCGGAATGGAGGCGGCGCGAGACACTGCCGAACGCATGCGCGATGAAGGGCAGGGTATCATACTTGATCAATTTGCCAACCCGGATAATCCCCTTTGTCATTACGAAGGCACCGGTCCCGAAATTTGGCGCGACACCCAAGGCAAGATCACGCATTTTGTCAGCAGCATGGGTACCACCGGCACCATCATGGGCTGCTCGCGTTTTTTCAAGGAAAAAAACCCGGCGATTCAAATCATCGGTTGCCAGCCTACCGAAGGCTCGCAAATTCCCGGAATACGCAAGTGGCCGGAAGCTTATTTGCCCAAAATTTTTGACCGCAAGCGGGTGGATCGCGTTATTGAAGTAAGCCAGCAAGATGCCGAGGAAATGACGCGCCGGCTTGCCAGGGAAGAAGGCATATTCGCCGGAATCTCTTCAGGCGGTGCGCTGTGGGCGGCGCTGCAAGTTTCCGCGGAAGTGAAAAACGCGGTGATCGTGTCCATCGTATGTGATCGCGGCGACCGTTATTTGTCCACAGGGGTGTTCCCGGGGTAATCGATGATCCCGGTCCTTGCCTTCGATATCGAGACGGTTCCAGATGTTGAAGGCTTGCGCCGCCTTTACGCGCTCGGGCCCGAAATGGCGGCGAATGAAATTGCCCAGATGGCTTTTCAGCAGCGCCGTCAGTCGACCGGCAGCGATTTTCTTCCGCTGCATTTACATCGCGTCGTAGCCATAGCATGCGTGCTGCGCGACCGCGAGGGTTTTACGGCTTGGTCTCTGGGAGACGCAAAGGCGACGGAAGCCGACCTGATCCGGCGCTTTTTCGACGGAATCGAGAAATATAGTCCGCAGCTGGTTTCATGGAACGGTGGCGGCTTCGACTTGCCGGTACTGCATTACCGCAGCCTGATACACGGCGTCCCGGCCGCGCGCTACTGGGACATGGGCGAGAACGACAAGGACTTCAAGTGGAACAAGTACATCAGCCGCTATCATCTGCGCCATTTGGACTTAATGGATTTGCTGGCACTTTATCAGCCACGTAATAACGCGCCGCTTGATGAAATAGCGCGGCTAATCGGTTTTCCCGGAAAGCTGGGAATGGACGGATCACAAGTGTGGGATACTTTTCAGAAGGGTGATACCGAGCCGATCCGCAATTACTGCCAAACCGATGCCGCGAACACTTATTTGTTGTATCTGCGCTTTCAACTAGTGCGCGGAGTATTCAGTAATGACGAGTACCGCCGCGAATGCCATCTGGTGCGAACGAGCTTGAGCAAGAAACCGGAACCGCACTGGCGCGAGTTCTTGAGCGAGTGGCGCGCCGCCTGATTCGCGGATTGGCAATTGTCCTCCGAAGCTGTCATTGAATCCCTGGATCAGGAAGGCCGCGGCGTCGCGCATGTTGCCGGCAAGGTGGCCTTTATCGAAGATGTGCTGCCCGGCGAAGCGGTGCTGTATTCGCCTTACCGCAAGAAAAGCAACTGCGAGTTCGGTAAGGCGGAGCGCATATTGCGCTCCAGCTCGATGCGGGTTGCGCCGCGCTGCCGCTATTTTGGGATTTGCGGCGGTTGCAGCTTGCAGCATCTCGACACCAGAGCCCAGGTGGCCGCCAAGCAGCGCATACTGGAGGACAATCTTCGGCATATCGGCAATGTCAGAGCGGAAATGTTGTTGCCGCCAATCTACGGCCAGGAATGGGAATACCGGCAGCGCGCGCGTCTTTCAGTGCGTTATGTCTCGAAAAAAGGTGGCGTGCTCATAGGCTTTCACGAAAGGCGCAGCAGCTTCGTTGCCGATATGCAAAGCTGCGAAATTCTCCCGCGAAGAATATCGGAACTGATAAGCCCATTGCGCGAGTTGATCGGTAGCTTGTCGTTGCGGGAGCGCATACCGCAATTGGAACTGGCGATCGGGGAAGCAGCGGATGTGCTGGTGCTGCGAATCTTGGACGAACTGAACAGCAACGACAAGCAATTACTCAAGGCATTTGCCGAGCGCCATAAAATCCAGTTTTACCTCCAGCCAGGTGGGCCCGAATCAGCCTACGCCTTTTATCCCGAGCAAACACCCGAGCTTTATTACACACTTCCCGAGTTCAACCTGAAGTTCACCTTTCATCCCACCGAGTACACGCAGGTCAATCACTCGATGAACCGCGTGCTGGTGCGCCGTGCGATGCAATTGCTTGAACCTGCTCCCGGGGAGCGGATCGCCGATTTGTTCTGCGGTTTGGGAAATTTCACATTGCCCGCGGCGCGCTGCGGGGCGGCGATGACCGGTATCGAGGGCGACCCTGAACTCAAGCGGCGCGCTGAAGAAAATGCCGCTCTGAACGGGCTGACAGAATTAACTGATTTCCGCGTGTTGAATCTGTTTAAAGTGACCGAAGCTTCATTGGCGAGCTACGGCAGTTTTGACAAGATGCTGCTCGATCCCCCGCGAGACGGCGCCGTTGCCGTGGTGAAAGCAGTCGGGAAAAACGCGCCCAGGCGCATCGTTTACATTTCCTGCAATCCAGCGACGCTTGCGCGAGACGCGGCCGTGCTGGTGCATACCAAAGGTTACGAGCTCAAGGCGGCAGGAGTAATCAACATGTTCCCGCATACTTCGCATATCGAGTCCATCGCCCTGTTCGAGATAACCAAATAAAAAGGGCAGCCGAAGCTGCCCTATAGTGAC
>DASPRI010000035.1:0-4295 GCA_035624535.1 Burkholderiales bacterium
ATACGATTCGCGCACCAGTGATTGCGCGGCCATGTGAATGACGAGCTGGGGCTTAGCGCGCTTTAGCGCCGTCATCAGCGCGGGAAGATCGCGTATGTCTCCCATGATTGATTCCATCGAGCGGGCGACCCCGGCAAGCTCGAACAGGCTGGGCTTTGTCGGCGGCTCCAGCGCGTAGCCCGTCACCCGCGCGCCGAGTGACTGTAGCCAAAGGCTGAGCCAGCTGCCTTTGAATCCTGTGTGCCCGGTAACGAATACCGTCTTGCCCTTCCAAAACGCCGGATTCATTTCCAGATCTTCCACGGCGCGCGGCCGGAGTTCCAAACTTCCTCCAGGTAATTCTTGTCGCGCAAAGTATCCATGGCATGCCAGAAGCCTTGATGTTTGTAAGCCGACAGTTTGCCCTCCCGCGCGAGGGATTCCATCGGGACGCCCTCCCAGACCGTGGCGTCGCCCTTGATATAGTCCAGCACTTTGGGCGACAGCACGAAGAAGCCGCCGTTGATCCAGCCTCCATCGCCTTCTGGTTTCTCCTGGAAACGAGTGATCTTGTCGCTCTGGTTAACCCTGAGTGCGCCAAAGCGCCCTGGCGGTTGAACCGCGGTTACCGTTGCCAGCGTCCCCTGTTGCTTATGAAAAGCCACCAGTTTGCCGATTTCGATGTCGGCGACGCCGTCGCCGTAAGTCATGCAGAAGGGATCCCTGCCGAGATACGATTCCACGCGCTTTAGTCGCCCACCGGTCTGGGTGTTCTCGCCGGTATCCAAGAGGGTGACCCGCCACGGCTCAGCCCCCTTTTGGTGGACCTCCATCTTGTTGCGGGCCATGTCCAGGGTGACGTCGGACATGTGCAAGAAGTAGTTGGCGAAATACTCCTTGACGACATAACCCTTATAACCGAGGCAAACGATGAAATCATTGACCCCGTGCGCCGAATAGATTTTCATAATGTGCCAAATGATCGGCTTGCCGCCGATTTCAATCATCGGCTTGGGCTTCAAAATCGACTCCTCGCTGATGCGAGTGCCGAGTCCTCCAGCTAATATGACGCACTTCATGGCTTATCCTGGGCGGTCCTCGAGTAAATATGCATATTTTCGCAGAAAATCGCGGCCAATCCGATTTATTCCCCCGAAGCTGAAATGACCGGGACGCATGTGGGTCTTGAAACGCTGCTGAAGTTCTTCGTCCCCCGGCGTATAGATAACATTACCCTTAGAGCGCTCGAGCATCTCAAGGGCAAGGTCGCGGATATCCTCGGCGGTATTCTCGAGCGGTTGTAGGCCGTGTTCCCGATATAAGTTGGTGTACCGGAAATTCGATGCGTTCGAATCAAAGGCTTCGCCAAAACTCAAATACCGTCCTTCCTTCTCTAGCCACAGGAGTTTGGGAATAGCGACGTCACTCAAGCCGAAGGCCAGCGCCATTGACAAGGGAACCTGGTTTGGCATAGCTGATGGCCGTCCAAATACATACGCGACGTGCGCCAGTCCCGAGGTGCTACCCAGGAAGAACCTGCAGCTGGCGCACAAGAAAACATCCATCCAGTCGCTGCGAATATCGAGGTGAGCATAGTCGATCACCCTTTCCATCGGCTCAATTTGGCGCATGCTGGGATCGCCCATGCGTATGCACCAAAGACCGCGCATCGCAAGCTCCGCGACCGCCGGCAGATAGTTCTCGATGCTGTTATTCCTGAACGAGTGCAAATGCTCGTCGGACGGTGAGTAGCCTCCTTCGCGGCAATGAAAACAGACGAACTCTGCATCAGAAGGCACCCCTAACTCAGCGAGTCTTGCTCGGCCCTCGCCGCGATGCTTCTCTTCGAGTGTCAGCAGGGCAGGGCGATTCCCCCACGCCCGCTGCACGGCTATGAAGGGCGCTGTTTTGTTGATCGCCACCACATTGCGGTTCAAATCCAAGTACACATGTGAATACCGATAAAAGCGGGACAGAATCGTGGCCCAAAAGTGATTACGCACTACCCAGATGTAGCGGCGCCAATATTCAAGCAAACATTCATTGGCCGCGGCGCCCGGCGGACTGACAATCACGCCTAAGCACCGCTTGGTTAATCCAAGCAGTTGCTCCTTCAGAAAAAAATCCGGCTCCAAGGCAAGATGGCCTACTCTTCCAAGCGCAATACGTAGAAATCGGATGCGTGCCAGGTACATTGGCACTGACAGGATCAACTCGATTGGAAGCAATGCGGCGGAAATCGCTTTGCGAGCGATTCTATTCTTGCGGATGCGTTCGACTAACGAAAAAAAAAGGGCGGGGGCTGATATCAAAGCCGGCTCTGTCTGAACAGCGGAATGAATTTATCGACCTGCCTTAGAGTTTTTCGGCCAAAAAAAGTGTTCCAAAACTTGAAGCCTATCAATATACCCTGCGCGCTCCTAATCGGCCAACTCGGTTCCGAGTTGGGTCTTGCATCACGGTTCAAACCGCGACCTTCGCAAATGCAACCAAATCGCATAGGAATCGTAGGGCGTGACGCGTAGCCCGCCAAGAATTTCCGCTCCTGAAAACGCCTTGAGTTGCTGGCCTTCGCGCAGTTTAAAACGCGCGTATGATTTCGTGGGAACCGGAATTTCGTAATATATCCGGTAAACTTTTTTTTGGCCCAAATTCCTCAAGTCAAAATCGAAACGGATAAACTCCTTGGCGTTCACCACTTCGAATTCCAGCTCCTCGAGCAATTCCCTGCGCAGCGCCTGAACAGGATCTTCCCCGTCGTCGACCGCGCCTCCGAAACAACCCCAGTGGTCTGGATAAAAAATATCCGGGAGTGCATCTCTAAGCTGCATAACGTAGCGACCGTCATCAAGCACGATGAGCGCCGCCACTGCATCCGCGGCTTCAAGCTTGCTTTCGGCTGTCAGAAGCAGATTCTCATTCATTAAACTTTAGGCTCACCAAGCATCCCGTGCGGATCAGAGCGGCGTGCCGCGGAGCCATTGTTTCCTCATCAGCCGTTGCTCAAACCAACGGCTGAATCAGGAAAGCTCAGCTTAGCGTCACGAAAGACCCAATTTGGCAGAGATGCTCTTAATATCGAGACCGTGGGCTGCCTGCAGCTCTCCGTGGGAACCGTAATTGTGAATGAAGGCATCTTGAAGAGCGAAGCTGTCGACCCGGCATTGAACCCCCGTATCCAGCGCGATTCCCTTGACCCGCGGACCAAGGCCGCCTAACGGTGCCGTTTCTTCAATGACCACCGCCCGCTTATGGTTGCGCAAGGCTTGTGTAACACCGTCGACGTCAAGCGGCTTCACGGTATGCACGGAGATCAGCGAGACGCTTTCGCCACGCGCTTCAAACTTCGCGGCAAGCTCGGTCCCTAGCTTGAGGATAGGGCCGTAACCAAGAATGCAAACATCTTTGCCACGCTTGATATAGCGTAGCTTGCCAAATTCGAACTGATCAACGGCTTTTCCGGTCAAGTCGGGTTCGCCAGCTTTTCCCAGCCGCAGGTAAACCGGGCCCCTTTCCTGTTGCGTGCACCATAGCGTGGCCAGACGTGTTTCCGCCGGGTCGCAGGGAGCAATCACCGCCATGTTGGGAAGTGCCGAGGCAACGGCAATATCTTCTTGGGCATGATGCGTGCCGCCCAAAGTCGAATAAGTAACGCCGCCGCCAATTCCGACTACCGTCACCGGCAGATTCTGATAGCAAAGATCGTCGCGCACAAATTCATACGGTCTGAATAGTGCGAACGTGGCAATCGTGTAAGCAAACGGACGCAGGCCTCGCAGCGCCATACCCGCGCACATTCCGATCATGATTTGCTCCGCGACGCCGGTATTGATGAAACGTTCTGGAAAAGTATTTCTGAATTTGTCCATCGCACCCGCGGGCGAAATGTCGGCCACCACGACACATAAGCGCTGGTCCTGCTGACCCGCCTCAAAGAAGGTATTGGCAAAAGTGTTTCTCACTTTGCCACCTCGCTGAGTTCGGCGAGCGCCCTCTGGTATTCTTCCTTGCTCGGCGAGCGGTAATGCCAAATCGCGACATGTTCCATATAGGAAACGCCCTTGCCTTTGACGGTCTTGCCTACGACAAAGAAAGGCTGTTTTCCCTGGCGGGATTTCACTGCCTGGTAAACCGCCGAGGCATCATGGCCATTAACCTCAACTGCCTCCCAGCCAAAGGCGCGGACTTTGTCCAGTACCGGATAGAAATGCGGGTGGGTTTCAGAAGTGCGTCCCAATCCCTGCAAGTCATTGAGATCCAGAAAGGCGACCAGATTGCCAAGACCGAGGTTGGCTGCCATCATCATTGCCTCCCAG
>DASPRI010000057.1:0-16413 GCA_035624535.1 Burkholderiales bacterium
ACACCCAGCCGAGCAGGTTGAGGTGCGCATGCGCAGGAAATGCGGAATGGTCTCCGGAGATGGCCATCTGCAGGCCCCACACCATGCCGGCCAGGACGAACAGCACCGCAGCCCGAAAACTCAGCGAAGAAGCTTTCACTCGAAAATCCTCCCTGTCTTTGCTTTGTTGGATAGTTAGCTTTTTGTTATAGCATCCGAACCAATGATAGCGATGGCACCCCGGACACGAATCGAACGTGCGACCTGCCCCTTAGGAGGGGGCTGCTCTATCCACTGAGCTATCGGGGCGACGCGCGCATTCTAGCCCATATCGCATTTGCTTATCAGGTGCCGGGCGCAACTCAGGGCGAGATGCATTGCGCGCAGGCCGATCGGTGACCCAAGCTTAACGCGGTTGTGGCCGCATAATTCCTTCGATTACCGTCGAAGGCGGTCCAGCGCCGCTTGACCGTTCCGACCTCAATCCCACTGCCGGGTAATACAGTCCTGACAATTGCCGCACCCACCAGTTTCCTTCGCGTTTTTTTTGTTCTGGGTTTGAAAACCGATAGTCGTAAAGCAATGCGCGTACGAATCGGGGAGGTTTATCGGGAAACGGATTGCCATCAAGCAATGCAATGACATCCGGAGAATTTTCCAGCAGGCACCGCAGCAGGTCGGAGAACCAGGGGTTGTCCTGCGGTGTCCCTAAAGCGGCAAACCACATCTGCCAATCGAGCCGTGGCTGATGTGGAATATTCCACGGCGGTCGCCGTTTCACGTCGCCCGGCTTGTACTTGAAGGCGTACTCCTTCCATTGAACGCCGTCATCCGAGCCTTCGATTATAATTTCGTGCCGCTCTGTGGTCATTACCGCGAACACACCGTAGATGTTAACCACGCGCAGCGGCGCAATGGCGTATTCCGCTTTCGCTACCAGCTTAGGCATGCGGCCGCTGAATCTAGTGTAAAGTTGACCGCTGCTTACGAACACGATCGCCAGTGCAAGCGAAAATGCGACAAAGGAAGCGCTTTTCCCCGGTTCGATGCGTGGAGTGCGCTGCTGCAAGGACTGGGCGACGCGCTGCGGAAATATCTTTTGGAACGCTGCGTCGTCGAATAGCGAAATGCATAAAATCATGGTGAGGAGATTGAAAAAGTTGTAATTGCCGGTTAGTGAAATGCAGATCTGAAGCAGAAGAAAACCGAATGCAGCGACAAAGCGCAGTCGTCGAGGACAGAAAATGAAAAACGGTAACAGCAGCTCGATGACAAAGGTCGCAGCGGTTGCAACCATGAGTGTGCCCGGCGATAAATGATCGGCATACCAAGCAATCGGGGTCGGCAGCGGCTGGGTTTGAAAGTGGTAAGAAAGTGCCGACAGGCTCCACCACGTGGGGTCTCCACTCAACAATTTTACCGCGCCCGAAAGGAACATAAAGCGGAACAACAGCCAGCGCAGCAGCCAGATGCCAATTTGCGGAGTAAAGCTCAGCAAAAGCGCGACAAATCCGGATTCGAGCAACAGCAGGTCCCATTGAAAGGTCAAAAAATCCTGGCCCGCATAGAAAATCGAGAGGTAAAGCGCATAGAGCAAAAGCAGGCACAACCGCGGCAGGACGTTGAATACCAGCAGCAAAGACAGCGCAGCGCCGGCCCAGCATATAAGTTGTATCGCTAAATCCCCGGACGCCAACCAGAACACCATCGGAAATAGCCAGTAGCGCTCTGCCCCGAAATGCTGTTTGATCGCCTCGACAAAATCGGAAAGCGGCAGTATCCCGTGGCTGCCGATCAGTCCCAGCGCCTGCATGCCGAAAGAAGCAAACGCAACGAAATAAATCAGTCCAATGGCACGGAGGAAAAACCAGGAAACCAGCTCGAAGCGCGGCGGCCTGAAATCGCGTCCCCATAGCCATAGGCTCAAGCGGTAAAATGCGGGGCGACGCGAAGCAATAAAGGCGTAGGTCCGCTCGCAGACTGCGGCGAAGCCGGGAATATTTCGATAAAGCGCGAGCCAAAATCCTTTGCCGCGGGCGTGACTTAAAGTAAGAAAACTGGCCTCCGCCGCGCTGGCCACTTTTCCGTCCGGCGCAATGTATTGGACCGCTCGCTGGAATTCCGGGATGGATATTTGCGGGAAGCGCGCGGCCGCCTCCTGGTAGGGTGCGTAATTCACCCGGTCCTGAGTCAGCTTTTGCCAATAGCGCGCCCAATAAGCGCAAAACCCGCAATCGCCATCATAAATCAAGGTTGGCTTGGAGTTGTCCGGTTTGCTTGTTTCCATGGCAACAGATTATGCCTGAAGAAAAAAACATAGATAACTTCGTAGGTGCGTTTGGCTTACAATCCAGTTCACGGTTATTAGGTTGAAGACTTTGCAGCAGCGATTGCCACGCACTGTGATCATTCTCGGCTTAGTCAGCTTTTTTAACGACTTTGCTTCGGATATCGTCGTTCCTTTGATTCCAATCCTGATTGCGACGGTTTTATCGTCCGGCCCCATTGCGCTTGGCCTGATCGAAGGTGTTGCCGATGCTGTAGCAAGCTTCTTGAAGCTGTGGTCGGGGCGTCATTCTGACCGAATGAATAGCAGGCGCAAAGGACTAACGCTGCTTGGTTATCTCATATCCAATCTTGCGCGACCGTTGCTGGGTCTGGCAGGCAGCTGGTACGTGGTCCTGGTATTGCGCAGTCTGGATCGGGTTGGCAAGGGCCTGCGCAGCGCGCCTCGCGACGCGCTAGTAGTGGACGCCACGCCCCCTGCTATGCGCGGTCATGCATTCGGGTTTCACCGCGCGCTCGATAATGGCGGTGCAGTGGCCGGGAGCCTGGCCGCGGCCGGAGTACTTGCATACTCTGCGCTCGCACTGCCGCAAGTCATCTTGCTTTCCGCGGTTCCGGGATTGCTCGCCGTATTGCTTCTCCTGTTGGGTATCAGGGGAAGAGCCGCGCCTGCGGTTCCGCCGCGTGTGGAACTGGCGCCGCTGTCATGGCGCGGGCTATCAATACCCATGCGGCGCTATTTAATAGTCCTGGGCTTATTCACCCTGGCCCGCGCTTCCGAGACCTTCATCCTGTTGTTCGGTTTTCAATTGCACATCGGTGTGGTCGAATTGCTGTTACTGTGGGCGGCCCTGAATCTAGCAAAATCCGCGACCTCGACCTGGGGAGGCAAGCTAGCCGACAAGTTTGGACGCGGGATGCTGATGCTGGTGAGTTGGACTGCTTTTGCGCTGAGTTTTCTTCTACTCGGAAAAGTCACCGGGAACTTGGGCCTATGGGCAGTGACTATTGGATATGGGTTGTTCGCAGGAATGAGCGAAGGCGCTGAGCGGGCTTTGGTCGGCGATTTCTCGGGTACCAGCGAGCACGGCAGCGCGTTTGGTTGGTATCATTTGATAATTGGTTTAACCGCGATACCCGGGGGAGCAATGTTCGGCGGAATTTGGCATTTTCAGAGCGCGGCGATGGCCTTTTTCTTTGCGAGCGGCATTGCGGCGCTATGCGCGCTGCTGTTGCGCTGCTGGGTATGGCCGCATCTCAACGTGAAGAAATCTATGTCATGAAACTCGTGATTTTGGCGCTGGTGTTGGCGGCTGGCGTGGTCGTGTGGAACAATTTCGCGCGCGCCGCCGATACCCCGAAGGAAGGCGAGGCGGCTCCGGATTTCAGCCTGCCCGACCAGAATGGAACGGTACACACGTTGAACGAGTTCCGCGGTAAATGGCTGGTGCTGTATTTTTACCCCAAAGATGATACGCCGGGATGCACTCAGCAAGCGTGCACGTTCCGCGACGACTTGCACCAGCTCAGCGCAATGGGCGCGCAAGTGGTAGGAGTGAGTGTGGACGATTCCGCGAGCCACGCCGATTTCGCCAGGAAATACCACTTGCCTTTTCCTTTGCTGGCGGATCAAAATGGAGAAATCGCTGAACGCTACGGTTCAATCTTAAATCTGGGCATCGTCAAATTTGCCAAACGCAATACGTTCTTGATCAATCCCCAAGGCAAAGTTGTTAAGGTTTATCTCAAGGCCGACACCGCGAACAATTCCAAGCAGGTTATAGAAGACCTGAAAGTGCTGGCCACGAAATAAGGGATATTTTTGCAGTTGTCGGTGATGCTGTATGATGTCCGCCATGAGTGGCTCACCTGTCCGGTCTGAGCCGCAAAGTATTACCTTATAAGAACCGATATATAGTCGTTTGCCTAGACCGGTCCCGGGCTTTGCCCAGGTAGGCCGATTTAGGAGAATGAACGATGCCTTTCAGTAAACTCGGCCTTTCGGCCGAAATTCTGCACGCAATTAGCGACCAGGATTATAGCGAACCCACGCCGGTGCAGGTGCAAGCGATTCCGCCGATTCTATCCGGGATGGACGTGATGGCCCGTGCGCAGACCGGCACCGGCAAAACCGCCGGCTTCACTTGGCCGATCCTGCAGCGCCTGAAAATCCACTCCAGCGCCAGTACGTCTCCGGCACGACATCCGATTCGCGCGCTGATTTTGGCGCCAACGCGCGAACTGGCGATACAAGTCGAGGAAAGCGTTCATACGTACGGCAAATATCTGTTGCTGAAACCGGCCGTGGTTTTCGGCGGCGTCAACATCAATCCGCAGATCAAGGAGCTCCAATCTGGCGTGGACATACTGGTAGCGACCCCCGGACGGCTGCTGGACCATGTACACCAGAAAACGGTTAATCTCTCGAAAGTGGAAATCCTGGTTCTGGATGAAGCAGACCGGATGCTAGATATGGGCTTTTTACCGGACATCAAACGAATCTTGGCTCTGCTGCCGGCAAAAAGACAGAATCTGCTGTTCTCAGCGACTTTTTCAGAAGATATCAAGAGACTTGCGGACAGTCTCCTGCACAAACCGGCGTTGATAGAAATCGGTCCAAGGAATGCCGCGGCAGACATGGTGCAGCATGTTGTGCACCTGATTGATCACAACCTCAAGCGCGATTTGCTCGCACACATAATCAAATCGCAAAATCTGCGCCAGGTATTGGTTTTCACACGCACCAAACATGCTGCGAACCGGCTCGCGCACCAGCTCGAGCGCGACGGCATCCAATCTGCCGCGATTCACAGCAACAAGAGCCAGCCAGCGCGCATTCAGGCTTTGGCGGATTTTAAGAGTGGCAGAGTGCGCGTGTTGGTCGCAACCGATATCGCGGCGCGCGGTTTGGATATTGATGAATTGCCTTATGTGGTGAATTACGAGCTGCCGCATGTCGCCGGAGACTATGTACACCGCATCGGCCGCTCCGGCCGGGCGGGCCGCTCCGGCAACGCCATATCGCTGGTATGCCCAGACGAGATGGATCAGCTCAAGGACATCGAACGCTTCCTCAAATTCAGGTTGCCCGTCAAACCGGTGCCTGGTTTTGATCGGTCTCGGAGAGCGGCTCGGCACGATGGTCACCCGGGCATCGCGAAGCAGCGCGAATTTAGAAACGAGCACCCCAATGTCGTACCGATTGCCCCGGCAAGCAAGCCGCCGGTTCCGCGCAAGCCGCATTCGGAGAAGCAGACTTTTCTGAAAAAATCCGTGCCGGCATTGTTTTTGCCGCCCGCCAAGGTCAAGCACAACGCTTGAGCGCGGATCGTCAAGATGGTTGATTTCTGGAGCAATTGCGGCTTTCATCAACTAAAGCGCGACCCGGGGGGCAGACTGGTGCTCACCGATGATTTCCTGCGCAGTTATTTGATGCGCCCGGAACTGCACCCCATTGAGGGCTCGTGCGAAAACGAGCGCGCCTTGCATCGGGAATTGCTGGCCGATCCACGGGCCAAAGTGGAGGAAGCGCGTCTTGCCGCGCTCGCTGACGAGGATTTGCGGGAAAATTATCGCATCATGCTGCGATTCCGCGAACGCTTGACGTCAGCCCCATCGCTGGAAGCGTGCTACGCCGCAATCTTTCAGGAAGCCGACGCCGCCGTGCCGCTGCTCTTCATCAATCATCTGGTGCAAGTGATCTTGCGCCACATTCTTGAGCGACATTCTGACCCGTTGCAGATTCGCGCAGCCGAAATGCTATTTCGCGATCAGAAAATCAGCATTAATAACGGTACTGTTTTGGCGGCAGACGCTGAAACAGTAGATGCTCATGCGCGAAATGGCGGTCTCGGCAACCTCGGGCGCTTTCTCGTGCAAGCGCAAGCGCCCTTGAGGGGCGCTAAGCTAACGGTGCTGAACGACGACAATGCGGAAGTATACTGGGGGCAGTCTGAGGTTCACGATACTGTGCTTGCCTTAAATCCGTCTCATCCGGGATGCACTGCGCTGTGCCGCGTTCTCGAAGCATGGGTTGAGCACTTTCATCAAGTGCGCGTGAAGATAATCCCGGTGCCCAAAATCGAGAGCGAGGAATGGTATTGGCACGTCGGTCTCGACGCGGAGGCGAGTGGAATTCTGAACGATGTGTATCTGGGCAAGGAAGTGCCGGATGACCGTCAGCAGCGACTGTTGTGCTTGCTCCGTTTGGATTTTATCAATGCTCAGGATATGTGCGAAGAAATCGCTGGACGGCCGGTGTTTCTCGGCATGGCGATGAGCGGGAATAGTCTGCTACGCATGAAACCCCAGAACTTGCTGATGAATCTCCCGCTCGCGCGGCGCACATAAAGCGTAGCCCGGACTCGTAGTGGGTCCTCTGCCGCCAGGGTTTCGCTCAAGTTCCAAACCACCGTCCGCGTAACGACTTGATGCTGTCAAGTATGCCTTGGCCAAGGGGTGAAACACGTTTTTCATCGGACGGTGCCACCTGGTGCTCAGCTGCGAGTTGTGGCGCTTGCCGGTAGGTGAGATATCGCTGCAGCGCTGCGTGCACATGCGCTTTCAGCAGGCGAACGCTCACCGGCTTGTTGAGAAAGCGGAAGATCTGCGCCTGGTTTATGAGCTCGATCACGAATTCCGAATCGGACGCCGTGGTGATCACGATGGTCAGGATCTGCGGATGATCCTGTTTCAAGAACTTCAGCATCGCGGTCAACTGCCGCTGCGCAAAATCAACATCGGCAATCACCACCGCGATTTCCTGCGACTGCATGGTCACGATGGCCGCCTCGAGATTTGCGGCGTAGCTTACCGGGCACAACCCGCCGATCAATTCGCGGGTCACGCGGAAGATCTCCTCGTTGCTGTCGATTACCAGTATACCTGCGTCGATTTTGTCTGGCACTGCTGCGACCTCAGCCTTGGTATCGGCGAGTTCCAGGGCGATGGTCGCTGCCTCGGCGACGATCCTTTGCAGCTCGCTGTTGTCCCACGGCTTGCTAACGAAGCGGTAAACCTCGCCATCGTTGATCGAACCCACGATCGCCGCTAAATCGGAATAGCCGGTCAGCAGGATGCGCACGCTGCGCGGCGAAATCTCCCGCGACCGGCGCAGCAGCTCTACCCCCGGCATCACCGGCATGCGCTGATCGCTGATGATCACGTGCATCTGATACCGCCCCAGGAAATCGAGCGCCTTATTACCATCGGTTGTGGCGAACACGTGGTAGCGGTTGCGGAACAGCGATTTGAGCGCGCTCAAAATCCGTTCCTCGTCATCGATTGCCAGCAGCCGCGCTTTCTTGACGCCGGTGTCGACGCTGATGGCACTGTCGCCAGCCATTTCCAAAAACAAATCAACCTGCTCAATCGCCGGCTTCGCCACTTGGGTATTAAGCAGCCTCGCCGCATTTAGCAGTGCCGTACTGTCGGGTGCGGCGGGAATCGCGGCACGCTCATCGCTGTTCAAGGAGAGCGATGCATCGAGCGCTTCGCGGAACGCCTGTGAGAACTCGGGCGCGCTTTGGAAACGGTCTTCGCGCCGCTTGGCGAGCGCTTTGTGCAGCACCTCATCAATCAGCGGCGACAGCTTGGGGTTGAGTAACGATGGATTAGCCGGCTGATCATTCAACACCTGCTGCATCACCATGGCTTTGCTTCCGTAAAACGGTTTACTGCCGGTCAACAGTTCATAGGCGATAACGCCAATCGAATACAAATCCGCGAGCTTGTCCACATCGGCGCCGAGAAACTGCTCTGGCGCCATATAGTGCAGCGTCCCGAACACTTCGCCGGTTTTTGTCAGATTCGAGGACTCGATGTGCGCGATTCCGAAGTCGCTAATCTTGATGCGGCCGTCAAAGTTGATCATGATGTTTGACGGCTTGATGTCGCGGTGCACGATGCCCTCGTTGTGCGCGTGGCCTATGCCATCGAGCAACTGGCGGATGATCTCGCCGACTTCGCGAATTTCGTAACAGACCTCCTGCATCAAATGTTGCTCCAAGGTCTTGCCGTTGACCAGTTCCATAACGATATAGGCGGTTTCGGGGTCTTCGCCGTAGTCGTAGATCTGCACGATGCGCGGATGGACCAGGCGGCCAACAGCCTGCGCCTCGCGCCGGAAGCGATCCATCACCTGTTTAAGTTCGGAGGCGTCGAGTGATGCCTTGGTGATTGCCTTGATTGCCACGCTGCGCGAAATCGCGGGATCCCACCCCTTATAGACGATGCCCATGCCTCCTGTTCCAAGTACTCCTTGGATTTCGTATTTACCGATCTTGTCTGGATGATTTTTTGCCATCGCGAGCCACTATGTCGTGGGTTCCGTTTCCACCGGCGGATTTACCGGCAACCACACCGTAAATTTGCTGCCGACGCCGACCTGGGATTGCACGGAGATACGTCCCCCGTGTTGCTGGACAATCTTGTAGGAAATTGACAGTCCGAGACCGGTGCCCTTGCCGCTCTCCTTGGTAGTAAAAAACGGGTCGAAGATCTTTGGCAGCACTTCGGGCGAAATGCCCTTGCCGTTATCGGCGATATCGACCCGCACGCCTTGGTCTTCACCATGCGTAGTCAGGGTGAGCACGCCCTTGCCGACCTCCATGGCCTGGGTTGCGTTGGTGATCAGGTTGAGGAATACCTGATTGATTTGCGATGGCGCGCAGATGATCTCAGGGATATTGTCGAACTGTTTGTTGACCGTGACCGATTTCAATAGATGCTTAGCGAGCAACAGCGTGCTGTTGAGTCCATCATTCAGATTGAAGCGCGTTACTTTGCTTCTATCCAGGCGGCTGAAGTCTTTCAGGTTACCGACAATTTCCGCCACCTGTCCGGTGCCGTAGAGGCCGTCCTTGACTAATCCATTCAGCTCTTCTATCAGGCGCTGCTGCTTCATTTGCGCGATTTGCCCGGACAGCAGAGCGAATTGGCGGTTCAATGCCTCGGGGTTGGCATTCCCGCCGGCTTTCAACAGCGCCAGCAGATGCGCGCAGCGCTCGATTGCGGTACCGAGGTCGGGCAGCTTTTCGGCAACTGTGCCGAGGCTATTCTTGACGTAGGCCAGCGGTGTATTGATCTCGTGCGCGACACCCGCGACCATCTGGCCGAGCGAAGACATTTTTTCGGACTGGATTAGCTGTGCTTCTGATTCCTTCAGGTGCTTGAGCGCTTCTGACAGCTCGTATGTGCGCTTTTCGACGCGGATTTCGAGATTCACGTTGGCAGCCTTGAGTTTGGCGCCAAGATAGGCAAGCAGGATCAGAAGCGCGCTGGCATACGCGATTAAGTAAACACGGTAACGTTCCTTGTCCTGCAGCGTAGCCTCGAGCTCACGACCGAACGAAGAAGTTAAAGTATCGAGGCGCGGGCCGGAGGTTAGGAACTCGAGTTTGGCGAACAATGCTTGCTCGGCCGGCTTATGCCGAAGCAGTGTTTGCACCGCTGCCTCGAGTTCGGTCGCTTTGCCGCGCAAAGGATCCGGAATCATGTGCAGTTGTGCGGCACCAGCTTCCAGGCTCGCGCGCTGGGCATCTTGTGCCAGCCAGTAATACAAAGGTGCCGCGGCGGTCAATCGGCTCAACGCTTGTTCGAGCTCTGGCGCGCGCGTTTGAAGTTCGGATGCTTGCGCATTGATTTCCGATGCGCCTTTGAGCACGGCTTGCAAAGAATCCTTCGCGCCGCGGTTTTCCACCTTGAACTGCTCGACCAAACCGGCCTTCTCCTGAATCGCCTTTTTGAGCTCGGGGAAACCGGCACTCAATGCCGCGCTATGGGTTTTTTGCAGCGCCGCGCTCAGATCCTGTATTGCCTTGGCAGCGGCGGCCGCACGGTACTTCGTCGGCATGTCGTTCGGGCCAAAGTCGAGACGCGCGCGCAGCACATCCACATCCCAGCGGCCGTCAATTTCCTTGAGGCTGCGCAGAAAACCCAAAATGTCATTCTGTTCGCGCAGGTCGACAGCTTGGGTCTTATCGTACAGAAAGACCAGCACGCCCACCAGCAGCAGCGCGACAAGGCCGAGGAGCACATTGTGCAAAACCCCAATCCTGCTCATTTCACAGCCCGTAAATTGCGGTGCTCTGAGGCTCCCGTTCTCAGCAATTCGATTCGCATTTGGCCGGGACTAACGGTCAATTTTGAAAATCGTTCCCCCAGGTAATTCTTTTGCGATCTAAAAGGGATTTCCAACCAATTACCGGGCAATCTACCTGAACCTCAAAAAAGAGGCAATTCGCTTACCGCGAACATGGCGGAGGGGAAAGCTGCGCGGAGCATGAAACGGGGAATATGTATACAATGATATATGCCGCCGATTTTTTTTTAGGGCGGTTCAGACCGCCCTAATTGATTTACTGAATACTCGAATTATGGTTTAGACGCCTCATGAATGCTCCAAATAATATCGCTGGACCCAAGCTTAACAATGCTGCGCTTTTCCGGCAGCAGTGCTTTATCAATGGTGAATGGGTAAACGCCGACAGCAATGCGGTTTTCGCGGTCACTAATCCGGCTAATGGCTTGCAGCTTGGTAGTGTTCCTGACATGGGCGCGCAAGAAACGCGACGCGCTATAGAGTCAGCGCACGCTGCCTGGCCTTCGTGGCGCGCGAAGACTGCTAAAGAACGAGCGCTCATTCTCCGCCGCTGGTTCGAGCTGATCATGGCACACCAGCAGGACCTCGCCATGTTGATGACTGCGGAGCAGGGCAAGCCGCTGGCCGAGGCGAAAGGCGAAATCACATATGCCGCGTCCTTTATCGAATGGTTCGCGGAAGAGGGGAAACGCATTTACGGGGACACTATTCCTCAAAATCACTCCGACAAGCGTCTGATTGTCATCAGGGAGCCGGTGGGTGTGTGCGCAGCGATTACGCCGTGGAATTTTCCGGCGGCCATGATTACCCGCAAAGTTGCTCCAGCCCTTGCAGCCGGCTGCGTCGTGGTGCTGAAGCCGGCTGAACAGACACCTTATTCCGCGTTGGCTCTAGCCGTGCTCGCCGAGGAAGCGGGTATACCGCGAGGCGTATTGAATGTAGTAACCGGCGACGCGCCCGCCATAGGCGGGGAAATGACAGCTAACCCGCTGGTGCGCAAGCTTACGTTTACCGGTTCCACTGAAGTCGGCAAGCTGCTGATGAGCCAGTGCGCGAGCACCGTTAAGAAAATCTCGCTGGAGTTGGGGGGTAATGCGCCATTCATCGTGTTCGACGACGCCGATCTCGATGCGGCCGTTGAAGGCGCGATCGCGTCCAAGTATCGGAACACCGGGCAGACTTGCGTATGTGCGAACCGAATCCTGGTGCAAGACGGCGTCTATGATTCGTTTGCTGCCAAGCTGGCGCTGAAAGTTAAAGATTTCAAGGTCGGCAGCGGCATGGAAGCGGGGGTCAACCAGGGTCCGCTAATCGATATGCAAGCATTGAGAAAAGTCGAGAGCCATATCGCCGATGCCACGGCCAAGGGGGCGAAAATCCTCTTGGGCGGCGGGCGCCATGCGCTAGGTGGCACTTTTTTCGAGCCCACCGTGCTGATAGACGTTACCACCGACATGCGGCTTACTCACGAAGAAACGTTCGGCCCGGTGGCGCCGCTGCTGCGCTTCAAAAGCGAGGAGGACGCGGTGCGCATTGCCAACGATACTGAATATGGTTTAGCCGGCTATTTCTACAGCCGCGACATCGGGCGGGCGTTTCGCGTCGCAGAAGCGCTTGAATGCGGAATGGTGGGTGTCAATACCGGAATCATTTCCAATGAAATTGCGCCGTTCGGGGGCGTGAAACAATCGGGAATCGGTCGTGAGGGATCCAAATACGGCATAGAAGAATTTGTACAACTGAAATACATTTGCCTCGGCGGTGTCGACAAATCGGCTTCGTAACTAAGATTCGGGTACCGCCATTTATCGCGCGCCCAATGGCCAGATACTCTGGCAGAGTACGAGCAGATGCTTCAATCTGGGGCTAGCAGAAAATCGCGCGCAACCTTGATCTGGTCTGAAGACATCAGCATCGGCGCGTGACCGACTCCGGGGAATTCCACTAACTCAGTACGGGTTTTGCGCTCGCGCATCTTTAGCGCGGTTTCTTTAAGCAGCAGGTCGGACTCCGCTCCACGCAGAATTAGCACCGGGCAGCGCACCTTTGACCAGATCTCCCATAAATCCAGGTCTCGATAGAATCCGCGTTTAAACGGTTCGCCGATTTTCGGGTCGTATTTGAAGCCATAGCTTCCGTCTTGAAACTGTTTCACGCTGTGGACGACGAGATGATGCCATTGCGCGTCGGTGAGTGGTCCAAAAGTGGCGAACGTCTCGCGAAGGTTCGATTCGAATTTCTCGAGGGTGGGAAAGCGCGGGTCCTTGCCGACATAATCGCCCAGGCGTGTGAGTGCGTCCGCGGGAACGAGCCAGCCGACATCGTTCATTATCAGGCGCCGGATCGGAGATTTCGATTGCGCAGCCAGCATCATGCCGATCAAGCCTCCCATCGACGTACCCACCCAGTCGATATAGCGCTCAGCGGGGCGTCGCAATAGCCGCGCAATGAAACGGGAAACTCGGGTGCCGGGGCCGATCCGCGCGAACAGCGCGGCCATGTCTGAAAGATAAACCGGATAAGTGTAATCCTCGCTGTGGCTTAGCCAGTCGCTTTGTCCTCGGCCAACGATGTCGGGGCACACTACGTGGCAATCGTTTTCCAGCGCCATCGCGAGAAAGTCGAAATCGCGTGAGTTGCGGGTAAGGCCGTGCACACAGACTACTGCGTGCGGATTATTGAAATTTCCCCAATCGGTGTAGGCAAGGCGATGAAAACCGTGCGGGCCGAGACTCAGGAAACTGTTTTCCCGCATTTTTTGTTCCTGGTAAATCCGGTTATGGTTTTGCCCGACATGCGGTAATCGCCGTTTTTATCCACTCGCAGTCAATGCTTACTGTGCTGAATCGATAACCTTTTTCCCGTCCGCTCTCTTGTTTCGCCATTTTCTTGATTTTCTCAGACTTGATATTTGCCGATTGCGGAGTGAGTCCCATGCGTTGGTACTTTTGCTGTTCAATGATAATGTCTTCAAGCGGACTTTGGGAAAACCAAATCCATTCATCGAGGAAATCCTCCGCCAATGCGCCTAACATCTCGTACAGTTCAACATCGATCTTTGCGCCCGGTATCAGCGTCCGGAAATTACTTTTGCCGCTTTCTTGGTTATAGGTCCAACATTCAGTCCACTCGGCTTCCAAACCGTTACTTGAGTAAAGCTCGGCTTGGTTGTCCTGTTTGCTTATTTTGAAATAAGCATTTAGTCTGCCGGTGAGCATATATCCTGCGTATTCACTGGCGCTAATATTCCTGAAAGCTAGCGCATGCCTGAGATAGCCGTTTTCTTCGACCGCGATGTCTAATTGCGTTGCGCTGCCCGGGCGTTCGAACTCAGCAAGCGCCTGGACCTGTTGCTCGGTAAGCTTGCCGCTTTGCAGCAGCGCGCTGCCGCACACCGCATCACGGTAATTGGTCCATTGCAGCTTGATCGTCAATTCGGGAAAGGCCTGCGAGGCAGCGAGAAAGGTCGGGAACGGGATACCTTCATTGGTTTCGAAGCGAAACATCAAATCCCGCGAGATCGGAAATTCCTGGAAATTCTGAATCGAGCTATCTTGGGGCAGCAGGATAGCGAACTGCTGCTTGAATGCCTCCAGAAGTCTTCTGTCCCCACTCACTATTATGCTGGCCTGGAATAATGCAATCATCTTGGTTTTGTTTGATATACTAAACGGGACGTGCGCGATGGCTGTTAGTACCGTCCGCATTATCGCACTGCCAAGCGGATGAAGTCTAAGCAATTTCCTCGGGTGCCCAGAAACACCAGGTTTACGCGGGTGCGGAACAAAACTGATATAGCAAAGTCTGGACGACAATATTCTCCCGCCGATCTCTCGCTGGCAACCGGAACCGTCGTGGGCCTCGCCCAGGAGCACAGAATAGATTGCCCGCCAAAAAGTTTGAACTAGCCGTGGCCGCGCTCAATGCGTAGAGGAAGCTAAAGCGGATTTTGGGGAAATAAAAATGAATGGGCAATTGCAGGCTCGGGTGAGCAGAAAAGTTCTGGAGGTTAGTCTTTCTGGATATGACCTGATTAATTCTCCCCGATTAAATAAGGGAACAGCGTTCTCCGATCATGAGCGCGACGTTTTTGACCTGCATGGTCTGCTCCCTCCGCACGTGGGGAATCTTGACGAGCAGGTCGAGCGCAGGTTGCACGCACTGGCGGAAGAGCCGACTCCTTTCAATAAATACGCATTTCTACGCGACCTGCAGGATACAAATGAGACCTTGTTCTATGCGCTTGTGGTTCGGAATATTGAGCAGATGCTGCCGTTGGTGTACACGCCGACGGTGGGTGAAGGTTGCCAACGATTTAGCGAGATATGGAGAAAGCCGCGGGGCCTGTTTGTCAGCTATCCATACAGAGATCGTATTGATCAGATCCTGAGCCATTCCCGCTACGACGATATAAGGTGCATTGTATTCAGCGATGGCGAGCGCATTCTGGGACTTGGAGATCAGGGTGCTGGAGGCATGGGTATTCCGATCGGGAAGATGGCTCTTTACACCGCGCTCGGCGGGGTTCCCCCGGAGCACTGTCTTCCGATTCTGCTCGACGTGGGAACGGATAACGATGACCTATTAAAAGACCCCTTATACGTTGGATGGCGAAATCACCGCGTTCGCGGCGAAGCATATGATTCTTTTGTGGACGCTTTTGTCCAGGGCGTGAAGAATCGCTGGCCGCATGTTCTGTTGCAGTGGGAGGATTTCTCCGGTGCGAATGCTGCTCGATTCCTTGCCCGCTACCGAGATCAACTGTGTACTTTCAACGATGACATTCAAGGAACGGCGGCAGCAGCCACGGCGACGCTAATCTCTGCAATAAACGTAACCGGTATTCCACTCGAGCAGCAAAAAATTGTGGTGTTCGGCTTCGGAAGCGCCGGGACAGGTATCACTAACCTTCTGGCACAATTCATGCGCGATAAGGGCATCCCCGAAGCGGAGGCTCATAAGCGTTTCTACGCTATCGATTTGCACGGACTTATTACAGAAAAAAGCAAGGATTTGCGGCCGGAGCAGCTAAATTATGCGCGCAAGGAACAGGAAGTGCGGGGTTGGAGACAACCGAATGGAGAAATTACGCTGCTCGATGTAATCCGGCACGCCAAGCCTTCGGTTCTCATTGGCGTATCGGGCCAAGGGGGAGCGTTTACCGAACAGGCGGTGCGTGAAATGGCGAAGCATACGCCTCGCCCGGTGATTTTTCCGCTTTCAAACCCTACTTCTCGAAGCGAAGCGGCTCCTCAAGATCTCATGGACTGGACCGAAGGACGCGCGCTCATCGGCACAGGCACCGCATTCAATCCAGTGAATGTTGCCGGGAAGAAAGTTCGCATTGCCCAGACCAATAACTCCTACGTATTTCCTGGGCTTGCTCTCGGAATCGTGACGTCCAAAGCGAGACGCGTCACCGACGCGATGATCAAGGCCGCAGCTCAGGAATTGGTGCGCAACCTACCCACACAAACGGATAAGAGCGCGAGTTTACTGCCGCCACTTTCGGAGGCACGTCAGCTGGCCCGGTTGATAGGCTTGGCCGTAGGAAGGCAGGCGATTCGCGATGGGCAGGCTGAAGTTCCGGACGAAAATGCTCTCGAGCGAGAACTCGAGGCGTATTTTTGGGAACCCGTGTACGTGCCGTACGAACCTAAACGGTAAATCTATCCGCAACAGAACTTTCGGTCTCCGGGGTTCCCGGGCTGTCCCCCGGCAACATGTTTCAGCCGATCGCCTTCTCCGGTTCTTCGGCTTCCAGTTGCGTCTCGTGTTCGAGATGTTTGCGCATTCTTTCTTTGTCGAGTTCTTTATCCCAGTTCGCAACCACCACAGTGGCAACGCCGTTGCCTATCAAATTGGTGAGCGCGCGGGCTTCGGACATGAAACGGTCGATTCCCAGAATTAAAGCTAATCCCGCAACGGGAATCGCGCTGACCGAAGACAAGGTGGCGGCAAGCGTGATGAAACCGCTGCCGGTGACGCCTGCCGCGCCTTTGGACGTGAGCATCAGCACGCTTAGCAGGATTATCTGGTCGCGCAGG
>DASPRI010000058.1:0-18059 GCA_035624535.1 Burkholderiales bacterium
CGTCGCAAATATCCAAGTTGCCAATGCTGTTGACCGGCAGGCCGTTGGGATGGTACCGGATTACATACGTGGTGCCGCCACCCCAACCAGCGGCGTTGGTGGCGGTCAGTGTGGCGGTGCCGGTAAGCGAATCTCTCACCCGAAGTATTGTGTCGCCTGCATTGTATGTACCACTTCCATCGGCATCCACATATATAAGTCGTCCAACCGTCCAATTGGTACCGGAAATGGCGCAACTGGTACCAGTGCTACTGATGCAGACAGCGACTTGGGTGCCCGAAGTCGCGGCTTGGCTGCGGGCAAATGCGAGGTCTACCAGCACATCGCTTGAAATAGTCCTGATTCGATTGTCCTTGATCGTGTTGGTGAACGCGGGCAATGCAAAAACAGCGACGATCCCTATGATGGCCAGACCGACCATCAATTCGATAAGGGTGAAGCCTGTTTGATATTGTTTCATGTTAAAAAAACACAATCGCTTTTCCGTTTGAGCTAATCATAGAGAAGCCAATTCGGTGAAAGCAAACGGAACTGATAAATGGTGTTTTTGCTAGAATAAACGGTATTCTAATCGAAAGGAGTGTGTTCCCTGTCACAAGATTTTGTCGTCATTGGCGCGGGAATCATAGGACTCGCAACCGCATTGGAACTCGCCAAGCGCGGCGGCAAGGTCACAGTCTTGGAGCGGGCTACGGTAGGCGGAGAATCCTCCTGGGCTGGAGGCGGCATTCTTTGTGCTTTACCGCCTTGGAAATATCCCCCGGCGGTTACGCGTCTTACCATGTGGAGCGAACAGCTGTTCCCGGGCTGGGTGGACGAGCTTAACTCTGCGACGGAAATTGATCCTGAATATCAACGCAGCGGCCTGTTAATGCTTCCCGAGTTCGACCGTGATGCGGCGCGAATCTGGTGTCGTGAGCACCTGGTCGAGTGTGTGCCGGTGCAATCCACCGATGTTTCTCCGCGCATCTCGCTTGAGGCGGGCGCATTATGGCTGCCGCAAGTGGCGCAGGTACGCAATCCGCGCTTGATAAAATCCCTGCGGCGTCGGCTGGAGATTGCCAAAGTTAAAGTGATCGAGCACCGTGAGGTCAGTGCTTGGAAAATTTCCCGGCAGCAGTTAGTGAGCGTTGTGACCCCGCGCGGCGAGTTTTCTGCAGCGGGTTATATCGTTTGCGGCGGAGCCTGGAGCAAGCACATTATGGGTACCTTCTCATCGAATCTCGACATTAGACCGGTGCGCGGCCAGATGCTGTTGCTTAAGACTCAGCCCGGATTTCTCACCAGCATTGTGCTGCAAGACGACAATTATTTTATTCCTCGAAAAGATGGCCACATACTGTTGGGCAGCACGGTGGAGCATGTCGGCTTCAATAACGGGATAACCGAAGAAGCAAAGAAACAATTGTTGTCCTGGGCTGGGAAACTATTCCCGCAGCTCGACGAAACGCTACTGGTGCGACAATGGGCGGGCTTGCGGCCAGGTTCGCCGGAAAATATTCCCACCATAGACCGGCACCCGCAGTTTGATAACCTTTATATCAATAGTGGCCATTTTCGTTATGGTGTGACCATGGCTCCGGCCAGCGCCAGGCTGCTGGCGAATCTGCTGCTGGGCGTTTCGCAACCGATTGACACCAGCCCCTACGCTTGGCCTCGGCTAACGAGCGAGGTTCATTAGCTCAAGCGGATTAGACATGGTCCAATCCTTATATTAAAATTAATCCCATGAAACAGCAGACCTACACCCGCGATAACATGGCAGCGTTACTGCGAAGCCATGGCATAAATCCCACTCATCAGCGGATTGAGATTGCCCACGCCTTGTTTTCCAGGCAGCAACATCTTTCCGCCGACAAAATCATGGGCATCGTAAACACCCGTCACCCCGAAACGTCCCGAGCCACCGTTTACAACACTCTCAATCTTTTTTTGGAGAAAAAATTGATTCGCGAAGTGATTGTTGACCCGAACAAAGTGTTTTATGACCCGAACACCTGCAATCACCATCATTTTTACAATGTAGACACCGGGTGTCTCACCGATATTGACGCTTCCAAAATCAGCGTTTCCGGTTTGCCTTCGGTCCCGCAAGGCACCGTGGCGGAGGGCGTGGACATCATTATCCGCATTCGCTCGCAAGCTGCTTCTTAATTGCCATTCCCGTTGTTATAATTCACGCTGAGTTGCTGTTGTAGCTCAGCTGGTAGAGCAACTGATTCGTAATCAGTAGGTCGGTGGTTCGAGTCCACTCAACAGCACCACAAAACAGAAACTCACGTTGTCCGATTAGCCGCGTTGCATGTAAATTGTGCGGCTGGTGTCTCATCAGGCAAACGATTCGTGACCTCGGCATGTCTGCCAAACTTTGCCGGTTGCAGTCCGCGTTTTCCCTCGCCGTTTAAACAGACTCACGCTGAATTTAAAGGAAGTCTGCAATTTCAAAAAATCTTGTGACGAACATCACATCTCTACCTTGCTAAATTGCATGTCCCGCAGAACGCAATTTCAAAAGAGTTTGTGACGAGTTTCACACCGCTTTCGTCCGCTAAAACCGTTTGTCCTAACAGAATTACCTCTTATCGGAATTTGCTTGAGCATTGATATGCCGGGTATGACAATTCGATACGTAAATAAATAAAAGATCGCATGTTCGAATGAATGTGATTTTTTCGGTGGCTGTTAACTAATAGTGACCGTGAACAAAATAGCAATTCTCGAGGAATGTGACGTGGACAGTTCTCCAGTGACTACCCGTTCAGGAGTGAGTGCAGTGGTCAGCGGCGCAATCCGCACACCGCGTCGTGAGGCCTGAGCATGGAGATACCTAATTGGTCCAGATACCAAATTAGGGAGAGGAAAAAAATGCAGTTTCAGTTTTACCGGCAATTACGCAATAGAGCAGCGGCCTTCCTATTAAGTGGGCTGGCCGCGGTTTCCACGCACGCGCACGCTGGCAGTCTTAATTTCGACAATATTCCCCTGTATGTCGGCGCCAACACTCAGCCCATCGTGATGCTGGATGTCACCAAGGACCATCAGCTTCATTACAAGGCATATAACGACTACACCGATCTCAACGGCAACGGTGTCATAGATTCATTCGAGACCACGTATTGGCACGCCAACAATTATTACGGGTATTTCGATCCCGTTAAATGCTATGACTACGACACCACTGGCGCCGTGATACCCGGAGGCGGATTTTACCCGGTTGGAATTTCACCGGGAAACAACAAGTACTGCAACACGATTACTTCTGGTGGGCATGGGACCTGGAGCGGCAATTTTCTGAACTGGGTCACCATGACACGCATGGACCTGGTGCGCAAGCTGCTCTATGGGGGAAAACGCTCGACTGACACTGCTACCGCAACAGTTCTCGAGCGCGATCTGCTGCCCCAGGATGGTCACGCCTGGGCCAAGTATTACGCCGGATCCGACATCGCTTCGCTAACTCCTTATAATCCGCCAATAGCGGCCCCGGGTGCCGCTGCAACCGGCTCCAACTCGACGTATTCAAGCAATGCGTTAACGACTGTTGGCTCGGGCACAAAATACTTCCGCAATATCGGAATTTCGGTCTGTAGAGGCGACCAGGTCAAAGTCAGCCTCAACACGGCCCCGTCGAATTACATGGTTGGTGTCGTATCGGCAACCGACCAGCCAGACTGCAGCACCAAAAGCTCGGCAACCGGGGGATTCACTTTGCAGGTGGATATCTCTGGAGTGGTTGGCGCTGGAAGTTCCAACAGCAACAATGCCTGGACTGTCACCGATTTGACCGATACCGGGATTTCATTCTGCAACGTGACCAATGGTGCAAGCAGTGGGCCGAACAGCCTGTCCCAGACCAACACCAATCCGCCGCTGCTGCGCATCGCGAAGGGTAATTTTGCGCTGTGGGGCAATAACGATATTTTCGAGTGCCAGTGGAACCCTGGAGGCGGCGCCCGTGCCACCCTCAACACTAACGGTGGCAACGGCAACATAGCAAGTTTAAGCGGCAGCGTCACCAACCCCGCAGGAAGCATCAATTGGGCGGATTCTTTAGACCCGATTCAGTCCGTGTATGGAATGGGTTATCCGACCGGCGCGCCCACTACTTTCGACCTAGTTGTACGCATGCAAGCTTGTGCCTCGGTGGCACTTGTGGGCAGCGAGAAATGCAAGATATATGGAACCAGTCTGAAACCCATTGGCTTGCTGCAGACGTACGGGGACCCCGGAGTGGATCAAATCTATTTTGGTCTCATGACCGGAAGCTATGCCAAAAACAAATCAGGAGGGGTGCTGCGCAAGAATGCGGGAACCTTTACAGATGAAATAAACGCGGGCAACGGCACGTTCTTGAAGCCGGCGACCGGAAGCATTGTCGACACTCTGGACAAGCTCAAGCTTTACGGCTACCAGTGGGCCGCGCCAGCTGGTTCCGGAAATTACGGCGCCGATGGCTGTGGCGTCGTGACTGCCAGTTCAGGCACTGCGGCACTGAACCGGGGCTTCGCGGCAGAAGGTTCGTGCACCTCTTGGGGCAATCCGATGTCGGAAGTGTTCCTCGAGTCGCTGCGTTACCTGGCGGGCAAAACCGCGAATCCCGCTTTTACTTATAGCGGCTCCACCCAAGACAGCACCTTGGGGCTGCCGCTGGCTACCTGGAAAGATCCTTTGACTCCGACTACTTATTGCGCTTCACTGAATGCACTGGTGTTTAGCGCAGACGTATCGTCTTTCGATGATGATCAACTGGGCGGGATGTCTGACCTCAATACAGCGGTTAGCGCCCAGCAATGGACCAATATTGTGGGCGATAGCCAGCACGAAAATATCAATGGCGGAACCTGGTTTATCGGCAACAGCGGTGCGGTCAACAACAATATCTGTTCGCCAAAAACACTGGCCAGCTTTGGCAGCGGTTACGGCATCTGCCCCGAGGCGCCAGATAACCACGGCACGTACCTGATGTCCGGAATTGCCTACGAGGCTCATACCAACCGGATTCGCGCTTCTTCCGACCCGGTCGCAGCCAACGTTCCCCAGAACGATACCACTTCGCTCAAGGCAAATACTTATGGCATATCGCTCACGCCGAATATCCCGAAGATCACCATCCCGGTTGGCTCCAGTACCGTTACGCTCCTTCCCGCCGCCCGGATGGAAGATGCGTACCTTCCTTCCCACTTCGGGGCCGGGCAAATTGTCGACTTGAAGGTGATTAGTCTTACTCCGACCAGTGGCCAATATTTCGTGCAGTGGGATGTTTCAGAGCAAGGCGCAGACTATGAAATGGACATTTGGGGGACCATCAGCTATGTGGTCAACAATGCAACCAATCAAATTACGGTAACGACCAAAGTGGTTCAACAATCAGCGAGTGGCTGCAATGGATTTGGTTATGTTATCTCTGGAACAACGCAAGACGGAGCCCACTTCCATTCCGGTACACAGACCAATAATGGTACAAGCGGCGGCTGCGCGAATGTCGGGACGCCGGGTCCGGGTTTCTACTACCAATATGTTCCGCCCAGCGGACCGGCTATCACGGAATGCAGCGGCTGCTCGTCGAGCAATCTTCCTACGTCCAAAATCTACACTGCCACCGGCGGTGGCACGATACTCAAGGATCCTCTTTGGTACGCTGCCAAATACGGTGGGTTTCACGACCTCAACGGCAACGGTATTCCCGACCAGACGATTGAATGGGACGGCCAGAATAACACTACCGGCACTACGGGCAGCGACGGCCTCCCGGATAATTTCTTCCCGGTGACGAACGCGAATCAGCTGGAATCTTCTCTGGACCGGTCGCTGGTCTTGATACTGGGTAACTCGTCAGCCTCTTCAGTTGCGACCAACTCGACTTCACTTAATACCGGGACCCGGGTTTTCCAGGCGCGTTTCAATAGCGCTGACTGGAGCGGGCAGCTGATATCCATTCCCGTCGATTTAAACGGGAACATTTCAACCACTCCCGATTGGGACGCGGGCCAGCAGGTCGATGCGCAAACACCGGCCGGCCGTGTCATCATCAGCTACAACCCGGCCCTGGCGACGCCTGGCATTCCGTTCGAGTGGGCTAATGTCAGTGCAAACGCGAGCTTTGCGAACTACCTCAACCAGAACGCCAACGGAGTTGCTGATGGGAAAGGTTCTCTACGGCTTGCCTACCTCCGGGGTGATTCGAGTCAGGAAGGAACTTCGGTCAATACCTTCCGCCGGCGCCCCGCGAGCAAGCTCGGAGATATTATCGATTCCAACCCGCAATTCGTCGGCGCCCCGAGTGCGAATTACCCGGACGCGTCCTATCAGGATTTCGTGGTCCAATACGCGAGCCGCACACCCCTCATTTATGTGGGGGCCAACGATGGGATGCTCCATGGATTTAATGCCCTATCGAGCACGGGCTTGGGCGGCGGGAATGAGTTGCTAGGCTACGTTCCAAGCAAGTTGTACTCTGACTTTCCAAAGCTGACATCGCAGAATTATGTGCATCGCTATTTTGTCGATGGCACTCCGAACATCAAGGATGTCTGCATGACCGTCACCTCGCCCGCCGCTGGTGCCTGCCCACTGCCCTTTAGCAATTGGAAAAGTGTGTTGGCAGGTACATTGAGGACAGGTGGCAAGGGGGTGTTTGCGCTGGATGTGACCGATCCGAGTCAGTTCGCGGAGGCCAAAGCCAGTCAGCTGGCGATGTGGGAATTTAACGACTCGGACGATTCCGATTTGGGCTTTGTCAACGGCCAACCGCAAATTGGCAAAATGGCCAACGGCAAGTGGGCAGTCGTCTTCGGTAACGGCTACGACAACACCTATACCTGCACTTCAAGGCCATGCCCGAACATGGGCGGCGCCGAGGGGCCGCTCGACAGCAATTTCAGCAGCACCGGACATGGCGTGCTCTACATCCTCTTCATCCAGGATGGAGTAGGGGGTGGCAGCAAGTGGTCATTGGGAAACAGTTTTATCAAGCTTGATACCATGGTCGGAACTACAGCGACTCCCGATGGACTTTCTCAACCGGTGCTGGTGGATGCCAATGGCGACGGTGTCGTTGATTATGTCTATGTGGGGGACCTCCAGGGGAACATGTGGAAATTCGATGTGACGGATTCCAACCCCAGCAATTGGAAAACATCTTTTGGAACGCCCGCCGCGCCGGTACCGCTCTTTACTGCGCAGGATGCCTCAAACAATGTGCAGCCGATCACTTCGGCGCCGGTGGTTGCTCCCAACCCCCAAGGAGGCCGAATGGTGTTGTTTGGCACGGGACTTTATCTGCAGTTAAGCGATCCGTCCAACTTAAGCCAGCAGACTCTTTACGGCATCTGGGACAACGGCTCACCAGTGAACGGGCGCGGCCAATTGGTTGCACAAACGGTCCTCGCCAACGTCACAACTTCTACGGGAACCTTCCGGGTCGCCAGCCAGAACACAGTCAACTATGGTGCGTCACCCGCTCCCACTGGATGGTTTATGGACTTCCCCAATGTGGATGGCAGTGGAAACCCCGTCTACGGTTCCGGCACAGCTACCGGGGAACGGGTGGTGTTCAATCCCATTATCAGCTCTTCAAAAATCACCGTCACGACTCTCGTGCCATCGGTGGTACTGTGCACCTCTGGTGGAACCAGCTACATTATGGACCTCGATCCGCTCTCTGGAGGGCGGCTCAACTTCTCCCCGTTTGACACCAATGGAGACAATAATTTCAACACTGGAGACTTAGTGACTATAGCGGGGATTGGATCGGTCTACGTCAGCGGCGTTCAGTCCACGGTAGGGATCGTGCCAACTCCGACCGTCATCAGCGGTTCCTCAGGCAGCGGTAAAGAGTTCAAGGTACTTAGCGGTTCAAGCGGGGCATTGGCCAGTGTATTGGAAAATCCTGGTCCTCCCCCTCCTGCAGTCGGAGGGCTCAAGAGACGCGCGTGGCGGGAAATAATGTCACATTGAAGCGAGGAATAGACGGCGCTTTATTGGAAAATGCCTCTTTGCCTGTTGCCCATTCGCTCATCTTGGCTTGGCAACCGAACAACAGGTCACATTTGGGAATAAATGGGTCCATGGCCTGATTCCACTCAAACGCACTTCACGACTGTCGCGGCTATTTGACCAAGACGACCGGCACGCTGGAAAGATGGACGACCTTGGTGGCCGTAGAACCGAGTAGCATGTTGCCCACACCGCCCATTCCCCGCGTGCCCATGAATATCAAATCGCAGTGCATGGCGCGGCATTGCCTCACGATGGTTTGCGCAATGGGTCCCGCAAGCACTTTAGCCTGATACCGAATCCCTGCCCTATCCAGCAAACGCCTGCTCGCGACAAGCGCACGATCGGCCTGTTCCTTATAGTAGCGCACCACCATTTTGCGACTTACGAGAGGCCCGAAATTCACTTGTGGTACCGGATAATAGACATTGAGTAGGATTACTTGAGGCGTTGGCTTGTACAACCTAAGATTCTTAATCAACGCAGCCGTGGCTCTTCTTGAGTGCGCTGACCCATCCACTGCCAAAAGAAATTTCATGGATTTCGCCTAAGTGCAATAATTAAAGACATTGATCAACAAAGATAAATAAGATTGCAGAAAAACCCACCGCTGGGAGCTAATGCCAGGCAATAGTCCTCCACAATAATGTGACCCTAACTAACTCGGGTCACGGATGGTATTAGAAGTGAGCTACTTTGGATTAATTTGCCCTCGGATTTCGCCACCCTTGTGTGCCGCGCTGTGAACATTAATATACAGTTCACCTGCCAAAAAACTCTTGTATTGAGCGTCGGTCAATTTCGCACCGGCAGGAACCGTCCAGACATTGTCGCTGGTCTTGACCAAAGGAATAATAACCGGGCCGTTGGTCCCCGTGGCACCCTGGTGTATATGAGCGGCGAAACTGGTCACACCTGAAGTGGTGATGCTACCGCTTACCGACCCATCGGAGGAAATGGTAATAGTCCCGCTCCCCGATGCCGAGGTCTCTACTGGTGGTACTTCCTGTTTTCCGTTTAATGTCATCTTGATTTCCTGCTGTCCGCCCGCCGCGCCAGCCGTTCCGAGGAGAAGGGCCAGAGCAGCCGTTAAAAGCACGATCGTCAGCTTACGAAAAGCTAGCTTCATTTTTTCCTCCTTTCAGGTCGGGGGATAAAGCACCCGAGCAGTAATTATTCAAGAACAGAAATAATGTTGTTGGCATTTTCACATTGTTTGGTGGCCTTGGTAGCAGCTCAAGTCGAAGAAGTCTCAAGTATACTCGAACATTGCCAGATAATTGCGGACTCTCCGCGATTTATTGATGGCACTGCCGCAGGCGGTGAACGTACCCGAGGTCCAGCTTATCGTCAACGTCCCTTTAGCGCGGTGCTATAGTCGATTCCGCGATGCAAAAGCGGTACATTGGTCATTCGAACCCGTTTGATGCCAATATAATAATTAGATCGCAACTGTTAAGGGTATACCATGCCAACCGATATGCCGCCGCTCAAGGACTTGAACGTCATTGAGTTGGGCACACTGATTGCCGGACCGTTTTGTGCGAGGATTCTTGCGGAATTTGGAGCCAACGTAATAAAAATCGAATCGCCGGACGGCGGTGACCCGCTCCGGCAATGGCGCAAACTGTACAAGGGAACGTCACTTTGGTGGTTTGTGCAGGCGCGCAACAAGAAGTCATTGACGGTAAATCTGAAATCGCCGCAAGGACAAGAAATCGTGCGCAAGCTGGTGAAGGAAGCGGACATTTTGGTCGAAAATTTCCGTCCCGGAGCCTTGGAAAAATGGGGACTTGGGTGGGATGCGCTTTCCGCGATCAATCCCGGTCTGGTGATGGTGAGGCTCTCGGGCTACGGACAAAGCGGCCCGTACCGCGATATGACCGGCTTTGGGGCCATCGGCGAATCCATGGGAGGAATGCGATTTTTGACCGGTTATCCCGATCGGCCGCCAGTGCGGGTGGGAATCAGCATCGGAGATTCAATTGCGGCGATGTATGGCGTGATCGGCGCACTCATGGCAATTCATCATCGACAGCTGAATGGCGGGCGGGGGCAAGTGGTCGATGTGGCGCTATATGAATCAGTGTTCAGCCTGATGGAAAGTCTGCTGCCGGAATATGACATGCTGGGCTTCGT
Organism: Burkholderiales bacterium; assembly: GCA_035624535.1. Classification (GTDB taxonomy): domain Bacteria; phylum Pseudomonadota; class Gammaproteobacteria; order Burkholderiales; family JAHFRG01; genus JAHFRG01. The sequence continues at coordinate 10,135 of DASPRI010000058.1, forward strand.
GCGCGAAAGAAGCGGCGCATCTCTTCCCGGTATTGTTCCTTCCAACACTTATTCCTGCCGTGACGGAAAATACGTGGTGATTGGCGCCAATTCAGACAGCATTTTCAAGCGCATGATGATCGCGATTGACAGGCATGATCTGGCCGATGATCCGAGTCTCGCAAGCAATGCAGGACGGGTACCGCGCACCGAAGAGCTGGATCACGCGATCGGCGAATGGACCTCGCAGCATGACTTGGAGGAGGTATTGAAGTTACTGAATGCGGCCGAAGTTCCGGCAAGCAAAATCTACAGCATTGCCGACATTGTCGCGGATGTGCATTACCGGGCGCGAGATATGATTCAGCAATTCACGCTTAAGGATGGCCAGACGCTAAAAATTCCCGGTATCGTGCCGAAATTGAGCAAAACTCCCGGGAAGACAGAATGGTTGGGGCCAAAACTGGGGGAGCACACGGAAGAAATCCTTTCTGCGCTGGGTATCGGTTCGGAGCAACAAAAAATTCTAAGGCAGCAAGGCGTCATTTGAGCGAGTGCATTCCTCCCCTAAGCAAGAATGCGCGCCAGCCAGTGACCGATGTCCTGAATTTCCTCATCGCATACCGAGTGCTGCATGAGGTACTGGTGCCATTCCACCGGATAACCCAGCTGCTTGAGATGTTCCCTGGACAGCCGCGCGAGCGGGAACGGAATCAGCGGATCCGCAGTGCCGTGCGCCATGAATATCGGCACATCTTGGCTGGCGGCACTGGCTTCAGCGGCCAGAGTCGGGGCCAAGGGTAGATAGCAGGATAAAGCCATGATGCCCGCAAGCCGCTCTGGATGGCGCAATCCGGTCTGCAACGCGATAGCTCCACCCTGCGAAAATCCAGCGAGCACGATACGTGAAGCCGCGATGCCACGATTTTTTTCGTTCGTGATGAGTTTTTCAATCTCACGTTGTGAGCGGCGCACGCCCGCTTCATCCTCGCGAAAGGAAAAATCAGGGTTCAAGACGTCGTACCAGGCGCGCATCACATAACCATTGTTGATGGTCACGGGCTGCATCGGCGCGTGCGGAAAAATGAAGCGCACCGCAAGTCGCCGTGGCAGGCCCAGTTCATTTACCACCGGGACAAAATCATTGCCATCGGCGCCCAAGCCGTGCAGCCAGATTACCGATGCCGTTGCAGGCTCGGCGGTCGCAAGTTCGATAGCAGAAAGAAGAGTATCCGGCATTGGACAAAAAAAGGGCGGCTTTTGCCGCCCCGGCTTTTTATTTACAAAGAATTAGCTTACGTAGTTATCTCGCGCGAAGTCATCTGGTAGCGGAAACCCTGCGGGTCAAGGCTATCCGGCTTTCCTTCGGCAGTTTGCGCATAAGGATACATGAAAAAGTTCAGCGCTTCCCCGGGAGAAGGGTCCAGCTGCACGTCGCACGCCGTATTGAAGCCAACCCAATTCATTTCCCAGTAGCCAAACAGCTTGCCACGGGCTTGCAGCACTTTCGGATGGTCGATGGGAATAATCTTCCCTTCCTCCTCAAGTACCACCTTGCGCACGTCCGCGGGGTCGACCGGAACCCACCCATAACGCGCATCGTAGAATTCGGCGCGGCAATGTTGCGCCTTGCTGATATCTCCGCTTTTCCCCAGGCTCTTGAAGAAAGCCGAGGTCGCAACGCGCACACCGTACACGTCTCGTGCCGGTATTCCTGTGGCACGCGCTAGACCGGTAAACAGCGCATTGATGTCGGCACACTTCCCGCCCAAATTGCCGGTTTCCAGCATGAAACTGATGTCACCGATACCGCAGCCGCGTACTTTTGGATCGCGGAATGTGTTGTCCACGATCCATTCGTAAATCGCGCGTGATTTTTCCACCGGGTCGGTCAGGTCGCCGACGATTTTCTTTGAAGTTTCACCCACGATGCCGTCGGTCGGAATATGCTTGGTGGGTTTCAAATAGAGTTCGAGTTCATCCTTATTGACGGTGGTTGGCTGAGGACGTGAAAAATCCACCGAACGGTTACGAGTCGCGAACTGGCTTACAAGCTGAACCTGCGGCGCGACGGTTTTGTCATCCCATTCAGCATAGAAAGCCGGGGCACCATATTTTTCATCACGGTAAATACCGGCGCGAACCATGTTGCCCCTCAATTCGTTGGATACCAGTCGTTGATAGTCGGTGTCCCGGTAAAACGGCACCGGTAGCCATACCCTCGGTTGCCCTCCGGCCTTGAGCTCAACCGCGGTGGTAATTTCAAAAACCCGCCAGCCCGGCTGGTATATTTCATTTAGCGTAGCCGCTGAAGCCTGGCGAAGGTAAACGGGCAATGCTGCAAATGCAGTTAAAACGGCCGATGCTTCTAAAAAATCGCGACGGTTCATGATGTTACTCCCGGGCATTATTGGTTAAATCGAAGAATCGCTGCAAATTCGAAGTGTAGCCTGTTCTTTGGTGAAATCAAATATGCGATTGCGGACATATGAACCCAACGCCGCAAAACGACTAGCTGGGCGGGCGCGTGGCGGATTTCGGGCGGAATGCCTTGACGACTTGTTCGTTGGTTTCAATATAGGGCCCGCCGATAAGATCGATGCAGTAGGGGACCGCTGCAAAAATACCGTCCAGCGTTTCCTTGATCGCCTTCGGTTGTCCCGGGAGATTGAGTATCAGGGTTTTCTTGCGAATCACCCCAATTTGGCGCGAAAGGATCGCGGTGGGAACATACTTGAGGCTCACTGCGCGCATTTGCTCGCCAAAGCCCGGGAGCTCCTTATCGGCCACCGCGAGAGTCGCCTCAGGAGTGCAATCGCGTGGCGCAGGTCCGGTGCCCCCGGTTGTCACAATTAGATTGCATCCCGCCTCATCCACCAGTTCCTTGAGAGTCTTCTCGATCTGCTCTCGCTCATCGGGAATCAGCCTTGAAACCATTTTCCAGGGGCTCGCCAAAGCCTGCTTAAACCATTCCTTTAAGGAAGGAATACCCTGGTCTTGATATATGCCTTGCGAAGCCCGATCGCTTATGGAAACCACCCCGATCAGAAGTTCATTGCTCATGAACGGAAAGTATAGCAGCGCTCATTCGTCGAAGCGCGGGAGCGGGATGAGTTGCTGCAATTCCTGGAACAACGCGCGGAAACTTTTGGGCGGCTTGCGTTCGAGCAACTCATGCTGCGCGTTTCGAACCAGCATTCGCAAGCGCTGGCTGTCAGCCTGCTGATAGATCTGCAAGAATTCCACAAGTGCGCTCTCGTCGGATAGCAGCCTTTCGCGCCAGCGTTCGATCAGATTTTGCCGCGCTTGGCGGTGTCCCTGCGGACGCAGGGCGTAATCCAACTTCTGCTGTATCAGTGCAGCATCTGTTTCACGCATCAATCGGCCGATATATTGTAATTGCCGCCGGCGCGCCTCATACGTTTTCAATTTCCTGATTTCGATGATGGCGTCGCGCAGCTTCTCGGCCAAATCAATCTGCTCGAGCTGCGCGGGACTGAGAGCGACCAATTGTTCACCCAGATGCTGCAGCGCGTGCATGTTTTTTTTGCGTTGTGTCTTGCTGATCGGCTGGTCCATCAGATTATCGCAGCACGTTGAAGCTGGTATGATAGCCACCTTAATGAAACAAGTCTCCTCCCGTCTCGATTCAAGCCCGGTTTACAACCTGCAATTTTCGAATGACCAAGCTAGCTTAAAGCAGATTGCCCAGGATGTTTTGGAACGCGCCGCTAAAGGCGGGGCGAGTGCCTGCGAGACTGACGTGTCGGAGAGTTTTGGGCAAAGCGTCACAGTGCGCCGCGGCGAGGTAGAAACGATCGAATATAACCGAGATAAAGGGGTCGCGGTGACTGTTTATCTCGGCAAGCGGCGCGGTTACGCAAGCACCTCGGAATTTTCAGCACCGGCGCTGCGCGACGCGGTAGACGCGGCCTTGTCCATCGCCCGACACACGGCAGCGGACGAGTGTGCCGGCCTGGCGGATGAAAGCCAACTGGCGCGCGAAATACCGGACCTTGATCTTCACCACCCGTGGAAACTGAATGTGGACCAAGCCATCGAGCTCGCGCGTTCTTGCGAGGACGCTGCATTTGCGACGGACAAGCGGGTAAGCAATTCTGAGGGTGCCACCGTCTCCATCCAGGAAATGCATTTTATTTATGCCAACAGCCCGGGTTTCATGTCCGGATACCCGAGCTCGCGGCATAGCATCGGCTGCGCCGTCATTGCCGGCAAGGACGAAACCATGCAACGCGACGAATGGTACGCGGTGGCGCGCTCGCAAAACGACCTGGAAACCGCCGAAAGCATTGGCCACAAGGCAGGCAGCCGGAGCGTGCGGCGTCTGGGCGCTAGAAAAATCGGCACGCTGCGGGTACCGGTGCTGTACGAAGCGCCGGTTGCAGCAAGCCTGATTGGTCATTTCGTTGCCGCGGTGAGCGGCGCAAACCTGTACCGAAGATCATCCTTCCTGCTGGACAGCCTAGGGAAACAGGTGTTCGCTCCCTGGGTGCAAATCAGGGAATTACCACTTGTAAAGAAGGGCCTTGCAAGCAGCGCTTTTGACGACGAAGGGGTGATGACCCGCACCCGGGAGGTGGTCAAGGACGGACTTTTGCAGGGATACTTTCTGGGCAGTTATTCGGCGCGCAAGCTGGGGATGCAGTCTACCGGCAATGCCGGCGGCAATCATAATTTGTTGTTGCAGACCGGGGAATTGGATTTGGCGGGGCTGCTGAAAAAAATGGATAGAGGCTTGCTGATCACCGAGTTATTGGGCCACGGAGTAAACCTGGTTACCGGAGATTATTCCCGCGGCGCCGCGGGCTTTTGGGTGGAACGTGGCGAAATCCAATACCCGGTGCAGGAAATCACTGTTGCCGGGAATCTCCTCGACATGTTCCGGGGAATTATCGCGGTCGGTAACGATATCCTGATCCGGGGCTCAAAACAGTGCGGCTCGATCCTCATAGATAATATGACTGTCGCCGGCGACTGAGGCGGGGGCAAGATGCAGCGTGCCCCAGTCGCATTCTGCTTCAGCAGCATACCTGCGAACCGCGGGCAGTGACCGGCGTGGCATGGTAAAATCCACGCTTTAAAATCCACCCAAGAAAGCCGCGACCATGTCCTTCCCCGTAAATCACACGATTGCCAAAATCGATCCTGAGCTGTGGAAAGCAATTCGCGCCGAAAATCAGCGCCAGGAAGATCATATCGAACTCATCGCGTCGGAAAATTACGCGAGCCCAGCGGTGTTGCAGGCGCAAGGCTCGGTGCTGACCAACAAATACGCCGAAGGCTATCCGGCCAAACGCTATTATGGCGGCTGTGAATTCGTAGATATCGCTGAGCAACTGGCGATTGACCGGTTGAAGGCCTTGTTTAATGCCGAGTTCGCCAATGTGCAGGCGCACTCGGGTTCGCAGGCTAACCAGGCGGTTTATTTCGCGGTACTGAAACCGGGCGACACGATTCTTGGCATGTCCCTCGCTCACGGTGGACACCTGACGCACGGAGCCGCAGTGAACCTGAGCGGCAAAATCTTCAATGCTATCACTTACGGTCTGCATCCCAAGACCGAGGAAATTGACTATGACGAAGTGGAACGCCTAGCGAATCAGCACAAGCCCAAAATGATCGTTGCCGGGGCCTCGGCATACTCCCTGGTCATAGATTGGAAACGTTTTCGCCAAATCGCGGACAGCGTGGGCGCGTATTTCTTTGTAGATATGGCGCACTATGCCGGATTGATTGCCGCGGGCCATTATCCCAACCCCGTAGGCATCGCCGACTTTGTTACCAGTACCACGCACAAGACTCTGCGTGGCCCGCGCGGAGGCCTCATTCTCACCAGCAGGGAGGACCTTGCCAAGGCGATTAATTCGACCATTTTCCCTGGGATTCAGGGTGGCCCCTTGATGCACGTCATCGCTGCCAAGGCCGTAGCCTTCAAAGAAGCGCAGAGTCCCGAGTTCAAGCGCTACCAGAAAACTGTGATAGACAACGCGCGGCTCATGGCAAAAGTGCTCCAGAAGCGGGGTCTAAGAATTGTCTCCGGCCGTACCGACAGCCACCTGTTCCTGGTGGATTTACGCGCCAAGAAGATCACCGGCAAAGATGCGGAAGCTGCGCTCGGACGCGCGCATATCACGGTCAATAAAAATGCCATACCGAATGACCCGGAGAAGCCATTTGTCACGAGTGGTATCCGTATCGGCACGCCGGCAATGACCACGCGGGGTTTTAAGGAAAGAGAAGCCGAAAAACTGGCTAACCTGATTGCAGATGTGCTGGAAGCACCCAGCGACGAAAACGTATTAAAGCGTGTCGCGCGTGAAGCTAAAGCAATGTGTGCAAAGTACCCGGTCTATGCCACAAAGCGAGGATCAAGGAGCAAGAAGTGAGGTCAGGAAGTAAAGCCAATTCTAAATTTGACTCCTCACCGAACGCCTCTCACCCCTCACGGGGTCCGGGATGAAATGCCCGTTTTGCGGCACGCAGGATACGCAGGTGGTTGATTCGCGAGTAAACGGCGAGGGCACTAGCGTGCGCCGGCGCCGGCGCTGTTTTTCCTGCTTGAAGCGCTTCACTACCTATGAAACCGTGGAGCTGCACATGCCGCAAATCATCAAGCAAAACGGCAACCGCACCGAGTTTGATCGCGAGCGCCTGCGAACCGGTTTCATGCGGGCTCTTCACAAGCGCCCAGTTCCTGCGGAGCGGGTGGACGAAGCGATAGAGCGCATCACGCAAAAGCTGCTGAGCATGGGAGAGCGTGAAGTGCCGTCACGCCGCATCGGTGAAATGGTCATGAAAGAGTTGTACAAAATGGATAAGGTGGCGTACATCCGTTTTGCCTCGGTATACCGGAGTTTCCAGGACGAGGAAGATTTCCGCGACGCGATTAAGGAAGTGCAGCAGCCCGCAAAAAGCCGGCCACGCCGCCGCAATTGATTCATTGCACCGCGAGTTTGACTCGTGATGTTTTCCCCAGACGACCATCGTTACATGGCGCAAGCGTTGCGTCTTGCCGAGCGCGGTTTGTATACCACGACTCCCAATCCGCGCGTCGGCTGCGTCATTGTGAGCGAAGGAAGCGTAATTGGCCAAGGATGGCATGAGCGCGCCGGTATGCCGCACGCTGAAATCAATGCCCTCAAAACGGCGGGAAAAAATGCGCGTGGTGCGACAGCGTATATCACGCTGGAGCCTTGTAATCATTATGGACAAACCGGCCCCTGCTCAGATGCCTTGATCGAATCGGGATTGAAACGCGTGGTCGCGGCCATGCGCGACCCGAACCCGCTGGTTGATGGCGGCGGACTGGAAAAACTAGCACAGGCCGGCATTCAAGCTGAATACGGGATAATGGAGAATGAAGCGCGCGAATTGAATATCGGCTTTATCTCGCGCGTGGTCCGCGCTCGCCCCTGGACCAGGGTCAAAATTGCTGCCAGCCTGGACGGCAAGACCGCGCTCAATAACGGGCACAGCCGATGGATCAGCGGCGAGCCTGCAAGGCAGGACGCGCACCGCTGGCGCGCTCGTTCCTGCGCGGTCCTTACTGGCATCGGAACCATCAAGGACGATGACCCGCAGCTTACCGTGCGGCACGTGGAAACACCGCGCCAACCCCTGCGCGTGGTGGTGGACAGCAGACTCGAGATCGACCCGAAAGCGCGGGCCCTCCAGGGCGGCGCTTTGGTGTTTTGCGCAGTCGATGATAAAACAAAGATTGCCAAGCTTATGGATGTTGGCGTCAAGGTGATGGTTGTGCCCAACCCGGAAGGTAAAGTGGAACTGCCAAAGATGATGGAAGCGCTCGCGAAACTTGGAATGAATGAAGTCCTCGTGGAGGGCGGATTCAGACTTAACGGTTCACTGCTAAAAGCAGGTTTGGTGGATGAGCTGCTGCTGTACCTTGCGCCGCATCTGCTGGGTGA
>DASPRI010000060.1:0-4993 GCA_035624535.1 Burkholderiales bacterium
AGCGCGCAGCGCGAAAAAAAGAGAAAGCCGGATTGCTGGAAACGGAATTGGACGCAAATCCATTTTGTTTCTCAACCTAGCAGGGATTGCTATAATTTCGTTTCATGCGCCCGTAGCTCAGATGGATAGAGTACTTGGCTACGAACCAAGGGGTCGCGGGTTCAAATCCTGCCGGGCGCGCCATCTTTTGCATGCCTCTCTAACGCGAGGCTTATTCATTTCCAGGATTGCTTTCTCCCGAACGTCCGCTTTGGGTCCAATGCGAACATTCGCGAGTGTCCGTTTTCGGCCAAAAGCGGACATTCGACCCGATTGTTATTTGGGCAGCGGGACCCAAAAGGGGATTTGAGCCTTTGTCAAAAAGTTGGAGAAACGAACTTCAGGTTTAAATCTGTTGATTGGCGATTCGAATCTGCCACGATCTACTAATTACGAGCCTCTCTGTGTTGGTTGCGTGTATTGCTAAACGTAACTGGTAAGCGCTAAATATTCTTCGCAAGTCGTCCAATTTTTTCATAGGATTTCTAAGTCCACATGTAGGCTAAAATGTATTTGTGGCCCGAATTACTTCAGCGGAAACGATTAGTCATCTAATGCTCTCAGCGACCTAAATAGAACCGTAGTAACTTATGGTATTTCTGAACAAACACAGCATCTTCAACGGGGTTGTCTCCTTAATCGTCCCTTTCATGCTCTCCGCATGCATACACGTAGGTTCGAAATATCCTGCCAACTGGCCCCCCTAGAGGCGAGTCCAGTTCATCCTTGCCCCTTGCTCGCTGGCATTTATCCTGATATCGGTGAAACGAATCGACATGAAAATCCAGACTTTGAGTGGGGGGTATGTGGGGAAAGATATGAATTTGTTTGTCAACGACTCAGCTACAATTTGCTGAGGGACAAGGCCACTTATATTTGGGGATTAAGAGATTGGGATACTCAACACCACCCGTTTAACGACGCAACACATGTTGAGATAAGGCAGCCCGCCAATGACATTCTGGAAGTCATCATGTGGAGAAAAGATAAAGGCGACCAGGATATTGCAATAGGCAGGCAGACTCTTTCAGTATACGAAGGCGGTTTCAGCTGCGAGGCCGGAAGGTTGAGAATAAAACGCTCCTCAAATTTGTTTATTACAGGTTTTCAGAACCAGAGCCTCTGGGTAAATAAGATGTTTCGCCGAAGCGAGGACGGATCACTAGTTATGGAGCGAGAGGAAAACAATCTTGCGACTTTTCTCTTCGTTCCCCTTATTGACGAAATTCATACCTATTGGTACCGGTGGGCACCACTCCCAAGTGCTCGCCAGAGCACGCAGTAGGAAGGACTAAGGCTAAAATGCTCACCGCTGTTGATGCGGTTGACTTACACCGCGCAATAGAAACAGCAATGATTTGCTCCGGTAGGAACGCCCAGCAGGGTTCGAACCTAGGACCCGGCGGATTATGAGTCAGCGCGAATGTCCGCTTTGGGTCGCGTTCAGCCGTCCGCTAGGATCGACGAATGGCCAAGGTGAACTAGAAAATATTAACCGCTCGTGCTGCCAGAAGCACAACGATCAGCAGCGAAATCAATGCTTGAACCATTGTAAGTACCTTAGCCCATCGCGAAAGCACCGGCGTATCCGTGGGCGAAAATGCGGTGCTCGTATTGAATGCGATGAATAGGTAATCAATGAATGTCGGCGACCAATTCCTTTCGTCCGCGGGCTTTGCGTACTCTAACATCTGGGGAAACAGAAAGGCGCCTTCTGTATGAGCCGCACGGCTATCGCGTTGATGCGGACCTCCTGCGTCGAGTCTCCAATACCAGAGAGCAAAAACTACGATGTTCGTCAGCCAGAGCGCTGCAGCTGACCGCAAAAGCGCGGGCGCAGATTCCGTCTTCACCGGCAATGCCTTAATCAAAAGCGATAGCGACATAACCAACGCAAGCGTAATTATCGCGCTTACTACGTAGCCTAGAATACGATTGAGCTGATGATGACCCATCCGGCGAGAGATGACCGCTGGTATTATGAGAACAATCACAATCGCGAGAAGTAGCCAACGCGGTCCAATGATAAGAGACGGGGGCAGTGCGGTATAAATCCCCCCGACCGCAAGCAATGCGATTATGGCCGGCCATCGCGGTTCGGCTTTAGAGTCACTCATGGGATCGATTACTATAGCAGGAAAACCAAATAGATCGCCGATTGCTTGGTGCCTACTATTTCTGCGATAACTCGCATAAAGTTGGCGTCCCCAACTGGGCTCGAACCCGGGACCCGCGTATTATCGGTCAGCCCGAATGTCCGCTTTGCGTCGACAGCGGACATTGACTACTAGAGGAGCTGCCCAGCGGGTAGGTTAGGGCAACAGAAGACTCTCCTCCCAGTGCCCGGTTTCATCCTGTCTGGCGCGCCACAACATTCAAAGGCTTGCAACACTGCAAGCTTTTTCATGTCGGCGAGCGTAGCTAGATCGTGGCTTTTCCCCCCTCAACAACCAATTTCAAGCCGGATGTGCGGTCCACGTAATCGATTAAGTGCGCGCTGGAAAGGTGCGCGTATGTCGAACCATCTCCACGCACTCCCAGCCTCCGAGCTCCTGCAGCACATGCAAAGGCGTTCCCGCCTGCACGTGCCAACTTGCCCAATTGTGTTGCAAATCGTGCCAGCAAAAATCGCTAATGCCGCCGCCCGGACGCCTCTTTTTTACTCGATTTCCTTATACCAATAGGTCCTGAGGCGGGCACCAAATGCGCCGCTAGGTGTTCTCTTGCAGTCGGTGCCGATGCAAACTCCCTCGACGGGTTTGGCCGTCATGCTGCTGCCGGGAGGAGCTAAATTGACCACGACTGGCACCGGGCTCGGCAGATAGCCGCCACCAGGGTGCACAGCAGAGCGGTCGGCCACAGTCAGCACGAGGCCCCCGGTATTGTTAATTACGGCTCCTGCGTTTAGGTAGTTCACCGCGAATTCCCGCGCGATACCTAGATTGGTCGTGCACACACCGGGCGATGGCGGCGTCGGCTGATTGGTATTGAAAAACGTGGTCCCGGCGAGGGTTAGCGCGCTGCCGACAACCTTTTCCCCTTGTCCGAGGGTGATAAACCAGCCGCACGCCTGATCCAACGAACCAAGTATCGCGTTCACAGTAAGATTGATCGACGTCAAATCCTGGAAAGCAGGCAATGCTGCGGAGCCGACTACAGATGCACCCAAATCGGTGATGACGAAGGATGCGGACTGGTTGGTGTTGGCCACCGGGCATTGCTTTGTGGGGTCGAACGCTTGAGTTGCGCTCACGTTGCGGTCCTTAAGCATGTAAAAGCGATTCGTGACCGCAGCAGACATGGGATGCGTAGAGTCACCATAGCCGTTGAACGGATGCTCGCGATCCCCCGATCCCAACAATACCGCATCGAATGGACCACTACTGTCGCTTGCTGGCACTACGCTGGCTGGGTACAGAAATTTCCGCCGGTCGGCATTGGTTTGCGAAGCGGCGTAGCCGAGCGAGGCCAGCTTGTGCACCTGCCAGTTGGAAGGGTTGGGATCGTTAAAATCCACGCGCCACACATTGCCGCCGGTATCCCCGACATAACCCCGATCGCTGAGGCCATTGCGGTCCCTGTCGATGACGCTAACATCCGAGGGGATACTGTAGGTCATCTCAGCAACCGGGAGGAATATTTCGCCGGGCGAGAGCGGAGCAGGCAGAACCGGCCCGGCCTGCCAGATGACATTGCCGGTGTTCGCGTCTACCACAAAAATTCCTCGGCCCATGGTGTCGGTGGAACCGGCTCCGCTTGCAGGAATCGGATCCTGGTCTTCAACCATCGGGTCGTAGCCTCCGCCAAAGATCAGGACTTCCGTGGTCGTGCCGTTGATATTCAGCTTGGCGGGGGTCGGTTGAGACCATGTCTGGCCCAGCTCCTGGTAGCCCGGATCGCAGCTCGTGGTGCCGCCGCTTGTAAAGCAACCTTTTCTCCACATGTAGCTGGGGGATTCCGGGGTGGTAACGTCAAGAGCGTAAATGAAACGCCCGCCTCGGCGCATGGGGATGAAAATTTGTACGATGTCGCCATCTGATTTGCGAAGTTGGCCGTTGCCATTCTCGCATTTCTGCAGCAGGTCAGTCGGTGTGGGTATTACGGTACTTTGGTCACAGACAAATACGCCAATCGGGCCATCCGCGAAATAAGGTTTCGGCTCGGATGTGAAAGTCAACGAGGCGCTGCCTGAGGCAGTCGCATTCTGCGAAATCATGACTGTAGATACCGATTGCACGTTGATGACCAGGCTACCGGTCGGAATCCCGGCGCCCGATACCAGCATCCCGGTCGTAAGCTGCGCAGTCTGGGTGGAGGAGAGGCCACTGATTATCGCGCTGCCGCTGGTGGTGGTGGCTGTAAATACCACGCTTGCGGGAACGCCCGGTTTGGTTATAGCCGGAGCATTGTCGCGCAGGCGCTTGAACTGGCCAAAAAACTCCTGCGGGACGAATCCCCATTTTTCATAGCCTGAGGTATTGAAATCGCTCGGCACGCTCGATGTGGACGAGGCCGCGATCTTCTGTCCGCCTTTAATTGCGCGGATAACACCGTCGTTGGAACCGTAGAATACGACCACATCATCGTTATCGTTATTGCGGTTGTAGTTGACCACGGCCGGACGGGAGTGCAGCACGTCGCCGTGTATCGAGGCGCGAATATCGGTAGTGACGCCATTCAGGTTTTCGTCCAGATTGTCTGTACCCCGCACCCAGTTGATGATGTCGCTGCGTTCCTGTGAACTGCCCGCATTCAGCGCACTTTGCGTAATCAAAGTGTTGGACGAGTCAAAGGACGTGGGGTTTCCCGCCGTATTTGAGAAAGCGGTCGGCGTCGTGCAATTAATGCAGGTAAAGAGTGGCCGAGTGCTTTGCGAACTCGCGTAAAGATTGCGCAACACTTCTGCTGCCGCCCCCTTTTCCACCACGGCGCCATCGGGTGAATCAGATGCCGA
>DASPRI010000067.1:0-2344 GCA_035624535.1 Burkholderiales bacterium
CCGTAGGCATTTGCCGGCTGGATTAATTCCGCTGCACGGCGCGATTGATGGAGTCCGTGTAGCTTAAGATTATGCGCAATTGCTTCTTGGAAACGCTATCGGCTTCGTAATCCCGGATCGAAGCATACGATCTGCCGGTACCGGAGTGATGAATGGTGACCGCATTAATTTCAGGAAGAACATCAGCCGGTTTCAGCCCGCGCATAACGAGAGTGTTTTCATAGGTTCCTTGCCGCCGGTCAGTCTAATGATAACGGCTGGAAAATTCAATAACGGCGATTTGATTCTCGTCACCGAAACCGCAGCTCGCGCTAAATGAAAAACATGCCAAATCTATGTCGCTTGTTCTCGAGCGGCTTTGACATAGTGAGATGAGCGCAGCAGAAACGGTTTTTCCACAACATGCCACGAAACGAACGCCGACACCATCACAAGCGTGCAGGCGCCAATGAGAGCCTCGATCGGGTTTGTGGCAAACCAGCCGCGCGATATCATCCATTGCAGAATGGGGAAGTGGAAAGTGTAGACACCAAAGGAAAAATCGCCGTGGCGACCGAAATTGCCGAGGTAACGGAACTGCGTAGCAAACCAGACAGTAAGGAACGCTAGCGCGATCGGACCGATTACCGCCTCCACCACAGGGATCGGGAACGAAAGAATGGGAATTGCTAGCATGGCGCCGGGAAAAAGCCAACGACGCAAGTCGGCCTCGCGGTAATAGAGGAGCCCGCCAGCAAGGAAATAGGTGAGCTGACCCGGAAATTGGTACTGCAACCGCAGGAAAGCAGATTGCCCGGTCGTCGCGGCGAGCTCTCTAACCCCTAGCAGATATAGTACTGAAAGCATGTAGAACAGGACCAGTATTCGAACAAGCCCGAATCGCCGGAACAGCCAGACGAATACCGGAACAAGCGCATAAAACATCACCTCGACCTTTAGTGTCCACAGCGCGCCGTTGACCTCGACCCAGGGATTCGAGGAAAACACCCCGGGAAGCGTCGGCGAGATGAAATTCAGGAACACTAAATTGAAGCCGAGATAGCTGTAGAGCTGCCGAGACAGAAGATACTCCGCCGGAGGCAGGGTCGATAGCAGCACACCTGCGACTGCCCAGAACACGATCGCGAAGACGTACGCCGGGTACACGCGGCGTATGCGCTTACCATAATACTGAGACACGGACTTTGAAGTTTCATAACTGCCGAAGACCAGGTAGCCGCTAACTACAAAGAACACCTGGACCACGTAGCTTACCCAGGATAGCTGCGCAACCGACGCAGGACTGAGGGCGTGCGGTAATATATGCGCATGCATTAGGACAACGATCCATGCCATTAGAAAGCGAATTAAATCGAAATTATTCTGGCGCTTCATGTGCAGCGCCCGTCATGATTTCGGTGTCGGTCGTGAGCCACGGCCACGGTGAGCTGGTCCAACAGTTGCTGGGAGATCTGGCGCGATGTAACACGGTGCCACTGGAGATTATCCTTACGCAAAACGTGAGCGAACCGTTTCCACCTGGGGCAATGCGAGAATCGCTCAAGCTTTCGGTTTACCAAAATGCGGAACCCAAGGGATTCGCGGCCAATCATAACACAGCATTTCGCGCCTCCAAAGGCGCATACTTCTGCGTGTTGAATCCTGACGTGCGGCTTCCGCAGGACCCTTTCCCGCGGCTGCTGGCGGGATTGCGGGACCCGGACATCGGCGTAATTGCCCCCGGCGTCATTGACCCGGAAGGGCGCGTTGAGGACAACGCGCGGCGCTTTCCGACTCTGCGGTCCCTTTTCGGCAAGGCGCTTGGCGTTGTTAACCGAATCGATTATCCCGAGATCTCTGAGCTGCTCGAGCCCGATTGGGTCGCGGGCATGTTCATGCTGTTTAAGGCGGAAGCGTTCAGAAAAATCGGCGGCTTCGACGAGCGTTACTTTCTGTATTACGAGGACGTCGACATTTGCGCACGCTTGCGGGCGATGGGCTTTCATGTCCGGGTCGATCCCATGACCAAGGTAATTCATGACGCCCGCCGTGAGAGCCATCGGAATCCAGAGTATTTAGCATGGCACCTGCAAAGCATGCTTCGATTCCTGTTCACGCGGCCAAGAAAGCTCCCGCCTTTGTTGTAATTTTTTCTGGCGTGCGACGCATGTCGCTAAAGTAACTCACGGTGCTTCGTCAAAAAAAGTCCACCGATATGGGCAGGGGTTCCATACCCATAATGCTGAGGTTTGAGCAACCGCGCAAAAGCCTCCTGCAATTTCACGTAATCTCGATACTTATCTTGGCGACCATCCAGTCGATCGAGCATTTCTACAGTCAAATCGAGAATGTCTTCTGGAGAATT
>DASPRI010000080.1:0-7489 GCA_035624535.1 Burkholderiales bacterium
TAACGTCAAAGGCAGCCATTTCCTCACCGATAACAATCTCATTGCCGCCAATGTCTATTATCGTCAGCTCAGCCAAAACGTCCTAAACGGAAATACCAATGGGGATTTCGATCCCACTTTGCCAGTCGCGCCAGGCAACGCCCCGGCTTTCAATGTGGAAACAGATATCGATCAATCCTCGTACGGGGGCTCGCTGCAATACAGCTACCTGGGAAATCTCTTCAGCCACAACAATCAGTTCACCGCAGGGGCGAGCATGGATCTGGGGAGCACCGATCTCACTCAATCGCAGCAGGAGGTGGCTATCACTCCTGATGGGAACTCCAACGCTATACTGCTAACGCCCTTTAGCTCGATCACCGATGTTCATAGCAGCAACCGCTATTATGGCGCTTACTTTAACAATAACTTCTCGATGACCAATCAAGTCAATTTGACCGCCTCAGGCCGCTACAATTACGCTTCGGTAGATCTGGAGGATTTGACCGGGCTTACCCCAGCGCTGAACGGACACAATGTCTTTGTTCGCTTCAACCCGGCGGTAGGCGTGAACTACAATCCCAGTAAGGCGTTGACCGCCTACGCTGCCTACAACGAGGGAATGCGGGCGCCCACTCCGGTTGAACTCACCTGTGCCAGCCCAAGCGCCCCTTGCAGCCTACCCAACGAGTTTATATCCGACCCGCCGCTCAAGGCAGTCGTTTCCAGAACCTGGGAAGTCGGCGCCCGCGGCCAGATTGCCGGAAATACCGCCTGGAAAGCTGCTTTCTTTTCCACCAAACTTTCGAATGACATCGAGTTTATCAGCAGCAGTATCAGCACGGGATTCTTCCAAAATGTCGGCGACACGCTGCGCCAAGGCCTTGAGCTGGGGTTTAGCACTAAGCAAGGCCGTTTGTCCTTTGCCGCCAATTACAGCTATATCGATGCCACTTTCCAAACCCCATTCATCGAGAACAGCCCCAACAACACCGCTGCGAATGCAAATGGACAGATTCTGGTAATACCCGGCAACCGGATACCCGGAATACCGCGCAATAGTTTCAAGGCGCGAGTGGACTATGCTTTCAACGACAAATTTGTCGCAGGCGCGAGCGTGCAGGCTTACAGCAGCCAGATCGCCCGCGGCAACGAGAACAACTTCGATCCCCAAGGCACGGTTGCCGGTTATGCAGTAGTCAATTTGAATGCGAACTATGAATTTCTGCCGCGATGGCAGTTTTTCGCGAACATTAACAATTTGTTCGACAAGACATACGCCAATATGGGCGTACTCGGCAGCAATTTCTTCACCGGCCCGAACAACTTTAATCCCGCCAACGCATTTGGAAGACCGGAGCTATTTGTGGGACCTGGTGCGCCGATTGCCGGTTTTGTCGGCATCCGCTACTCGCTTGGAACCACAAAGAAACAACGGGATCTGGACTGAATGCCAAGGCCATTTCCAAACAAATCGCTGCGCAGATCATTTCAACAACCCATGCGGCTCTGAAACAAAGCCCATCACTGGGGCCGAACGAATCGACCAAAGCGTAATGCTACTGGCGGCAGGACAACCAGATTCAGCAGTGTAGAAGTAATGAGCCCGCCGAGTATGACTGTGGCCATTGGCCCCTCGATCTCGTTTCCCGGCTCGCCGCTCTGAACCGCCAGAGGCAACAGGCCGAGCGCGGTCACCAGAGCTGTCATAAAGATGGGAACCAGGCGCTCGGTCGCGCCGCGAATCGCCGCCTCCACTCCCCAATTCATCCCCTCGGCGCTGATCAAATGCTGGTAATGCGAAATCAGCATGATGGAATTGCGTAGCGTAATGCCGAAAAGCGTGACAAATCCGACCAGTGAACCTAGCGTCAGCGTGCCACCGGTTATCCACACGATCAACACCCCGCCCACTAGCGCAAAGGGAAGATTAACCATGACCAGCAATAGCGCCCTGGCGCTGCGCAGGGCCAAAAAAAGCAAGGCAATGACGATCACACCGGCCATAGCCGAGTATACGAATAAATCCCACTGCGATCGGGCCTGGGCTTCGGCCTCACCCGTGAAAGCCGCGTAAAAACCCTTCGGAAAAGAGACTTCGCTGTTGATCCGCCGTTTTGCGTCCTCGACAAAGTCAGTCACGTCCCGGCCTGTCACGTTGGCTGTGACAGTTTGCAAACGCTGCGCGCCGCTATGCAAAATGATGTATCGGCCGGACGTCAGATAGATGTCCGCAATCTCGTGCAGCGGGACCATTAATCCCTCCGGAGTTCGCAGGGGTAGGGCACCGATCTCGGTTGGATTGAGACGAGCGGCTGCGTTCAATAACACGGAAACGTCGAAAACCCGGCTGCCTTCGTAAACTTGTCCGACTACCGCGCCTTCGTACGCCGCCTGGATCGAATCCAGCACATCGAGCGGCGCGAAGCCCCAGCGCGCCAGCTGCTCAGGGCGCAAACGTATCGTCAGCTGCGGAGTGCCTTGCGGGGATTGCATTTGCACTCCCGTTGCGCCGGGAATGCCGCTTAATATTTTTGCGATTCCCGCGGCTTTGATATCCAGCACGTCCAGATTATTGCCGAAAATATTCACAATGACCTGGGCCGTGTAGCCGGAAATGGTTTCCTCGATCCGTTCCGTAAGATAAGTGCGGACGGTAAATGCCACGCCCGGGAACCGACTAAGCGTCTGGCGAATTTGTTCCAGTAATCGCTTTTGCTCCTCGCCGCTCGAAGGCTTGAGGTCGACGTCAAATTCACTGACGTGCAGACCGGTGGTGTCCACCCATTTTTCCGCCCTGCCCACGCGCTGCGACACCGAACGCACTCCGGGAAGCTCGCGCAGCGCCGTAGTCACTCGAGCGCCCTCCCGGAGCGCTTCATCCAGGGAGGTTCCCGGTATGCCTGTCATGTGAACGATGTAATGTCCCTCCCTCAATTCCGGCAAGAATCTGACAGAAAAAAATGGCAATACCGCGAGGGCTCCGATGCAAAGCAGGGCGACTACGCCAATCAGTATCGTGGTATGCGGTTCAATTCGCGCGAGGAAAATCGCGTATCGCGATTTCAAGTTTCGGATCAACCATGGATCACCGGCAGCGAAAGACAGACGATGGAGCATGGCATAGGCAAGAGCAGGAGTTACGGTCAGGGCAACGACAAGGGAAGTTAGTATCGCGAGAATATAGGCGAGCGCCAGCGGAGCGAACAACTTGCCGGCAACTCCGGAAAGTGCCAATACCGGAGTGAAAACCAGAACCACGATGAAGGTGGCGTAGACCACGGCACTGCGCACTTCGACCGAGGCATTTACGATGACCTGGCCGATGTCGAGAGGATGCGGCAGCGTGCGGTTTATTCGAAGCCGGCGGAAAATATTTTCCACATCGACAATCGCATCATCTACCACTTCACCAAGGGCGATCGCCAAACCGCCCAGCGTCATGATATTGAGACTCACGTCCAGATAGTGCAAGGCGATAACCGCAGCAATCAGCGACAGCGGAATCGCGGTTGCAGAGATGAATGCGGTACGGGCGTTAAACAGGAACAGAAACAGCACAATCACCACCAGCGCCGCGCCCAACAGGAGTGCGGTTCTTAATCCGTTTATCGCCACCAAGATAAAATTGACGGGCCGAAACAGGTCGGGATGGAGGACCACCTGGTTTGCTGCAAATACCGCGTTCAGGCCTTTTAAGGATTTTTCCACCGCCTCGGATACGGTAAGTGTATCCGCGCCAAATTGGCTGTTGATCATCATGATTACGCCCGGTTTGCCCTCGACCAGAGCGCCGCCAATGGAAGGCGCCGGACCGAAAGCGACTTCAGCGATCTCGCCCAGCCTCACGCTGGCGCCGCTCTTTTGCAAGATGACCACCTGCGCCAACTGCGCGGGTGTCAGCGCTTCGCTCTGGGTATTGATGATAATGCGCTGGTTCTCGTTCTCGATAAATCCGCCGCCGCGTGCGCCCGTTGAGCGCCGCGCAGTGTCCAAAATATCCTGCAAAGACAGCTTGTACAGCATGAGTTTTTGCCGGTCGACCTGAACTTGGAGTTGTTTGACCTCGCCACCGAATACGTTAACGCTGCCGACGCCTGGAACACTCAGCAGCCGCGGTTTTACCGTCCAATCGGCAATTGTGCGCAGCTCCATCGGGCTACGAGTATCAGAGGTCAGGCCGATCGCCAACAATTGGTTGGCGGAAGAAGAAAGCGGCGTCATGGCGGGCGGCTTTACGCCGCGTGGCAGCTGCCCAGCAAGCGCATTGAGTCGTTCCGTGACCAGTTGGCGCGCGTGGTAAATATTCGTGCCGCCATGGAACGTCATGGTGATGACTGAAAGCCCCTGGATCGACTGTGAACGCATGGTCTCAAGGCTGATGATTCCGCCCAGCGCATTTTCGATTTGCTGGGTGACCAAGACTTCCACCTGCTCTGCGGAAAGCCCCGGGGCTTCGGTCTGTATTACCACCAACGGCGGAGCAAATTCGGGAAAAACGTCCAGCCGGGATTTAAAAAAGGTATAGACGCCGAAGCCGAGCACCAGGCATGCCAATGCGATGACTACGCCGCGAAAGCGAACCGAGAAACGTACGATTGAGGAAAGTATAGCTGCTTCCTACTATTTTTTAGCGGTGAGAAATCCCGCTTTGTTATTCGGGATCAACCCTGGTCCCCGTTATCACCCGTTTGAATTTCCGAGCGCAGCTCTTCGGACAGCAGAAGCTGCACACCCTTAACGACGACTCGATCCCCAGGTTTAAAACCCTGGGTCACAAAAAATCCGCCGCCATGTGCATAGTCCTCAGAAACCGAGCGCCGCTCGAAGCGTTCCGGATCGAGCTGCACGTACGACCACGCCTGGCCAGCGAACCAAACGACCGCATTGCCAGGAATGAACACTCCCTTCATTAACTGCCCAGATGTCGGAAAATACGCCGTTACGCGGGTGCCCGCCGCGAGCACCGCTGCAGCGCGATAGAAATAGGCGGTGCCCAGAATCGCCGGATCGCTCTGCGGCGAAGCGGATACGAGATTAGCGACCACCGGCGGGTTATTATTTGCAACAACCTGCACCCTTGACGGTGCCGCAATTCTGAGACCCGGTGACAAAGTGACGCGTATTATGATTTCCTCTCGCTTGAGAAATTTCTGAAATTCAGCCGAGCCACCTGCGAGCGCCCAGCCTGCCAAAACATCCCCAAATTGCTGGCGCGCAGACCCCTTGATGTCCTGAATCGCCGAAGTAGCGGCCTCGAATCTGGCTTTATCGGACAAAAAAGCCTGCTCTGCCTTTTGCAGTGCTTTCAGAGACGTATTCTGATTGTCCTGGTAAAGCGCCTTGACGCGTTCATATTCTTGTTCGGAAACATTCATGGCGGAATGTGCAATTTCGGCTTCCGCCAATGCTGCATTGAAGCGAGTGCGCAGTTCAGTGAGCGATTGCAAATCCAGAACCGTGCCGTAGGCAACGGCTTCAGGCTGGTAATTCGCTGCTCTGAGCTCTTCGGAACTGACGCCGCTTTGAGCCTGCATGGCGGCGCTCAGTTTTACTGAAGTGAAACCGCCTGTTGCCGCCGCCGCACGGCGCGGTCCGCCCGTTTGGTCACTCGGGGTAGCCTTGGGATCGGCTCTGCCAGGTTTCACCCCGGCGTTTTCTCCAGACTCTGCAATCGTTTTGGTAGCTGCGTCACCGTGCCAAAAGTGAGGCGCCGCATAGACCAAGAGTGCAACAATGCCAGCTAGCAAAACGAAAATAATCATCAGCCTGATTCCGAAAACGGTTTTCATTGGTCGGCCGAAATCAACAGTGGATGCTGCAAAGCGTTTTCCAACTGGCCGATTGCCCGTTGCACCTGGACCAGAGGATCCTCGCCGGCCAAGCGGAATGAAAGAAGCGCCCGTTGCGCCTGCGTCACTGTCAGCCGATCCGTCTCACCGGCAGCAAAAGAATTCTGCAAGGCTTTTAGCTGTGCTTCCTCGGCGGCAAGCAGCGCGTCAAACGAAGCGAGATTGTCTTCAGCTGCATAATAATTTTTGAGCGCCTGTTCCGTTTCGTTGATTGCGCGCGCCTGCAAGGCTTTCACCTGCGCGGCCGCTTCTTCCCGCATTGCTTCCGCTTCCGCTATGGGGCCCTGATTTCGGTTGAAAAGTGGCACTGCGACGAAGGAAATGGGCAGCACCAGTGAATCGCCGTCCCGGTTATACAAATAGCCAGGGCCTAGATGGACGTCTGGATACTGTTTCGCGATTTCCAGTTGCAAGGCAGCCTGGCTCGCTTCGTATTTTGCCAGCGCGCTCAGCAAATCGGGGCGCCCGAGCACGGCTTTATAACGAACTTCATCGGCAGGAACTTCGAAATTGCTCTGCTCGAAAACGCCAAACGATATGTTGACTTCGTTCAGCGCACTTACCGGGATTCCAATTGCCGATGCCACTCGGGCCCGCGCATCGCGCACTTGCGCTTCCGCGAGCGACAAATCACGGCGATTCTGCACCAAAACAATTTTGGCCGCGTGGACTTCGCCAATCGATGCGGCGCCATGTAAACGCCGATTGTCCAGCATGTTTACAACATCCTCCTGCGCGGCTATCGCTTTCTGCAGTAGAGAAACCCGTTGCGAAGCGGCGTACCAGTTGAGCAGCTCGTTGCGTAGCCGGCTTCTTACCTGCCAAGCGACGCTTCCCATGTCCAGCCGCGCCGCCAGGGAAAGATTTTGGGCCTTAGCGATCCGGTAGCCTCGTTTGCCCGCAGTCTCAATCGGGATGTCCAGATTAATACCGTAGGTCCAAGGCGTGTTCCCATTCTTCGGATCGAGGGTATATTCGAAAGGCAAGTTAAGTACAGGATTGGGGCGTTGCCCGGCAGTCTTAACCGCTGCCTCGGCGACATTCCATTTTGCTCGGGCGATGTCCAGTTCCGGGTTGTAGTAATACGCGGCCAGAGTCAAGGTGGACAGATCCCACTGTTGCAGCGGCCAGGGTTCGATATCGCGGTGCAGGTTTGCGCTAATAAACTTTTGCAACTCGGCATTTTCCAAAGAACGGGACTCAAATGCCCGGCCCGTGTCATCCAGCTGCATTGGGCGATCCTGATACGTCGCGCAAGCTGATAGCGCTAGTGCAAAATTCAGGAGCGCCGCGCGGCTGGTTAATCGCGTTCGTTCTGTCAAAGTTGAGAAACTATAGAAGTGTGAAAGGAATGTTTTTCGCATGGCAGCCACCTTATAGCTTGTTTTCCGCGCCAACAATTATAGTATTTGCGCTGAATGGACGCTTACCCAGAACCAGCGGGCCGATGTTCTCTTGAGGCCATTCGGCTCAGCCAATAACAATTCGATAGTACCCGACTGGCCGCCGAATTTCATGCCCGCGATTCGGAAACATCGCATATCGGCGAATTTTCCGGTAGCCTGGGTAGGAGGACGGATGTACTAAGGGGATGGTGGAGTCGAGGAGGATCGAACTCCCGACCTTCGCATTGCGAACGCGACGCTCTCCCAGCTGAG
>DASPRI010000125.1:0-8577 GCA_035624535.1 Burkholderiales bacterium
TTCAGCACACCGCCAGCGTTCGGAGGAACCTCGCCATGAATAAAATATCCGGTAGCGGCCACCGTTTTCGAACCAAAGTTCTGATTCAGGAAAACCCCTCTAACTCCTCGCCCCTTGCGACACGGTACGCCCGCGTGCGTGCGAGGACCAAGCAGTTGATCGCACCATTGACTGCAGAAGACTGCGCGCTGCAATCGATGCCCGATGCGAGTCCGACAAAGTGGCATTTAGCACATACCAGCTGGTTCTTCGAGACTTTTATTCTCGAGCGCTTCCTGAATAATTACCGATCCTTTCATCCGGCCTACCGTGTGCTATTTAACTCCTATTACAACCTGGTTGGAGACAAACATCCACGTGCTGAACGCGGTCTGATTTCGCGACCAGATCTTGCTGAGGTCTTGGCCTACCGGGATCACGTTGACGAACAGATGGCGATGCTATTCGAAAAGCTCCCCTCCGAAGGAGGCCAATTCATGGAATTGTTGGAACTGGGTGTTAACCATGAAGAGCAACATCAGGAATTAATGCTTACCGACATCAAGCATTTGTTTTGGAAGAACCCACTTAAGCCCGCCTATCAAAGCCAATGGCCCTTGACTGTGGTGCGCGCTCGTAAAACGCGGCGGATACCGATCGCAGGCGGGAAATACCAAATAGGGGACACGGGACTTCATTTTTCGTTCGACAATGAGCTACCGCGTCATTCAGTAATTCTGCGCGATTTCGAGATTGCGTCTCATTCGGTGACACACGGAGACTTTCTGAACTTCATAAAAGACGGAGCCTATCAACGCCCCGAGCTTTGGTTGTCAATGGGATGGGACATGGTGCAACAACAACAGTGGAATGCGCCCCAATATTGGGAACGTGACAAAGACGACTGGTATACGTTCACGTTGCACGGTGTGGAAAAAATTGATCCTCATACACCGATTTGCCATGTCAGTTTTTTTGAAGCCGATGCCTACGCGCGCTGGGCAGGAGCACGATTGCCAACCGAAGCCGAATGGGAGGTCGTTGCATCGGAAAATCCGGTTGACGGCAATTTTTTGGAAAGTGGCGCCTTCCATCCGCTGGCGTTGCGAAGCGATCCGCAGCGCCCCGGCCTCGCCCAGTTGTTCGGTGATGTCTGGGAGTGGACGCAAAGTTCCTATGCGCCCTATCCAGGATTTAGGCTGGCCCGGGGACCGGTAGGCGAATATAACGGCAAATTCATGTGTAACCAATACGTGCTGCGCGGCGGTTCATGCGTTACACCAAGGGCACACGTGCGCGCGACCTACCGTAATTTCTTTCCGCCCGAGGCAAGGTGGCAGTTTAGTGGCTTGCGCTTGGCTTGGGACGCGAATTAAATTTTCTGGAAGAGGTGCCCCTTGCTTGCCAACCAAATCGCTTGTTGTCGCCAAACGCGTGCGACATTTGAAATGTCTTTCCGGAAAATTCAGCTACTTGATCGGAATAGCCAAGCTGAGAGCCACTATGTCGACGCCGGGGTCGTAGGTGCCGAAGACGTCATCGTGCGACAGATGCCGTGCGGCTATTTCAACGACCATATTGTTTGAGAAGCGGCGGCCAATGGTCAACTCGAAATAAGCCTCTACGGGGCTGCCCAGGTACTTGCCGTTTCCCTGGTCATATCCGGCCAATGCAAAGGTCGAAGCAACTACGAATTGCCAGGGTAGCGGCAGATTGAACCTGAGCCCGCCGTAACCGTATACCGATCGATTGGCGGTAACGGCAAAACCGACCACCGGTTGACTGTTCCAAAAATGCTGACCCCCGAAGCGGTACTCAGCCCCGTAAACCGAAGTCAAATTCGTTTGCTCGCTAACATTGAAAGCGCCAGCGCTTACCGCGACCATGCTGGGCGGGGGCGTGGCGGGTGGCAGGCCGAGGGCCGTTTTACCGGTCACCAAAACGTCTGCGGCGATAATTGCAACGGCACCGGCATCCGGGTTGAAAGCCCAATAGGAAAAAAACGAATCAGGTCGAGGCGAAATTGCAAAAAGCACCGGGCATCCGCCATGTTATTGCGGATGCCCGGATTGTTTACCTTTACTGCCTGTAGATTTCGCGCCAGGCACGTCTCTTGATCGCTGCGGGGGGAGGCGGCGCACCGGGGTTGTTTTCCAGCACACTCGCAAGTCCGCCGCTCGAGCCGCTGAGGATCTTGTATTCCTTGCCGCTGCCAGTCGCGCCGCTGATGACGGTGGGTGTCGGAGCAATGCCAACGGTGGACTTAATGCCGCTAACGTAGACGCTGCCGATTCCGGCGATTGTCACCTGGTCCGCGGTCGAAAAGTTGAAATCACCGTTCACATCAAAAGGTGAGAAGTTGAGCCTGCCGCCCGAGACCGGATCGAGGTCCATGGTCCAGGTGGTGCCGCCGGCCGTGCACACTGCGACCGAAGGTATTGCCGTATTCACGACCAGCTTCTGGGAACTGATAATCGGGTTATACACCACGCGTTCCCCAGTCGCCGTGCCTGAGCCGTAAACAGGGTTGCCGCTGCCATCCACATTCGGGAAATCCATATACCAACCGGTAGGCGCCGGTGAGGCGGCATAGTTGACGGTATTCTGGCTGGTGACACGGAAGGTGCCCGCAGAAGTCGTGGCATTGGCGAGCACAGTTTGCGCGACCAGTTGGCCGCGCCCATTGACCTGTGCGCCGTTATCCCAGATGCCATAGAGGCTTTGCTGGCTTAAATTGGACTGGTCAGTTGATTGCAGGAACAACCCCGTGCCAAATAACACCATGCGGCCGCCTGCCGGGTTGGGGTAGACCACCGGCGCCGAGGTGATGGGCTGCAAATTGTTGGAGGCATCCTTCGCGACAAATAACGCCTGCGGTGAAGCTGGCGTGCCAAAGGATGTTTTCCAGTTTGAGGGATTGGAGTCCGTGACATCGAATTTCCACATGTTTCCCTGGAGATCTCCAACATAGATGTAGTTCACGATGCCATTGTTGTCGGTGGCCAAGACCGGTTGTGCCAGTCCGTTGGGCGTGCCGGTTGTGCCTGCCATCGTATCGAGCTTGATGAAATTGGTGCCGGCAACCCAGGAGGTGCTGGTGGCGCCATCCTGGATAAACAAGATGTAGAGTACGCCGTGGCCGCTGGCGCTGGCATGGTTATCCAGCGATCCTTCGGCACTACCCATGGTGGAGCAGGGCCGCACGGTGCACGAATAAGTATTGTCGTAACCGTTACCGAACACGACAGCCCACTTGCCGTTAGCCATCTTGCCAATTTGCGGTTGGCCGTAGACATAGCCCAAGTCAGCGTCATCAGAGTCGGTGAATTCCCACAGCGCAAGCTTATTCGCATTGGCTTCGGTAAACTTGGTGGGATCGGTCACATCCAGGGCAAATACACCCTGGCCGCCCGCTCGTAAGCCGCTCACCAGCACACTCTTCCAGTTGGTAGCGGAAGGGCAGTTGTTACTGCCGGCCGGCAGGGGAGTATTTGCGGTGCACACGTCTTGTACGTTGGGTGTGCCATCTACAAAATAACGATGCACATAGTTTTGTGAAGTGAGCTTGGGCAAGTCAGAATAAATCCGGCTTGGGACATAACCGAGTACTTCGCTGCCCCCGCCAGAGGCCGTGCTTTGTACTGCGTTAAATCCATGCATTAAGCCGTCGTTGGCGCCCGTGTAAACAATCGGAGTGCGACTGGCGTAGGTGCTCGCGAAGGTGGCATAGGTGGCATCCGCGGTATTGGCCACGTTGGTGCTGGCTGGTGCGCCCACGTATTGCGGGTTGGAATTGATGATATCCCCCAGCTTGCTGGCCGAACGCCTTCTGAAGGTGTTTGCCGAAGTCCCTTCCAAGCTCGCATCGCCCCTCAAGTACGAAAGCCGCGAACTACCTAGGGCATCGACCACCCCGCTGGCGTTCTGGTTGAGGAATGCCTGTTGAGCAGCAGTAATATTTCCCCACTCAAAGGCGATGCCGGAATTATTATGCGCAACGCCAGATGTTGGGTTATAGGTGGTGATGACGCGGCTGGCTGGGGTTTGACCGTTGATTTGCTGGCCCGAATCCCAGTCCTTCGCGGAGGAAATGTTCCCGTTCAAGTCAACCGGGTAGGATAACAACTGCCCGCTCCAGTCAGCGCTATTAAAGCGCGCCTGGAAAATCCGGGTACCCGTATTAAGCGAGGTCGAGTTGGTCGCAACAGAAGTCGACGAGGAAATGCCCAGTATCTGAGTAAACGCCCGGTCGAGCGATATTTGCAGTTGGTTGGGATTCGTTACCGGGAAGTAAGTATCCGGGGTGCCGTCGCTGCCATCCAAGCCGGTACTGTTGACCACGCTGTCCCATTCACCAGTCTGGTCGGGACGCTTGTTGTTATTCAGGTCATGGAAGCCGCCGTATTTCGCTACGTAATAGAGCGGATCCTGTAACAGGCCGGCGCCGCCCACCACATTAAAAGTATGGCTCATCGATGGAACCTGAGGATTGGCGTCGATAGTGCATGCTTTGCATTCGGTAGTCTTGACTCCGGTCGGCGAAGTGTACTGATAATAGAATCCAGGGTTCGTAGTAGTGGCTGTCGACGCGACTTGGCAACCATTGCCGCCGTTAATCGACCAGTTAGCAGGATTGCTATCTTGTATCCCGGAAAAGAAATGCGCGCCATCTTCAGTCGTGCCGGAGATCACATAACCAAACCCGTCACAGCCGTTTCCGCCACGCCCTCCTACTTTTGTCGTCACCGTGATCTGATTGGTAGCGTTATTGACCTGGTAGCTGATGGTTCCGAATATATCCAGCTCATAGTCCGCGCCTTGCCCGGACTCATCCCATTGGATCATGTATGTGCCGAAGGGGCCAGTCCCGTTCGTTCCGACTTTGACTAATTTAAACTCCACAATTTCCCCAGGGCTGAACTGGACAATCTGGTCTTCAAACATGCCCGCGGGAAGAATCGTCACCTTCTTGGCCCCAACTGGAATGGTGATTTGCGGAACGTTGGGCGAAAGCGAAAATGCAGAAGTCGCGACTTTAAGCGAATTGGTATCACCTGCGGGTACGCTCAGGTCAGTGCGTATGCGCCTGTTATGAGCCTCGTAGGCGACACCCGCTATATTGTAAGAACCCTGATAGCGGGGCTGCTCGGGGCAGATGCCCGAAACACTGCCAAAGAGGTTCACCGTTTTTGGCGAGCAGACATTGTTGCTGAGCGTATCGCTGTTGCCGACCATCCACTTTCCGCCATTGATATTTTCGTTGCCGGCGTAACCGATGCAGTTGGTCCACCCTTGTGCCGTTGCGGCCTCTGAAGAACAAGGAGCAGGGGGCGCAGAGGGATTGAGGTCGCTAAATCCGCTTAGCTGATCGCTGTCAAAGGATTGAGTCGAGCCATTGATTACCAAGGCATTCAACGGCGCA
Source organism: Burkholderiales bacterium (assembly GCA_035624535.1). Taxonomy (GTDB): domain Bacteria; phylum Pseudomonadota; class Gammaproteobacteria; order Burkholderiales; family JAHFRG01; genus JAHFRG01. The sequence continues at coordinate 5,402 of DASPRI010000125.1, forward strand.
CAATAAGTCGCACTAGTCAGTGGGTCGTTCCAGGCCGGCTGAGAGAGCCCCAAGACCGTGTCTTGAACCGTGCCGCTATAGGTGAACGCGGGATTGGGCGTCTTATGTGCGAGGTAGCGAAGCGACTCCAGATACATCTCCGAGATCGGGTTGCCCCAAGAGCTGCAACGCCCTTCGGAAAAATCTGCTCGGTTGAGGTATGATCCCGGTGGACCGGTGCCAGTATTGGCGTTGACAGTCTGGCAACTGTCGCTAGGAGCGCCACCGGTGCCAGTGCCGTCACCATAGTTTCCCGGAGAGAACCCCTCCGAAAGATTGGGACCGGTCCACTGATAGCCGTAAAGCTTGAATCTATCGAGGTTGTCAACAATGCTGCCCGCAACCGGTTTCAGGAATACGCCGGTGCTCGAATTAACTTCATCGGTAAAAGTGCCTGCATTCTTGCGCAGCACGCCACCCGATTTGTTTTTTGCATAGCTTCCGGTAAAAAGCCCGAAATACATCGAGTCGACTCCAGGGTCCCCATAGACCTGCAGCAGCCCGGTTGGTTTCAGACTGGTTCCGTTTCCGTACAATTTGCATTGCTCGGTTCCAATGAGCGCGTTGGACACGCACGCCTTGACCCGCACCGTGTAGTCGTAATTCGATGTACCTGGTATCTTCAATCCATGCTGTGCCTGGAGGGGACTTGTGGCAGAGGCCCACATAAAGCTGGCGGGCACAAAAGTATTCGGTGGGCCGCTGCTCCCCGAATTGCTCGAGGGAGCCAAAAGGCCGGCGGTACCCAAGGTAACGCTGGCGAAGTTGCCGTTGCCCCCGCCGGAAAGGACGCCGTACTGGTTGGCACCACCGGGATTCCACTGACATAATTTCCAGTCGTTGCTGCCCCATAATGAGAAATTACCTTGGACGACTCGCAGCAGCGGAGGACTGGTGTCGCCCTCGGACGTGACCCATTGGGCCGCAGGCACCGTTAAATTGCAAAAGGAGATGCCGGTCTCGGTGAGATCGGTGACCGTCCAAGCGTTATTGCTGCTTGATTGGCCAGCTCCAGCGAGGCCGGTTACATGATCAACCGCCAGTGTAAATCCGCTACTTGCGCCATTGCCCACGCAATCGGTCCCGTCAGTAGCCCAGACCATGCCGACCATGTAATTGAGAGTGTTGGCTGAGCCAAGGTTAACCCTGACTTGGTCGCCCCTGCATATAACAGGATTGCCGACGGCGTGGCGGAAATAATACAGATAACGGGTAGTAAAATTGTTGGTGCCAGAAGGAACGAGCGTGCTGCTGCCGCCGATCTTGACTGTTGGGTTGCCAGCATAAGAATAGGGCGCGCTTGCACCCGTTGGCGCGTTGGATCCGGTTACCCCGCCAGACGGGGGACTCGCAGGTGGGCTCGCTACTGTATAAGGAGTAAGCGATGCAATGTCGGAACCGGCGTAAAACTTGCTAAAAGCATGGCCATCTTGAGGGAGATAGTCGCGCTCCAGAATCGTTGTCGTAGACGTATCGGTTGAGCGTTTGCCGCCGTAGAGAAGCTTGCGCACCAAGTCGATGCGCGTCATGGTGGCCCAGTTCAAAAAGTTGCCGCTCCACGCATTGGCGAAGGTGTTGCAATACTTGTTTGGAGGAGAGCCAGGCGAGATGCCAACCGGAACAAATAGGTTGTTCACGGTATCGTATTGATAGCACTTGACTGGATCAAAATAGCCGTAATAATTGTTCTTGTGCCAGTACGTGGTCTCATAGGAATCGACCACGCCATTGCCGTCCAAATCAGTGTAGTCGTTGTACGCTTTTTTATGGAGCTGGTGGTCCTTGGTAATATCGAGCATCACAATGGGCTGAACATTGGAGCCGATATACAAAGGTACATTGTCCAGGTTTAAACTTGCTGCCTGCGCACCCACGGGTAACGCAGTGAGGCAGCCCAGTAAAAAGAGTGCAGCAATCTTTCTTGATTGCCAGCGAATTTCAAAAGATTTCATTTTGCTTCCCCTTCTCCGAATTCAGTTGCCGATCCAATGCTGCAATTTTTAAACGCTTCTCGACATACTTCACATATACGAACCTATCTGCTACGTCCGAATTATCGCAACCGTCAGATAAGGGTTCAAGCTCAATCTGATAAAAGGCCTTTCTGTGAGGATGAGCGGTGATGGAGGTTTTGGAAATGTGAAATACATCACGAGCTTTGGAGATCCCCCAAGAGCCCTTTAATTCTGCCGCGGCTCGGCCCTGCGTATTAATATGTGCGAGCGCTTTGCACTAGTCGCGGTCCCGCAATTTAGACAGACATCTTGCCGATTTTTGCCTAACGTTTTTTGCGTAACTGGTACTACGCGCGACTAATCAGGGTCATCTAGCAATTCTTCGCAGGGCAAGGTTGAGCAATTGCGCATTGACTAGTTCGGGAAGATTCGTTAGCCTCAAAGTGAAACGAAACCCTGTGGCCGCAAGCATCGGCCACTTCGGATTAAACTAGGCAGCTTGGAGGATGAGAATGCAGCAATTGAAAATCGGGTTTTACTTTCTCGCACTGACTCTCATTTTAGGGAGTTGCTCCACCACTGGCGGCAATACGCCGGTAACCAAACGGCAGGCCATTCTCAACATGAGGGAGCAGGTTCTGTCTGACCTATATAAGCAGCACCCACAGGCCAGGACCGAAGTCGCATCTGCGCCCGGTTATGCGGTTTTCAGCAATTGGAACATTTACCTTTTCTTTGTCAGTGGCGGTAGCGGCTATGGGGTCGCCAAAGATAATCGGACAGGCAAGGACACATACATGAAAATGGGAGAGCTTGGTGCCGGCCTCGGGCTGGGCCTTAAGGATTTTCGTGCGGTTTTCATTTTTAACAAGCGTTCGGTAATGGAGCAGTTCGTGAACAAAGGCTGGGAATTCGGGGGCCAAGCCGACGCAGCGGCCAAAGCCGGCGAGAAGGGCTATGCGGTCGGGGGCGAAGCCGTGGTCAGTGACATCACCATTTATCAGTTAACCGAAAGCGGGTTAGCTCTCCAGGCAACGGTGCAGGGAACCAAGTATTGGAAAGACAGCGATTTGAATAGTTATTAAGCGGCCTTGGGCGGGGTGGCGGCGCCTCATGTGCAAAAGTTTTACCAGTATGGCGGGGCTTCGGGCAGTTGAGCTCCGCACTTGCATTTCCCTTCAG
>DASPRI010000134.1:0-4271 GCA_035624535.1 Burkholderiales bacterium
TTCTGTTGGAAACAACCTGCGCGCTGCTCGAAAAATTTTGACCATGCGTGCCGCGGCACTGGTTCTGCTTTACTTATCTCTGGCTTTTCCCGCCGCCGCCGAACGGCTGCCCGCAGCGTTAAGTCAGTCCTTGAAAAACGCCGGGCTGGATGAGGCGCAGGTAGGCATTTTTGTACAACAAGTAAATGCCAAAACCCCAGTATTGGCCTACGGTGCCGACCGCGCATTCAATCCAGCGTCCACCATGAAGCTCCTCACAACGTATGCGGGATTGGAGATGCTGGGCCCAGCATATACCTGGAGAACCGAGTTCTATGCGCGCGGCGCGATCGAAGGGGGAGTGCTTGACGGCGATCTGATCATCAGGGGTTATGGCAATCCGAAACTTACTTTGGAAAATTTCTGGCTGATGCTGCGCGAACTGAGGCAACGGGGTGTTCGCGAAATTCGCGGTGACCTTGTGCTCGACAGGGGATTTTTTCTCACTAACGCGAACAACGACCCGGGCCAGTTCGACAATGAGCCCTTCCGGCCTTACAACGTCTCGCCGGACGCCCTGTTGCTTAACTTCAACAGTGTCCGCCTGTTATTTGTTCCCGATGCGGAGACGCGAACGGTCGAAGTCGCTGCCGATCCGCTGTCCGAGGACATCGAAATTAAAAACGATATGCGCTTAGTAGACGCGCCCTGCGGAGATTGGAGTCCCAAACTGGTCAGCGACATTCAGGTTACCGCGAATTCCGCGCGCATCGCCTTGAATGGGACCTATCCTACGGGTTGTGGCGAACAGACCTGGTATGTCGCACTGTTCGACCACACCAAATACGTATACGACGTCTTCAAAGAATTGTGGCAAGAATTGGGTGGCACACTAAAAGGCGGTGTTCGCAAATCGGAGACGCCGGTCGAAGCGCGTCTCCTGTTCAGCGGGGAATCAGTGACGCTGGGCGAAGCGGTACACGACATAAACAAATGGAGCAACAATGTCATGGCCCGGCAATTGTTCCTCACTATTGGTGCCGAAGCCCTGCAGTCGCCTGCTACCGCGGAGCAATCCGCACTGGCGATAAAACAATTTCTCGCAAAAAAAGGCTTGGTTTTTCCCGAACTGGTTTTAGAAAACGGCGCGGGCTTGTCGCGCAGCGAGCGCATCAGCGCGAAGCATCTTGGAATGCTGCTGAACAAAGCGTATCAAAGTCCGGTGATGCCTGAATTGCTCGCGTCATTACCGCTTATCGCGGTTGACGGCACCATGAAAAAGCGTCTCTACTACGAGGACATAGCGGGAATGGGGCACATTAAGACCGGCAGCCTAGAAGGCGTTCGCGCCATAGCCGGTTATCTGCTGGATCGCGAGGGTAAGATGATGATTGTGGTTTGTCTGATCAACAGTCCGCACGCGGCAAATGCCGAGCAGTTTGAGGACGCCCTGTTGCAATGGGTCTACCGGCGCTGACCAGCGCGGCCTACTTGACCCGCCTTACTTTTAATTATGCGGTCGCGGGGCTATACTGTTTTTGTAGAGGTGTATACTTGCCGCACTGAGTAAAATGTCATGAAATTTCAAGTATTAATATCATTGGTGGTGAGTGCCGGGATATTGCCCTTTGCGGCAAACGCGCAGGATTATGATGTCCAAGGGTACTCCGAAGCTGATTACGCGGCGCTGCTCGGAAATACGGGTGGCGTGGGCTTTAAAAACCCCATGTTTAAGGGTCAGTATTACGCGTTTGGAAAGTATCTGGGAGCGGAACTCGGGAATGGCAATGACACCGCTCTATCAACGCCTTATGCCTTTTCGTCAAGCAATCGGAATCTTCTGGGCGTTGGAACGTTGCCGATCGGCGAAAAATTCTCGCTGTTCGGGAGGTTTGGCGTCGCGCGGTCTAGTTCGGATAGCGGACCAAACCTAAATGTTCCCTATTTTCTGGGAGCAAGAAACTCAGACCTCAAATATGGAATCGGTTTGAAATACAATTACAGCTCGAATCTCGACATGCGCTTTGGGTGGGACCGCTATAACAGCATGGGCTTGGACGATCCTTACAACAGCCAAATCCAAAATGAGGTGCACTGGTTTTCGCTCGGATTCGGCCTCAAATTCTAGCGCAGGCTCATAAGCCCAGCTCTTGCCACAGAGCATCTACGCGTCGCTTAACCGTCTCGTCCATTTTGATTGGCGTACCCCAGTGGCGTGCGGTTTCCGCTGGCCATTTGCTCGTTGCATCCACTGCCAATTTGCTGCCCAAACCAGAAACCGGGCTGGCAAAGTCCAGATAATCTATTGGCGTGTTCTCGACCAGTAAAGAATCGCGCGCTGGGTCTACGCGCGTCGCAATGGCCCATATTACCTCTTTCCAATCGCGGATATTCACATCATCATCGGTGACGACTACAAACTTGGTGAACATGAACTGGCGAAGGAATGACCAAACGCCAAACATCAAACGCTTGGCATGGCCGGGATATTGTTTCTTGATACTCACAATAGCAAGCCGGTAGGAGCAAGCTTCAGGCGGCAGGTAAAAATCCACTATCTCAGGGAACTGCTTTTGCAATATTGGAACAAAAACCTCATTTAATGCCATTCCCAAAATCGCCGGCTCGTCGGGGGGTTTGCCGGTGTAGGTGCTGTGATAAATCGCATCGCGACGCAGGGTAACGCGATCGATGGTAAATACCGGAAAACGCTCTTGTTCGTTGTAATAACCAGTATGATCACCGAACGGTCCTTCCAGCGCCGTTTCGTTTGAATGGATTACACCTTCCAGCACGATTTCTGCGCTTGCGGGCACATGCAAGTCATTACCAAAGCATTTCACAATTTCGCTCCTGCTGCCGCGCAACAGCCCAGCGAATTGAAATTCGCCGAGCGTATCCGGCACCGGCGTTACCGCTCCAAGAATTGTGGCTGGATCCGCGCCGAGTGCCACGGCTATGGGAAACGGCTGGCCGGGGTTGAGCATGCAATGGTCCCGATAATCCAGCGCACCTCCCCTTGTGCTGAGCCAGCGCATGATGACTTTATTGGGTGCAAGCACTTGCTGTCGGTAGATACCCAGATTCTCCCGCTTTTTGTACGGCCCCTGAGTAATGACCAGACCCCAAGTAATGAGCGGTGCGGCATCTTCAGGCCAGCAAGTCTGGACCGGGAGCCGCGATAAATCCACATCCTTGCCTTCCCACACAATCTCCTGGCAAGGCGCGGAGTTCAATTCTTTTGGGGCCATATTCATGACCTGCTTCAGTACCGGGAGTTTTTCCCAAGCATCTTTCAAGCCTTTGGGCGGATCGGGTTCCTTAAGATATGCCAGGAGTTTTCCGACCTCGCGAAGCGCTGCGACGGTTTCTTCGCCCATGCCCAGGGCCACTCTTCTAACCGTACCGAATAAATTGCCCAGGACCGGAATAGAGTGACCCTTGGGCCTCTCGAACAAAATCGCCGGGCCCTGTGCTTTTAACACCCGGTCGCAGATTTCGGTCATCTCTAGATACGGGTCGATTTCCGTCCTCACCCGTTTGAGTTCACCGAGCTTTTCCAGCTGCGCGATGAAGTCGCGTAAATCTCGATACTTCATTTATATTTGTCTTCCACAACGCGGTTTCAGTAGCGTAGGTATTGGTCGAGCGCCACACCCGCGAAAATGGCCGCGCCTATCCAGTTGTTGTGCAGAAATGCCTTAAAGCATTTATCGCGCTCGCGGTTCTTGATCAATGTGTAGTGATAGCCCATTATTCCTGCGGCTACAAGCAGTCCTGCGAAATAAAGCGCTCCAAACTTGAAGTTCACGCCGACACCAGCGAGTATCGCTAGCATAGCCGCGTAGCAGGACATCACCGCCAGCACGTCGTAGTTCCCGAAGGTAATGGCCGAGGTTTTTATCCCTACCTTGACATCGTCATCGCGATCCACCATAGCGTATTCGGTATCGTAGGCAACCGCCCAGAACACATTCGCCAGAACAAGCACCCAAGCAATAGACGGAACTGCTCCAACATTCGCGGCGTAGGCCATGGGAATGCCGAAACCGAATGCAATGCCCAGGTAGGCCTGGGGGATGGCAAAAAACCTTTTTGTGAAAGGGTAGCTGAGAGCAATCAGCAGTGCCGGCACTGCGAGAACAATCACCAGGGGGTGGAGGCGCAGGATTAACAAAAACGCAAACAGCGCTAGAAACGCAGCCAGTAACAATGCTTCGTTAGCGCCGACTTGGCCCCTTGCCAGCGGCCGATTTCGCGTTCGCTCGACCTGCTTGTCGATATCGCGATCA
>DASPRI010000135.1:0-3838 GCA_035624535.1 Burkholderiales bacterium
CGATCGCGAGTATCAGGCTTAACAGGTAGGTCCAACTCATGAGCCTCTCCTCAACAGCCGATCGAAGCCGTATACCAAACCGATGGTCAGCACGAAGAAACCGACCATGAGTGCGATAAAGATAACGTCCATCATATGTGCCTCCAATTACCACCAACGATGGACTAGATTCTGCGGTTAAACAGATCAAAAAGCCGTAGAAAATTCTCTCGGCGGTGTTAAAAACTTGTAAAAACAAGTGGAACTTGCGCATCATCAGCGCAACGCTCGAATCTCAAGCTGGCTTTAGCCTACTCTTGCTCTTTTACATTCAAGCGCCCGAACGCTAATGGTCAAAAAAGGTTCTCGCCGACTGCGAGTTTCGAATGTCGGCGTCTAGCGACATTAAAACAGGTAAGCAATCAATAAAGTAACAACCCAATCGCAGTTCATGTCGCTTTGCTGCGACGTTCATCCCGATGAGTTTCCTTGAATGTTTTGTTCATGCCGATTGTTTTAGCTAGAAATTTCCAATCTGGCACGCGGACTGCTTCCGATTTAGGGTAGAACCGGGCGAATGACGACCAAAAATCGCGCGCAGCGAAGCAGGCAGGAATATCGCGAGCAGCCTGGTATCGAAAGATTCTGGAGGATCACAGAATAGGAGATACCATGGTTGCGAAGCTAGGCATAGACACGAAATCAAATCCACGGCGAATAGGACTGTGCGCTCTCCTTTTAGGCCTTCTGATAATTGCGGCTCCTGAACTCCTCGGTGTTGGAAACACCGCGGTCGACCCTGGCGTAAATCTCAACGGTCCGCCGCGCGCGGGTGGTCCCCTTCCCGGATTGACCGCAAACGAACTGAAGCTGTTCACCGCTGGTTTGAATGCGTTCACCGAACGAGATTCGGTGAAAGGCACGTTCGTCAGCCCAAATTTTGGTGCCGAGACTGGCGAGGGCCTGGGTCCGCGCTTCAATGCAAACAGTTGCGCCGCCTGTCATATACAACCGTCAATTGGCGGCTCAAGTCCAATCATTAATCCTCAGTTTGCAATTGCCTCCGATGCTGGCGCTACAAATGTTATTCCATCTTTTATCACCAAGAATGGGCCAATCCGCGAAGCGAGATTCCCGCTAGTGGTGGATGCCAATGGCCAGATTGTTAGGCCCACCATGCGCGACGGTGGAGTGCATGCTTTGTTCACCATCACCGGCCGCCAGGATGCACCCGGCTGCAATATCGCCCAACCACCATTTGATGTGGTACAGGCGCAAAATAACGTGTCATTCCGCATCCCGACACCGGTTTTTGGCGAGGGCCTGATCGAAGCCATCGCGGATTCGACCATTCTTGCCAGCCATGTGAGCACGGCAGCAGCAAGGCGGCCAATGGCGATCGCCGGCCGGGAAAACAGGGGCCGGGAAAACAGAACGGGCAACGATTCGACCATTACCCGGTTCGGCTGGAAGGCGCAAAACAAGTCTCTGTCGATTTTTTCCGGTGAAGCTTATAACGTCGAGATCGGCGTGACCAATGAGTTATTCCAAAACGAACGCGACACGGAGCCATCACCTCTTCCCGCTTCCTGCATATTCAACGGCATTCCGGAAGATCACACCAACTTCGACCAGTTGAGCCAGCAGGGTTCAACGTTTGCCGATGTCGCAAGCGACATCGTGCGATTTGAAATCTTCATGCGTTTCCTGGCGCCACCGGCACCGAGCTGTGATTCCTTTGCCGGAAAGTGTCCGTTCAATATTCAGAGGGGCCGCGCTCTATTTGATCAGATCGGTTGCGCCTTGTGCCACACTCCGCAGCTTGCGGTGAGCCAATCTTCGAGCGACGCGATCACTAACCAAGGTACGGCGCGCTTGTTTTCGGACTTGCTCGTTCACAACATGGGCCAGCAGCTCGCGGACGGGGTTACCCAGGGCCTTGCAGGTGACGATGAATTTCGTACCGCTCCGTTATGGGGTGTGGGCCAACGTATCTTCTTTCTTCACGACGGGCGCACCAGCAACCTGATCGAAGCGATTGAACAACACGCGAGCCCTGGTTCCGAGGCCAATCGCGTGATCCATTATTACAACCTTCTTTCAGCCCAGCAACAGCAGTTTATTATCGATTTTCTAAGGAGCCTGTGAATCTGGATCCGGCGCCTGGTGTTTCAGGAAATTAATAACGCAAGCCGACAATCATCTTCAATACCAGGTTATCGGATGCAGGAGTGAGTCCCCAGCCAACGCCGAAATTCAAGTCGAAATATTTTGATTCCGCGTCCACCACCGCGTAGAGCATTTCGCTTTGCTGCGACAGGTGTCCGAGTTCATTGAGAGTTCCCAAATCATTGTATGCTTCGAAACCCAGAGCACAATCAGGCCACACCTTATAGGAAAGCTTGGTGTCGATGCTCAATGCCACGGGGCTGCTGGTCGACCCGGAAAAACCCCAGTCCAGATTCGGATTTATTGCAAACAGCCATAAGCCTTTGCGGAAGCCATAGATTCCTTTGAGTTCCGCATTCCACGGCTGTTCGGCAAACTGGTGGGAAATCCAGCCAAATTCGAAATTTGCTCCCCAAAAAGGACCCATCGCTTCATTGTGGTCGGCGATATACTTGATGCGGAGTTTTTCCCCGTCGTAACTCGCCCGGTCGTTGGGACCATAAGAAGAAAGCGTATACAAGCCCAGCTCAAGATTCTTATTGACGCCGTAATAGATTTCCGGTGTCAGGCGATAGACACCGTTGGGCGGTATGTTGCCAGGATACGCAGGTGTGGTACTGCCCGAGACTACGTAGTTATTATGAATGTCCGCTCCAACATGACCGGGCTCGGTAATGTCGTCTATGTAAACCTGGATTTCCTCCGGTGCCGCCGCGCAGTTTAAGCTCAGGGCGCACAGGAAACCCGTAGCCAGCATGATGATCGATCCCGGCGACAGAATTCGTGTTGTACGCACGGTCTAGCGGGTGAGCCGAGATCAGGTGCGAATTTTAGACTGCTACCAATCGTTCGCGGCGCCCGGGGAGTTCTTATATTTATAGAAGCGGTTGTTAAGATACTGGGTGACGTCTTCGACCTCTTCGTCAGTCCAATGGTAGCCCTTGTAGCTCTCCCACTGGATAACCCATTTACGGATATCGTAAACCGATTTAGCTACCCGATTAGGGCGTCCACTCACACTTTTTGTGTGGCATTCGCCGCAATTTGTTTCATAAAGAAGCTTGCCACGCGCTAAGTCAGCAGCAGCCGTCGTTTCACCGAACGAGCCTAATGAAGTGGCAATCATCAAAAACGTGTAGAGTCTGCGGTGCATAATGTGCCCGCTGCGCATATGCTTTATCTCCTGAACTGTTTTAATTTGATCCACGAATTTGAATCGCATTCTGATACTGTGCTGTCGCATACTACAGCAAAATGAAGCGTTGAGCATTGAATCCGTCGCTGCTCATCTTATTCGATGTCTATGACCGCGAGGGTTCTATGCATTTGCGATTGCCCAATCAAGTGCGTCAATGGCAATTCACTGTGCCAAAACCGAGTTTTTAGTACGCGCCGATCCCGCGGGCAAAATTCTGCCCTCCGAAAGCCCAATACCCTTGCGAGCTCTGCGTTTCTGCAGAGCGCAACACCTTTCGATAACGAGTACGGACTAATAGCCGGATTGAGGAGGCGGCTGCGGCGCTACGCGCTGCCACCCTTCGGGACATTCCCTGACGTGAGGGTAGTAGGCATTTGCACTTGCGCAATAATACCAGTATGCCTCGGCCGGCCCTGATTCCTCCTGATCACCATAAGCCGGCGGCAGATATGACATAGCAACCGGTGGGTAGTAATAAGGATAAGGGTAATA
>DASPRI010000149.1:0-5213 GCA_035624535.1 Burkholderiales bacterium
TTTAACGCACCTATTCCCGAATTCGCCCTGAGCATTCCCCGCGTGTTGCATTAGGGAACCTCTGATCAAGTCCTTCGTGAGCCGCGTTGCAGGCAAAATGCGGATGGACGCGAGGCGCGCGACGAAGGTCGTAGCGCGGCTGCGACCCGTTCGCCGAAGGCCCGCTTGCGGGAGCAGCCGCATAAGCTCCGCATGCTATCGAACACAGCCTTCCGCGCCCCTACCCGCACCACGCTGCGCGAGACCGCGTCCGGGGCGCACTACGAAGCCGAGGAGCGCAACGATGCAGACGCTGCATTTAGCCGCAACCCGCCTGGGACGAGGCTTTCCGGGCAATCTGCCTTGTCGCTCGGCTTGCCAAGGGAGTCTGGCCATTGGCTGCGCCTCGCTTCGCGCATCCCATTCCGGAAAGCCGCCGTCGCGGCCACGCGGAACTTAATCAGAGGTTCCCTTTGTGTCGCTACGGTCCAGCTACACGTTCATTGCGCCGTACTACGACACCGCAATTCGGAGTGCGACTGCCGGGATGCGTGCACAAAGTCTCAGACAGCTCCCGCAGGAAGGCGGATTTCGCATTCTAATTAATGGCATTGGAACCGGCCTCGACCTCCCGTTCTTGCCACTAGCCCATCGTTACATCGGTCTGGATCTGACCGAAGCCATGCTGCGGCGGGCCAGGTCGCGTAGCACTAAGGTGCGAATCAACTGGGTACAAGGCAACAGTCTAAACTTGCCCTTCCCAGACAAATGTTTTGATCACGCGGTATTGCATCTCATCCTGGCGGTGGTGCCCGATCCTGTGCAATGCCTCAGAGAGACTGCGCGGGTATTGATTAGCGGCGGAAGCGTGCTGATACTCGACAAATTCCTGCGCCGCAACCAGCGTGCCTGGTTCCGGCGTGTCCTTAATCCGCTTGCCGCGCGCATCGCCACGCGACTGGATGTGGTATTTGAAGACGTGCTGGATAAGGTTCCCGGGCTAAGGGTGGAATTCGATAAGCCAGTCCTGCTAAGCGGCTGGTTCAGGAATATCCGGCTGGTAAAAACCTAAAACAATGCAAATGCAACGCTGAGCGCCCATCAATGAATCAGCGCTCGTCGTCCTTGTTACGCTCCCGCGGCCAGGTCCACCACACAATCAACACGAGAGCAAGCAGGGCGCTACCAGCCTCTAGCAGCAGCCAGTCCATTTGTCATTTGTTATACTTTAATCAACAGGACTTACTACTTTAACGAAAAACGGATGCGGCGCCAAACCCGTTTATGCCTGCTTGCAGCGGCATTATCGCTGTCCGGGTGCATCACGGTGGAAAAGCCCACGGTGCCGACTCCACCTCCCCCGCCGATAGCCATACCGCCGATTCCTCCTGCTCCAAAACTACAGGCGAGTAGCTGGAATGAAATGCCAGGCTGGCCGGAGGACGATCTGGTGCAAGTATGGGATGCATTCCTGCAAAGCTGCAACGCGCTCGTAAACCAGCTGGCGTGGCAACCGGTATGCCTGACCGCGGAATTTTACGAGCACAAGGATAACCAGGATCTTCACCTCTTTTTCGAAGCGAATTTTACCCCGTACCAGGTGGTCAACTCCGACGGCAGCGACGAAGGGCTGATTACCGGCTATTACGAGCCACTGCTGCACGGCAGCCGAACACCATCGAATCGATTTCGCTATCCGGTTTATGGCGTGCCCGACGATTTGCTCGTCGTAGATATGGGTGATGTCTACCCGGAGCTCAAAAATCTACGCCTGCGAGGTCGGGTCGTTGGAAAAAAGGTGGTTCCGTATTACAGCCGCGCTGAAATTGACCAGGGTAAGCCTGCGCTTGATGGACGGGAACTGTTGTGGGTGGACGATCCGGTGGAGCTTTTTTTTCTGCAAATCCAGGGATCGGGCCGGATACAATTGGATAGCGGGGAAACAATTCGCCTGGGTTACGCCGAGCAAAATGGCTATCCCTACAAGTCGATTGGCAGATTGTTGGTCGAGCGTGGTGAACTGCCTTTGGAAAAAGCCTCTATGCAGGGAATCAAGAACTGGGCCGTCCAGAATCCGCAGAGGCTCGCCACCCTTTTAAATGAGAATCCCAGCTACGTATTCTTCCGGGTCATGCCAAACGATTTGCCAGGGCCGATCGGCTCGTTGGGCGTGCCGCTCACCGCGGGACGCAGCCTCGCTATTGACCCGCACGCCGTCCCCCAAGGCGCACCGGTTTTTCTTTCCACTACTTGGCCCAATAGTGATAAGCCGTTAAACCGCTTGATGCTGGCACAGGATCGAGGAGGCGCCATCAACGGCGGTGTGCGCGCTGATTTCTTCTGGGGTTTTGGCGAACAGGCCGCCAGTCAAGCGGGTAAAATGAAGCAACGCGGCAAGATGTGGGTACTGCTGCCAAAAGACTACGTGCTGCCGCCCAGTCAGCTGAATTAATCGGTACCGGTATTATCCAGCATCTGCTCCAGGCGCGCCGTAGGAATAGCACCAGGAATGACTTCGCCATCGGCGAAAATCAGAGTCGGCGTGCCATTGAAGCCTTTGCTTCGCCCATATTCGACGATTTTGTCCACCGGCGTGTCGCAACTCGGCTGGGCATCCGGCCCGATGCGCTTGAGCATGAAATCGTTCCATGCCTTGACTCGATCCGGCGAACACCAGATGGCCTTGGCCTTTTGCGTTGCGCCCGGATGCAATGATTCGATCGGATATAGAAAGGTATAAATAGTCACGTCGGTAACGCCGGCCATGCTTTGTTCCAACCTTTGGCAAAAGGGACAAAACGGGTCCGAAAAAATCGCCACCTTGCGTTTGCCGTTGCCTTTTACAATCTTGATGGCCAACTCCAACGGCAGAGAATCAAACTTGATTGCATTGAGCTTACGCGTGCGCTCCTCTGTAAGATTCTGCATAGTCTTGCCGTCAACCACGCTGCCCAGAAAAAAATAATTCACCTTTTCGTCGGTGTAGACGAGCTGTTTCTCCATGTAGACTTCATATAAGCCGAGATACGGGGTCTTGGTTACGCTTTCTATATTTGCCTTGGGAAATTTCTCCTGCACCGCCTTCCTCACTGATGCTTCGTCAGCCGCCGCCGCATGAGCAAAAAATAGCAGCGCCAGCACGAGGTGAGTTTTCGTCAACAACGTTTTTATCTGCATAGCATTCCCTATAACAGCTTGAGCTTAAGCAATTCGACAGGCTAATTCAAGGCACGTTGCACTAAAAAGCCTTTTATTTGTGGCATGCCGTTGGTCAGCCGTAAGCCGAAATTGCGCAAACCGGAGAGCAGCGGGCTACTAAATAGCCGTTGCATTCCATGCGTGACCAGCTGCATTGCCAAAATATCTTCTTTGCGCGCCCGTTCATAACGCCGTAACAAATGGTAATCGCCACAGTCCGGCTGCACACCGCGGTTCATCAGGGTCTCCGCCAGTATCCGTGCGTCCTGAAATCCGAGATTCACGCCCTGTCCTGCCAGCGGATGCACTATATGGGCAGCATCCCCGATCAGGGCCACGCGGGAACCGATTAAGCGCTCGACACGCAGCTGCTTCAGCGGGAAGGTCGCGCAGGGACTCACGAGACGCATATCGCCCAATATATTGTGTCCCGCTTGCGCGACGTCTTTGCAGAATTGTTCTTTTTCCATTGCAATCAGGCTTTGCGCGTGGTCCTCGGTGGTCGACCAGACAATGGAAATGAGCCTCTCGGAAAGCGGCAAATAAGCCAGCACGCCGTCCTCCCGGAACCACTGGTAGGCAACATTGCGGTGCGCCTTTTCGGCTTCAAAATTTGCGACCACAGCCGTTTGCCGATACGCATGCAAGGTCGCAAGTATACCGGCTTGCTCGCGCACCAAGGAATCACCGCCATCGGCGCCAACCAGAAGCCTCGCATCGATATGCGTTCCGTCTTTAAGGCGCAGCGCAATCTGCCCGGCTGCCCATTCGATCGCTTGATGGGTTGCCGGACAGATCACAGTCAAGTTCTGCTGCTCCGCAAGCTGTTGCCACATGAGCTGTTGCAATTGCCGGTTTTCGACGGTGAACGCAAGTTCGGGCAAGCCGCAATCGTAGGCGCTGAAAACAAGTCGCGACGCGCCATCATCACCAAATACCTGCATTTCCGTAATCGGCGTAATTCGCGCCCCATCGAGCCTTTGCCACACACCACAAGCGCGAAGAAATGCAGCCGTGCCGGGACTCAGGGCATAGATCCGCTTGTCCCAATTGTACTGGTCGTCCCACGCAGGTTCCTGGTTTTCGACCAATGCGAGCCGCAGGCCGCTATTTTTTAAATACAGCGCGCAGCTCGCCCCAACCAAGCCTGCGCCTGCGATGGCTACATCAAACAAGGAGATTTATCCCGGGAATGCGACGCGAACTTGTCTGTTAACATTTTAAAATCAGAAAGCATATTATCACGATTCCTAGCAGCGCTTATCACCACGTCGAAGTTTCCGTAAGCCGTGTTTAACCTTGACAGACTGTAGCGCAGCCTAAGAAAATGTTTAGTTTCGGTGTGGCGAATTAGCTCAGTGGTTAGAGCAGAGGAATCATAATCCTTTGGTCCGGGGTTCAAATCCCTGATTCGCCACCATTTACCCTTGGAAAAATACTTTGGCGCTGAAAGTTCAGCCCGATTGATAGCACGACGACTGTTTTATATCCTGCTTGGGGCAGCCGCATTGCTCGTCTTGCAATCGGCAGCTGTTGCCGGGCGCATCCTGCCCCAAAACGCTTTATCGGGCGAGCTTACTGCGCATAGCTATCCCTACGTAACCATAGAAGACAGGCAGTTCCGTCTTGCTCCCGGCTCCGTGATCTACGACCAGAACAACCGCAAAATTCTTCCTAATTACCTTCCGAGCAAAGCCACCGTGCTTTATAACATCGACAACAATGGCGATCTGCACAAGATGTGGCTTTTGACTCCTGAAGAAACGGCGAACCTCAAAAGATAAGGCACCCGAATGGCAAAAAAACTCTATATCAAGACCTTCGGCTGCCAGATGAACGAGTATGACTCGGAAAAAATAACAGACCTATTGCACGCAACGCAAGGCTTAGAAACAACTCCTGAGCCGGAGCAAGCGGACGTGATCCTGGTCAACACCTGCTCGGTCCGCGAAAAAGCGCAGGATAAAGTATTTCATTACCTTGGACGCTGGAAACATCTCAAGCAGCGCAATCGCGATTTGCTGATCGCGGTGGGC
>DASPRI010000188.1:0-19411 GCA_035624535.1 Burkholderiales bacterium
TCGACTTGCATGTGTAAGGCATGCCGCCAGCGTTCAATCTGAGCCAGGATCAAACTCTTCAATTTGATCTTAAACTCTCGCTTGACGAATTACATCTTGCGAGCACTTAACTTTTAAAGTTCCATGCCGGTTATAAAAACCTGCATGGCACTCAAAACCAAGCGCCCACACTTATCGGCTGTGATTTGTTAAAGAACATTGGTTGCGGGGGCAGGATTTGAACCTACGACCTTCGGGTTATGAGCCCGACGAGCTGCCAGACTGCTCCACCCCGCTCCTATTTAGACATGGAACTATAACAAACGAGCGTCAAATCCGTCAAGAAAATCGCAGAAAAACTTTGGAGAAAAACGCAGCAACACCAGAAGAAAATATAACGGCCTAGAAGACGCGATCAGTTAGAATGCTGCAACTCGAACGCAAGGCGCCCGAAAGAGCCACTTGCGATTCTGCGCCGGGGCGCTCACAAATTGAGCTCTTTTCCCAAGCTGCCGATGTCCGCAAGCGCAGGAAGTTCCGCGAGCGTGCGAAGATTGAGATCGTCGAGAAAATTTTTGGTAGTCGCGTATAAAGCCGGGCGCCCGGGCGTTTCACGGTGCCCGATCACGCTTATCCATCCGCGGTCCTCAAGCACCTTGATCACGTGGGTCGACACCGAAACCCCGCGGATTTGCTCAATATCGCCGCGTGTAACCGGCTGGCGGTAGGCGATAATGGCAAGAGTCTCCATCGCAGCCCGGGAATAGCGTGGTGGTTTCTCCGGATTTAAACGGTCCAGATATTTCTGGTACTCCGGCTTGGTACGAAACCGCCAGCCGCTCGCTACATTAACGAGCTCTATTCCCCTGCCAAACCATTCCTGCCGTAATTCATCCAACAACTTGCGCAATGTCTCTGAATCAAGTTCGTTATCGAATAATTTTTTTAGCTCAGAAACGGGGACTGGCTCTTGGCAGGCAAGCAACGCTGTTTCTAGAATCGTTTTAATTTCTTTTAGTTCATACATCGAGGCTGGACTCGTTAAGTTTTACAAAAATCGTGGAATATGCCTGCTGCTGGGTGACGCTCACCAGATTTTCTCGAGCCAATTCGAGCACCGCAAGAAACGTCACCAGTAATTCCGCAACGCCTTTTCCCGTTTCGAATAGATCGCAGAATTCAACGAATTTTTGGTCCTGCAAGCGACGCAATATGCGCGTCATGTGCTCACGCACCGATAACTGTTCGCGAGTGACGCGGTGATGGCGATTCACTTGCTCCCGCCTTAACAGCTCCAGCCACATATTTCTTAAGTCGTCTAGATTAACTTGTGGAAGTCGTTTTACCGCCGCCTGTTCTATCCATACTTCGACCAAGGCGAAATCGCGCGTCGCCTGAGGCAATGCATCCAAACGCTGCGCCGCAAGCTTGATCTGTTCGTATTCCAAAAGACGCCTGACCAGTTCAGCACGCGGGTCGGCTTGTTCCTCTTGAGCCTGCGGCGGACTAGGCAGAAGCATTCGTGACTTGATTTCAATTAACAATGCCGCCATCAGCAAGTACTCCGCCGCAAGCTCCAACTGATTCGCGCGCATCATATCGACATATGTCATGTATTGGTGCGTGAGCTCGGCCATTGGGATATCGAGCACGTTTAGGTTGTTCTTTCGAATTAGGTAAAGCAGCAAATCGAGCGGTCCCTCGAATGTATCGAGAAATACTTCCAGTGCATCCGGCGGGATATACAAGTCCTGCGGTACCTCAAGTACCGGCTCGCCGTATACTCGCGCGACCGCTGCTTGCGGCTCATTCATGATTTCTCTCGTTTCGTCAGTTTAGGCATAATTCAATCCCATCGCCTGCTTCACATCGCGCAGCGTTTCTTGCGCAAGCTTCTGCGCTTTCTCGCAGCCGTCGGCAATGATATTGCGTATCAGCGTCGGGTCATCGAGATATAACTGTGCGCGCTCGTGCATGGGCTTCTGTTCGAGTAGCACAGCATCGATTACTGGCTGTTTGCATTCCAGGCAGCCGATGCCGGCAGTTCTGCAGCCTTTCTGCACCCAGTCCTGCCTTTGCTTATCCGAATAGATCAAGTGAAATTGCCATACCGGGCATTTCTCCGGATCGCCTGGATCGCTGCGCTTGACGCGCGCCGGGTCGGTCGGCATGGTACGGATTTTATTGGTGACGCTCGCCGCATCCTCGCGCAACTCAATAGTGTTGCCATAGGACTTGGACATTTTTTGTCCGTCCAGCCCCGGCATTTTTGAGGCTTCGGTCAGTAGAGCTTGCGGTTCGGCCAAAATCATTTTGCCCACACCTTCCAGAAAACCGAACAGGCGATCACGATCTCCTAGGGTAAGATTTTGCCGCTTTTCAATCAATTCGCGCGCGGCAACTAGCGCATCGCTATTGCCCTGCTCCTGGTAGCGGGTACGCAGTTGCTGGTAAAGTTTGGCGTTTTTCGCGCCGAGCTTTTTTACCGCGGCTTTTGCTTTCGCCTCGAAATCCTTTTCCCGACCGTACAGATGATTGAAGCGCCGTGCAAGCTCGCGTGTAAACTCGACATGCGGCACTTGGTCTTCACCCACCGGCACCCGGGTTGCGCGGTAAACAAGTATGTCCGCACTTTGCAATAACGGATAACCTAGAAAACCAAACGTGCTTAGATCCTTCTCGCTGAGTTTTGCCTGCTGATCTTTGTAGCTGGGCACGCGCTCGAGCCATCCGAGAGGCGTAATCATGGAAAGCAAAACATGCATTTCCGCGTGCTCCGGTATCCGCGACTGAATGAACAGTGTCGCCTGGGACGGATCGACTCCGGCGGCGAGCCAGTCCACCAGCATGTCCCAGACATTTTGCTCAATGATTTCCGGAGTGTCGTAATGGGTGGTAAGCGCATGCAAATCGGCGACAAAAAACAAGCACGGGAACTCATTTTGCAACTGCACCCAATTTTTTAATACACCGTGGAAATGTCCAAGATGCAATCTTCCCGTAGGCCGCATACCCGATAGAACGCGCTCGGCAAACATAAGTTCTTAATCCGCCTCTATCAAAGGTTGAGAACCGAACTGATCAGCTGCATCACTGTGTTTACCAGAGGCCAAAGAATTATTCCAAGCACGCCGCTAAACAACAATAACAGCAAAATGACCATGCCATACGGCTCAATTCTGGAAAAACGATAGGAGAGCGCGTGAGGCAGTAGACTGACCGCGATTCTGCCGCCGTCCAACGGAGGCACCGGCAGCAGGTTGAGCACCATGAGCACTACGTTGATTTGAATACCGGCCTTTCCCATGAGACCCATGGGCAGCGCATACGCGTTTTCCGGAATACTTGCGGCGAACTTTAGCACCAACGCCCAAAAAAGCGCCATTAGAAAATTTGCGCCGGGTCCCGCTGCAGCGACCCACAACATATCCCGTTTGGGATGACGTAGACCAGAGAAATTGACCGGCACCGGCTTAGCCCAGCCGAATAATATTCCCCCGCCACCAAAAAGTTTACTCAGAAGCAGCAGCGCGAGCGGCACGATTATGGTTCCCGTCATATCAATATGCCGCAGGGGATTAAGGCTGATGCGCCCTTGGGCATACGCTGTCAAATCACCGAAATGCTTGGCAACGTAGCCGTGCGCCGCCTCGTGCAGTGTGATCGCAAATATCACCGGTACCGCATAAATCGCGATGGTCTGGATTAAATCCGCACCCATTTTTTCTTAGTGCACCCCAAAAACCGCCGGATCACCTTTGCCCCTGCGCAACAACAGTGGGATTTCCTCCGTAAGATCCACTACGGTGGTCATTTCTATTCCGCAAGGACCGCCGTCTAATACCAAGTTCACGCTGTGCTCGAGGCGATTGCGAATTTCTACTGCATCATTTAAAGGCATATCGTCGCCTGGCAGCAGCAAGGTGCAGCTTAAAAGGGGTTCATTTATTTCGTCGAGCAAAACCCGCACCACCGGATGGTTAGGAACGCGCAGGCCGATGGTTTTCCGCTTTGGGTGCTGCAAACGCTTAGGCACCTCGCGGCTTGCGCGTAAAATAAAAGTATAGCTCCCCGGCGTCGCCGCCTTGAGCAAACGGTATTGTCGGTTGTCCACCTTGGCGTAATTCGATATCTCAGAAAGATCGCGGCAAACCAGCGTGAAATGATGTTTTTCATCCACCCGCCGAATGTCCCGTATTCGCTGCATGGCGTCCTTGTCTCCGATATGGCAGCCCAGCGCATAACAGGAGTCCGTGGGATAGACGATGACCCCACCGTCACGAATTATTGCTGCGGCTTGTCGAATGAGTCGCCCCTGGGGATTGTCGATACGTATTGAAAAAAACTGCGCCATGTGAAATCCTACGCTTGCCCGCTCGGGTACATCCTGACTTTCAAGTCCGACCAGAATTCCCAGACCGGCTCACATCCTTGCTGCAATTCCGGTAATTGACAAAGGTCGCGACTTTCACCCGGTCTTTCGACGCCATTGACAAGGCAAATACCGAGAGATCCGCCGGCGACACGCGCGCGCAACAAACCACCAATATCGTCGTGGTCAGTAAGCGCCAGCGACCGGATCCCTCTCGCCGCCGCCCGCTTCACCAAATCTTCGGGAGATAATAGTCCGTCTGAAACGGTTGAATGGCAGTGAAGGTCAACATTGAGCATAAGACAGATCAAATAATAACAAAATAGTTGCCACCTGAAAAACATGCTCCTGAAATTGTCACGGATCTGATTGTCAGTTTTGGAACGCTCCAGCGACTAATTGCTGATGGCTTAATAGGCGTCGAATTCTTATGAAATACTCTCGAATTCTGCTGTCAGCAATATTTTCCATCGGCACGGTTTCCTCCGCATTGGGTGGCGAATGCTCGGCAAAAAACGCCGATCACCGAGTGGCCTTGCTGGAACTCTATACTTCCGAAGGGTGCAACAGTTGTCCACCGGTCGACGAATGGGTGAGCAAACTTCCTTCCAAGGGTCTCACCGGCGATCGTGTTGTTCCGCTGGCATTTCACGTGGACTATTGGAATTACTTGGGGTGGCAGGACGAATTCGCGCAAAAGAAATTCACTGAGCGCCAGCGCCAGATGGCACAACTCCACCATTCTACCTTGATCTACACCCCCCAGTTGGTACTAAACGGTAGCCCTTACCACAGCGGCTTTTTTCTGGACAACACCAGCGAGCAGATCGAGGGAATCAACCGGCAAAAACCGCTGGCGCAGATAAACTTGCTCCTTAGACAGCCCGACGCAGGTGAACTGCATGTCTCCGGCAAAATAACGTTGCTGGGTAGCGTTGAACGCCAGAACGTCCAAGCGTATCTCGCGCTTTACGAAAACAATCTTAGCAACCACGTAACCGCCGGCGAGAACAGCGGGCGCACTTTGCATCATGATTTTGTGGTGCGTGAACTGGTGGGGCCCATTTCCTTCGATTCGCAAGGCAACGCGTTGGTTCAGGAGACTTTCAACCTCAAGCCGGGATGGAAACCGCACGATTCCGGAGTTGTCGCATTTGTGCAAAATGCGCGCAGTGGCGACGTGTTGCAAGCCCTGGCACTTGCCGTCTGCAAATAAGTTAGCTCGCTATCTCCCGGCCCGCTCAGCGCCACCGGCGACGCTGGTCACGTATGATCGCGATTCGGCACTAAACCGTTCTGAGCGCAAGGCCGCGGATGCGCGTGTCAATTCTATCTTCACACATCCGGCATAATAGGCCGGCATATCCCAGACTCACCGATAATTGAAAAAGTGTACCCTGCCGGTTAAACTTACCAATAAAAACCAACATTGCGCCGCTTAAGTAAAAGGCAAGGATTCACCAAGACCCTGCCTGGAGGAGATGTATTAAATCGAGCCTTCAGCCTACCTCGCCCGCTAAATATCCACAATGGAGAGATTGAAATGATGCGCCTAATCCAATTATTCTCAATAGTTGTTGTATTTATCGTCTCCGGTTCAGCGTTTTCGGAAACCATCACGCTTGGGGCTTCGCTCCAGCTTACGGGGCCTCTCGCCAACACCGGACGTTATTATCGCGACGGCTATGAATTTGCCATCGCAAAAATCAACGAAAAGGGCGGGATCAAGGTTGGCAACGTCCGCTACAAGCTGGCGTTGAAGCTCCTCGACAATCAATCAGATATCAGCTTGAGCGTAAGGCAATATGTCCAGTTGCTTACCGAAGACAAAGTGAATTTCCTGCTTGGGCCCTACGCCAGTAACTTCGCGCTCGCCACGTCCTCGGTTTCAGAAAAATATCAGGTTCCGATGGTCCAGGGGGGCGGCGCTTCGGATCAAATCTTCAGCCGCGGATACAAATACATTTTCGGGACTTTGCCCGTGGCCAGTGAATATTTTTCGAGCACGATTGCGGCCACGGAAAAGTTTAATCCCAAGCCCGAAAAGGTGGCCCTGCTGTTCGCTGACGACGCCTTTGATGTCTCAGTCGCAGATGGTACACGGGATATCCTTAGCAAAGCCGGATATAAACTGGTTCTCGATAAGCGTTATGCCGCGAATACTTCTGATTTCAACTCCCTGCTTTCTTTAATCAAGGAGTCCCAGGCGGACGCAATCCTGGTAGCGGGACACGAGACGGAGGTACTCAATTTTATCCGCCAGGCGAAAAGTCTGAATGTGAGTCCGAAATTTTATTCCTTTACCGTCGGCGTACCGACCGAAGACTTCCGCAAAGCGCTTGGCAAGGACGCCGACTATGCTTTCGGAATGACGTCGTGGCTGCCTACCGCCGCTCTCAAGGACAGCTACTTCGTAAATGGAGAAGCATTTGCCAAGGAATACGCCGCCCGTTTTGGGTACGATCCGGATTACCATGCAGCATCCGCGGTCGCTGACGTCGAAGCATTTGCTAAAGCCATAGAAGCCGCCGGCACGCTGGATCCCTCCAAAGTCAGGGATGCCATCGCCCACATTAGCTTTGACAGCCTCTACGGACACGTTCAATTCAGCACGGCAGGCCAGATCAGCCTGCCGCAAATCATGATTCAAATCCAGAACGGCAAGCTAGTGCCGATCTACGGGCAAAACGGATTTATCAATAGTCCCATCTATCCGATGCCGTCGTGGGACCGCAGATAAAATGGTTCTGCTCTGGCAGGTTCTAGCGAACGGTATCCTGCTGGGCGGACTTTACGCCCTGATGGCGCTGGGCCTCGCATTGGTGTGGGGCGTGCTCAACATTGTCAATCTTGCGCACGGGGCTTTCATCATGCTCGGCGCCTACGTGTGCTACTACCTATTTACGGTATTCCACGTGGACCCGTTCGCTGCGCTCCCGGCTGCAATGGTCGTGCTATTTGTCGTCGGTTACTCACTGCAACGGAATGTACTCAATCTTATCATCCGCGCACCCATGTTCAATACCTTGCTCCTTACCTTCGGATTTGAAGTCGTGTTGACTAATCTCGCTCAAATGATCTTTTCTGCGGACTACCGAACTATCAATCCGAGTTATGCTGGGGCGAACTTTAACCTGTTCGGCGCCACCATCCCGCTAGCAAGAATCTTGGCGTTTACCACTGGCTTATTGCTTACTTCGTGTCTGTGGTTTTTTCTCTTGAAAGCGCGGCTCGGTCGCGCCATACGCGCCACTGCACAGAATTTGATCGCCGCCCGCCTGTACGGAGTCGAAACCCGCAAAATTTACGCTATAACTTTTGGGCTCGGTGCCGCACTCGCTGGCGCCGCCGGTGATCTTTACGGGTTGGTTTCGCAAATCAACCCGTACATCGGCGGCAGCTTGACTGCCAAATCGTTCGCCATTTGCATAATTGGCGGGCTGCAGAATCCTTTGGGTGTGGTGGTCGGCGGGATATTCCTGGGCGTAGTGGAGTCGCTTACAGCCCTGTATCTCGGTCCGACCTATACTGATGTAGCAAGCTTCGGAATTCTGGTGTTGGTTCTGGTATTAAGGCCCACCGGCCTGCTGGGCAGAACCGCGTGAATCCTTCGCTTCGGTGGTTTGCCCTTTTTGGAACTTTAGCCATTCTTGTAGCCGTGCCATGGATTGCTCCAGCAACCTGGGTGCAGTTCGGCATCAGCACCCTCATGCTTGCCACCCTGGCGCAGAGCTGGAGCATTATCGGCGGATACACTGGATATGCCTCGTTTGGTGGTTCGGTGTTTTATGGGTTGGGTAGCTACGGCACCGCCATCGCGATGATTGAGTATCACCTGCCTTTTGGCGTCGGGCTGATTTTGGGTGCCTTGGTCGCGGTGACCTTTGCCGTCCTCATTGGACTACCGGTATTGCGACTGCGCGGACATTATTTTGCGATTGCAACCTTGGCACTCGCGCAAGTCGTGCCGGCGATCGTGTCCAATCTCGATATCGCCGGGCGCAATATAGGTTTAATCCTGCCGTTGCTCAGAAACGACGCCCTGTTCTACGAATCGGCTCTGGGGCTGCTGGTAATAACCACGCTTTCCATCTGGTATATATCGCGAAGCCGCTTTGGTTTCGGCCTTATGGCAATTCGGGAAAACGAGGATGCGGCTGCAGCCATGGGAGTCAATACCACCCTTTATAAAACGCTGGCTTTCGCCATTGCGGCGCTATTCAGTGCCTTGAGCGGCGGCATACATGCTTACTGGATCACGTATATCGATCCCGGCGGTGAGTTTGACATTACACTGAACGTCAAAATGATCATCATGGCGGTTTTCGGCGGCCCGGGTTCGGTGCTGGGCCCCATAGCGGGAGCCTTTCTACTCTCAGGCGTTTCGGAAATTTTGTCCTTCAAGATTTCAAGCGTGGCAAGCCTTTTTTTCGGCTTGGTAATTGTGATCGCCGTAGTTTTGATGCCTCGCGGACTCGCCGACCTTTGGCACCGCTATAAAAAACTTGGCCTCCATTATTTCAGCGAAAACATACGTGAAAACCGCGTATAGCAAACATGAACCTGATTCTCGAAGCCAGTAATCTGGTCAAACGCTTTCAAGGACTCGTCGCTTTGAAACACGTCAGCTTCGGCCTTATGCGCGGAGAAATAATGGGTCTCGTTGGGCCGAACGGGGCCGGGAAGACCACGTTGATAAACTTGATCAGTGGTTCGCTTAACCCAACAAACGGCGAGATCATCTTTGAGGGTAATATCTTGCAGCAACCGGCATTCCGCCGTGCCAGACTTGGCATTGCGCGGACATTTCAGATTGCCAAACCGTTTTCCGGCATGTCGGCGCTGGAAAATGTCGCGATAGCGGCACTTTTTGGCAGCGAGGGACAACAGCGAACTATGCACCACGCCAGACAATTCGCGCAGCAGTGGCTGGACTTTGTCGGACTTGCTCACCGCTCGTCAATGCGTGCCGATTCTCTGGGAGGCCCTGATCGCAAGCGCTTGGAACTGGCAAAATCGCTCGCCATGAAACCCAAGCTCCTGCTTCTGGACGAAGTAATGGCGGGACTGAACCAGACCGAAATCGACGAGGTAATAACCATAATAAAAAAAATGCGTGACCAGGGCATCAGCATTCTAGTGGTGGAGCACGTGATGAAAGCGATACACGCTCTGTGCGACCGGGTCCTGGTGTTGCATCACGGCCAGAACATCGCGATCGGCAAACCGTCTCAAGTCCTGAATGAGCCCGCGGTGGTGGAAGCCTACCTCGGAAAGAAACACGCGTGAACCAACCGCTCCTCATAGTGAAAAATCTTTTCGCCGGCTACGGGGAGATACCCGTACTGCGAAACGTTGAAATTGAAATTCATGGCGGAGAAATCGTGGCTTTGGTCGGAAATAACGGTGCCGGCAAAACGACATTGCTTAGAGCCCTTTCTCGCGTCATTCCATGTAATGGACAGATTCAGTTCGACGGTACCGAGCTTAATTCTTTAACCCCCGACCAAGTGTTCAACCTTGGCCTGGTCCAAATTCCGGAAGGGCGACAGCTATTCGATCATATGACGGTCACAGACAACTTACTGATGGGCGCCTACGTGCGCCGCGACAAAAGCGGAATTCAGGCCGCCTTGGATCAGGTCTATTCATTGTTTCCGATTTTGCGCGACCGGCGTGGTCAGTTTGCCGGAAGCTTATCCGGTGGCGAACAACAAATGTGCGCCATAGCGCGCGGCCTGATGGCTTCCCCAAAATTGTTGATGGTGGACGAAATGAGCCTTGGCCTCGCGCCCATCGTAATGCACCGATTAATGAAAGTTCTGGAAGAAGTTCGCCGCACGGGCGTAACAATTTTGCTGGTTGAGCAGGACGTGTTCGCGGCGTTTGAAGTGGCCGACCGCGCGTATGTGCTCGAAAACGGTGCCGTGGTGCGCGAAGGACCTTCGGCTGAGTTAGGCAAGGACCCTAAGGTCCAACAAGCTTACCTAGGCTTGTAGTTTTAAATCGCGCTTTCGGAAAGCTTCCGACGCATTACCGCTGATTCTCGAGAAGACTGGAAACGGATTAAACGGCGCCGGGAGACCGTGCTGCACTCTTGGCATGACCCTCGTTATCATTCGCATTCCATTTGACTGACAAACCCTTGCACCCTGCGCGCGCCTGGTATTCGCAATCAACTCCGATTCCGGGAACATATACCAGATGCTCCCCGCAGAAAAGCAAAGGCAGCCGAAACCGCCGCCAGGGCGCAATTTGAGCTTCCTGCAACAGGTCTTTCAGACTGCGCCTTGGCCGCCTGCAATCCGGGCGGAGTTTTTCACCACCGCGCCGCACGCGGACTGTAACGGATCCCTGCATGAGCTTCGCGTAATCGATGTCTTTACCGCTGGTGCGAGTGAAGGTCAATACTCCATCCAGTTCGCTGATTTTCAGTTGCTTTTCGCCGCGCCAAGCCACGCATAAATTCGCGCCCACCGCGGGTCGAAAGCGCCTAATATGGACATCGCCTTGGTAGCGCCGCACTTCCAGATCGCCCAAAGTCACCCGCACATTGGCATCCGCACGCGAGTAGGCAAGTTGACGCAATATCTCCTCGAGCTTTTTTGCGCCAGGCATGAGCAGGCCTTGTTGTGCGAAGTAATAGCGCAACAGGTTGCGGGCCCGCGCCGCGGCCAGCTTGCGCAGCACCGCCGCTTTTATCCTCCCGCGGCGTACCGCGTTGCGGAAGTCCGTTTCCGCCAATTCGTCTAGCAAGCAAGCGGCTTCCGCGAAATGCTGCCTGGCGCGGCCTAATGTTTCTCGATACGCGGGAAAACGTTGAGCGATCAGCGGGAACACTTTATGCCGCAGGAAATTACGGTCAAGCCCGATGTTCTCGTTGCTTTCGTCCTCGATCCATTTCAGTTTCCGCGTTTTCGCGTAGCGCTCGATTTCCGAGCGCGGCACATCCAAGAGCGGACGAATTATGCGCGGCGCTTCGCTATCGTCCTGGAATCTCATTTGCGGCATTGCGCTCAAGCCCTTGACGCCGCTGCCGCGCAAGAGTTGCAGAAACATGGTTTCCATTTGATCATCCAGCTGATGCGCGAGCGCCATATAATCCGCAGCTTGTCGCGCATATTCGCGATACCGCGCTTCGCGCGCAGCTGCCTCTATTCCTAATCTTTGGACTCCGCTCAATTTCACTTTTACGATTTCTATCGGAATTCGGCGTGCGTTGCACCAGCGCCGGCAAGATTCCGCCCACTCCTCTGCGTTCGGACTTAGCTGATGATTTACATGGACTGCGGATAGCTTGAATCGGAGCTTTTTGGAAAGCGCCTGCAAAATATCGAGCAGCGCCATCGAGTCCACTCCGCCGCTCAATCCGAGCGCAATATGCGTACGGGGCTTCAGTATTTTGGCCAGAACTCCGGCGACGTGCGAGCGTAAGTCACGGTGGGGTAATTTCTTTGAACTTGCCATAGCTCATGAGCCGCTCGAAACGCGCTCTTAACAATTCGTCGACGGACTTATCCTGCAAATACTTGAGCGAATCCTGCAATGCTTTTTTCATATACCGCATCATTTCTTCATGGTCGCGTTGCGCCCCGCCAACTGGCTCGTTGATAATTTTGTCTATCAGCCCAAGCGTTTTTAGCCGAGTTGCGGTAATCCCCAGTGTTTCCGCCGCGTCGGCCGCCTTGTCCGCGCTTTTCCAGAGAATCGAGGCACAGCCCTCCGGTGAAATCACCGAATACGTCGCGTATTGCAGCATCAGCACCATGTCGCCGACTGCGATGGCGAGTGCGCCGCCCGAGCCCCCTTCTCCTATGATGCTACACACGATAGGCACCCTGAGTTCCGACATGACGTAAAGATTTCTGCCGATTGCCTCGGATTGTCCTCTTTCTTCCGCGCCCACCCCCGGATACGCGCCGGGGGTATCAATAAATGTCAGCACCGGGATGGTATATTTTTCCGCAGTCTTCATGAGGCGCAAGGCCTTGCGGTAACCTTCCGGACGCGGCATGCCGAAATTGCGGCGAATTTTTTCCTTTGTATCGCGACCTTTTTGATGACCGATGACCATCACCGTTTGCCCATTAAACCGGGCGAGACCGCCGACAATTGCCGGATCGTCGGCGAAGCTGCGGTCGCCATGTAATTCCTCAAAATCAGTGAACAGGTTTTGAACATAATCAAGCGTATAAGGGCGCTGGGGATGCCGCGCAACTTGGGAAATCTGCCATGCAGTCAGCTTGCCATAAATGTCTCGCGTGAGCGACTGGCTTTTCTTTTGGAGGCGGCTAATTTCCTCGGAAATGTCTAGTGCTGAATCTTCCTGAGCATACCGCAGCTCCTCGATCTTCCCTTCAAGCTCCGCAATCGGCTGCTCGAACTCAAGAAATGTTGTTTTCATAAATCCCCGAATACGGATACTGCGCCCGCCGGCGACAGTACAGGATCGTAACTGCCGCTTTGGGGTCGTCAATAATCACTTACGCCTCCGACCTTTCCGCGTGGGTCAGAAACTGCCAACGCGTGACGCGAATTTTTGTCAATATACACCGCCTGAATATTACCCCAACGTCTGCCACCCTTTAAAACCACATACCCTCGGTCTTGCAACTTTTCAATCCAATCTTGCGAAAAACCTTCCGGCTCGATTTCGACTCGGTCAGGCAAATATTGGTGATGATACCGCGGAGCGCGCAACATTGCTTGGAGATCAAGCTGCGGGCGATCCAGGTAATCGAGAATCGCAAGCAAAACGGTGCTGATAATCCGAGAGCCGCCTGGCGTTCCCAATATCAATATGCCGCGTTCATCTTCGACAAAAGTCGGCGACATACTTGACAGCGGACGCTTGCCCGGGGCGATTTCGTTGCCGGAAAAACTCTGCAAGCGGTAAACGTTGGACACTCCCGGCGCAGCTGAAAAATCATCCATCTCGTTGTTGAGAAGCACACCGGTCCCGCCTGCCACGAAACCGCTGCCAAAGGGCGTATTTATGCTTAATGTCGCGGCCACGCGATTGCCGTCCCGGTCAACGATCGAATAGTGTGTGGTATTGCTTCCCTCGTTTGTCGCCACAGGTTCATCTTCTGGTTCAACGCTGGGCGTCGCAAAGTAAGGATCAATTGTCGCTGCCTGCGACGCCGCATATTCACCGCTTAGCAAACGTGCCAACGGCACGCTAACAAAATCAGAGTCACCGAGATAGCGTGCACGGTCCTGATACGCGCGACGCAATGCTTCAATCACGAAATGCGCTCTGCCATCTGGCGCGGCCGCAGTGTACGGAAGGCGCGCAAGAATATTGAAGCTTTGTGCCAGGGCAAGCCCCCCCGCGGAAGGCAAAGGCGCACTGGTGATTCGCAGTGATCGATAAGCGAAGTTCAGCGGTTGGCGCTCTACTACCCGGTAATTCCTTAGGTCGCCAAGGGTCCAGATTCCGCCGCCCGCTTGCACCGCAGCGACCATTTCCTGCGCCATCACGCCTTGATAAAAACGTTCACTTCCTCCGGCTGCGATGGCCCGCAATGTTACGGCCAGGGCTTCTTGCCTGAGAATAAATCCGCGACGCGGCACGTCTCCATAGTCAAGGAACAGGCGCCGCGCACTTCCGGTAAGCTGGCTGTTAAAGCGCCGGCATATCGCGATGTAGCGCGCATCCACCTGCACGCCGGAATGCGCATAGCCAATCGCCGGAGCGAGGCTCACTGCGAGCGGCAGCTTGCCATAATATTTTGCCAGATGCTCGAGTGCCGCCGGGACCCCGGGTATTGCGGCGGCTTTCGGGCCGCGTAATGACGCTTTCGGAACGACCCGGCCTTGCTCATCGAGATACAAGCCGGCGCCTGCTCGAGCCGGGGCCGTTTCCCGCGCGTCCAGCATTACTTGTTTGCCGTCGGAAGCGCGATGCAAGAGCCACAGACCACCACCACCGAGTCCTGACGCGTAAGGCTCGACAACTGCAAGTGCTGCTGCGACTGCGATCGCCGCGTCAAATGCATTGCCGCCTTTTTTAATGATTTCGTAACCGGCTTCGGTGGCGAACGGATGTGCCGAGGCAATCGCCGCGTTTTGGACGCTTTCTTGGGATTGCGCCGTGAATGTCGCCAGCGGCCACCATACGAGCCCGAGAGCAATTAGCCGAATAGCGCGCGGGTTTGAGACACCGCTTTTAATGCACTGTGCCAATCCCGAAAAACCGCTTTATTTTTTCCAGGATCTCATTGCGTTGCTGGGCAAGTTCAGCCGCACTTTTTTCTGAAGTCACGTCCTTATGCGCTCGCTCCAGGGCGAAACGGCGCGAAGCCAGAATTTGCGAGATTTCATCTGCGATATCCGGGCGCGAGTGCAGAACGTCTTCGAACGCGCTTTTGTCGAGTCGATAGCACTCAACATCGGTTCTTGCTATTACGCTCGCGCGCCGCGGATCTCCGGTCATGAGCCCCATCTCTCCAAAAAAACTGCCGGCAGGCAACAAAGCCAGCGGCACGTGTTCCCCATCCGGTGTTTCTAGCACCACCTCCGCTTCACCCGAAGTCATAATGTACAACCAATGTGCGATCGCGCCTTGTTTAGTCATCACTGCACCGCGGGCAAACGGCGCATATTTCAGACGTTCTGCGATGATGCGCAACTCGCCCGGATGAAAACTTTCAAACAGATCCACACGTTGCAACGCCGCCAAGCGACGGTTCAGTTCGCGAGATTTCACGACCTCCGCATGCTGCTCATCGTGTTCGATAACACGTATGCTTTGTTCGGTGAGAGCGAAGCGGATGCCGGCGCGTTGCATGGCAGCATAGATGTGCGTGCGCACGGCGGAATCAGTCGTGTCATCATGCATGAGGTCGGTGAGCCAGTAACGCAGGGAGTAACGACCTGAACCGCTTTCAAAAGCGGTCAGTACGCAGTTTGCTGGAGGTTGTTTTGCCACATGCGGAATGGTCGCCTGATTTACCGCATTTTCAACCGCGCTGATCACTCGCGCCGGGGTCTCATTGTAATCCACACAAAATGAAATCCAGCGCCGCCATTGCAGCGGCCGACCCGTCCTTCGCCCGAGCACGGTGAATTTATTTTTCATCAACTGGCTGTTGGGAATGACCACCGTCTCGCCGTTGCGCGTCTCAACCGACGTCGAGCGCCAGCGGATTTCCGCTACCCGGCCGACCAGATCATCAACTTTAATCCACTCCCCTACCTCGATCGAATTATCGAGTTGCAGTGCCAAACCACCCATCACATTGCCCAGGGTATCCTGCATGGAAAATGCGATCACACCGGTTATTACCGCAGAAGTGGTAATAATGCCGCCGAGATCAAGACCCGCGTAGCGCAGCTGAACCAGTCCCCACGCCAGGTAAGCAATGATGATGATGATGTCCTCGACTATGCGCGCCGTTTGCAGCCGCACCCAGCGCAGAACTATGCGGAAGATGAACAAGGCTGTGAGCCTGATTACCGCGATACCGGTTGCAATGAGCATCGCTTCATACAGCACCGCAGTAATCACCCCGGAGGCAACGATCTTGAGAATCCCGGCGAGCAGTAATCCGCCCAAGCTGACCAGGAAAAAGCGCAGCGTGCTAAGTACCTCGCGCCGATCTTCCGGCCGGAAGCGCAACAGCAATATCGTCATCAGCGCCATCGGGACGAGCAGATAGAGAGCTTCCTGGGGTAAGCGCGTGGAGAGTACTTCTTCGCCAACATTCGCCCAGTGCATATTCATCATTCACTCTTCGCTGAACACAAGGAAGCTTTTAATTTACCATGAATCGCATGCTGGGGTCCGGTCAGCACAACTCGCGCTACGGGCGAGATGCGCATTTCTCGTATAGATTCTCAAATGCTCCTTGCGGATCGTAGCGCTTCTTTAAGTCCCGGTAGGCGTTTCCGTTGTAGATCCGCCAGAATTCCTCGGGTGCGAGGAATGTGGACGAGTAGAGCATCTTGATTCCGCTCAACGAGAAGCATTTCTCATCCATGATCCGGGTATACCAGTAAGCGGGCCTGTTTGGAACTTTCTTGATGTAACAGTAGCAGCCGAGATTTAAATACAGGCGCTTGGCCTCAATCGGATAAAGCGTGGGCGTGCGGGGTGCGCAAATCGCCGTGGCTAACCAAGGTTTCCCACCCAGATCGACCCCGGTTAGTGCAAATTCGACCAACTCGCGTGCTTTCTCCCAAGGCACCTCCCAATCTTGAATAAGCGGTTCGGTATCATCCTCAATATTCCATGGAATCCACTGCAAAGCAGTTTGTTTCCAATTGAAGTATCGCTTGTAAAAACCGGAATTGCGCAAGGACAGTGGAGCGCAGCGCCGAAACAACCGATAGGGCCCCGTCTCCGGTATGTTCCAGAACCATTCCGGATCATAGCGGAAGATGTAATCTCGGGTAGCTAGGTACGTATCCGGTTGCTGCTGCACCATTCTATAGAAAACGTGGTCGCGGATGATATCCTCGGTCTGCGGCGCGTGAGCCACAAAGCGCGTATTCACCAAATAGAAGGGCCCGCCTGCGTAGAACAACCCCTCGGTGAAGTCGACGCTCGGATCTTTGGTCGCGGCATGCATGGCATCCAGAAATAATTGCAAATCGCTAAAGCGTAAGGTATTCAAATGGACCCAAGGCAGCGCTGGCATTAAACGAATTGTGGCACGTAAAATGTAGCCCAAGGTGCCATAGGAGTTGGGCAACGCATTGAACAGATCCGCATGTTCGTTGTCGGATCGAGCCAGCACTATTCGCCCGTCAGGCAGAACGACCTCGGCTTCGATGAGGCTATCATGCACGAAACCGTACCGGAAGCAGTTGGACTCGATGCCAATTCCCACCGTGGCTCCGCCGATTGTAATGTGCTTGAGTTCGGGAGAAACCAGAGGAAGCAAGCCTTTGGCAAGCGTCGCGTCGACGATTTTCTCAAAGGTGGCAAGGCCTTCAACGTCTAGGGTGCGTTGCGCTGCATTGATCCCGACAATTTGATCAAACCCCTTGAGGGACACTCCGCTGTGGTGTTGCGCAACACGCGTGTTGTAGCGGAAAAGATTCGAACTCGTGTTCTTTTCCAGGTGCAACCGACCCCGCGCCAATTTCAGCCCGGTAGTGAGCCGCTCTTTTTTTGCAGCAAATTCCGCTAAATGGGAATCGCCACTCATTCGAAGTACGACCAGTATGCTGGTCCAGCGCTAGGCCTGCGCAGAGCCAAGAGCGATTTTGTGGCGTAATTGGAAGTCATATAATGAGCAGCCTACAGAAGAGACCAAAAAGCGCGGCGATTTTCATCCTCGCCTAGCGACGCAATCACGATGATATGAATTTTTTTGCTGCAAAGAATCCACGAGCGCCGGGTTATTCAAACGGTTCACCGAAAGACTGGATTATTGCGATTATCTTAGCCACCGGTTGACCTCAGCGAGATCCTCTTCGTTGAGCTGCCCCGCCGCTGATTTGAGGCGTAGTTGGCTGAGAATAAAATTGTACCGCGACTGTGCTAAATCGCGTTTAGCGCTATAGAGCTGCTGCTGAGCGTTGAGCACATCGACCTCGGTCCGCACGCCGACTTCCCGGCCGAGCTTGGTGGACGCAAGCGAGGTCTCGCTTGACACCAGCGCTTGCTCCAGCGCTTTTACTTGAGCCACACCGCTGGTGACACCTAAAAACGCTTGGCGCGTAGAGTAGGTGACGGTGCGGCGCGCATTTTCCAGATTCTGTTTTGCTTTGTCCTGATTGGCAATGGCCTCCCTTACCAACGATTCCTGACCGCCACCTTGGTAGATTGGCAAATTCAGCTGGACCCCGATCTGCTTTGTGGTGGTGTCGTTGGGAATAGTGACTGAGCCATTTGGTAAGGCGGTGGCGCCACTTGCGTTCTGACTGAAGGAACCCACCAAATTAATAGTCGGATAATGCCCGCTACGGTTGCGTTCGACCTCACGTTTGGCAATTTCCAGTGCCGCTTCCTGCGCCCTGATTTGCGGATTATTGGATTGCGCCGCGTCCACCCAGCGTCCCATATCGTTGGGCTGCGGCAGGCTCAAAGGCAAATTGGTGGAAAGCAATTTGAGTGGTCCCGGTATGCCGCCAATAATTACCGCCAAAGCTTGCTTCTTCACCTCCAAATCGTTCAGCGCCGCGATTTCCTGCGAGACGGCGAGATCGTAGCGCGCCTTGGCGTCATTGATATCGGTCACGGTGGCCGTTCCCACTTCGAAGTTGCGCTTTGCGGAGGCCAGTTGCTCGGCGATTGCGGCCTTTTGTGCTGTTATGTACTCCAAATTATCCTGAGCCGCCAGCACATCGAAATACGCTTGCGACACTCGTATCATCAGGTCCTGCGTCGCAACGCCTAACTGTGCATCGCTTTGCGCCAACTGCGATTTTGATTCCAGAAACTGGTCGAAGCTCTGCTTGTTGAACAACGGCTGTATCAGTGAAATCGTAACCCCATTGGTATTGAACTGGCTCTGCCGGCCTAGCTGGCTTGGATCGCGCACCTGAGTCTCGACCTGGTTATATGTCGTATTTCCGGTAAGACTGACGTTCGGCAGTAACAGTGCGCGCCCTTGTGGCATCTTCTCCTGGCCCGCCTGCCACGCGGCGCGTGCGGAAGCGAATGCTGCATCTCGCGACAGCGCTTGCCGGTAGATTTCCAGCAGATCTTCAGCATGCGCCGGAAAGCACAAAGTTGGACCAACGATCAGGAGTAATAAGCGAATCATAGCGGTGCCCTATTCTTAAATATCCTACCCTTTCTACCCGTTGAGCGTTTTTTTACCAGGTTGCTGAATCCACCGGATGCTATTTCAAGAAGCTTTCCGGCTCGCGTTCAGGCTCAAGCTTCTTCTCTCGAAGCGTTGTGGCTCATGTTTCCGGATTCAATTGTAACCCGACCCGCACGATCAAGATGCACACGCCAATATTCTACCCATTTTGCGAAATGCACCGCGGTCGATCTGCCCGTGCCGCGCGCAAGCCCGCGGCATCGCCTACATAGGTAAAAACTTTCCAAGTTTCGCGAAATTCCAGATTCAGCCGTAAGCGCCCCGGGTCGTCCACCGA
>DASPRI010000192.1:0-37771 GCA_035624535.1 Burkholderiales bacterium
TTTCCACTTTTCCACGCCAGGATCAGATCGGGTTGAAGCGCGGCGATGCGCTCAAGGTCGGCGTGCGACGCATCCCCTATCCGCATGATGTTTTTCGCTTGCTGCGGGTAATCGCTATATTCACTCACCGCCACCAGTTTGCCCCCCGCGCCTGCGGCATACACGAGTTCAGTAATATAGGGCGCCATGGCCACGATGCGCTGTGCCGGTGCTCGCCGCGTCAGGATCTTGCCGCGGTCGTCCTTAACAAGGATAGGCGCAGCGGACAGCGAAGAAAGGCCAAAAAAAATTAACGCGAGGGCGGATAAGAACTTGACACCGCTATGGCGCGGCGGAGAGAAAGGGAAATTCAAGAAAAAAAACGCAGACCCTATTATTTGACCATGTAATCCAGCAACTTTTGGCTCGTCTGGCGCAGACGCTGCGACAGCAAGGTCACCAGCTTAATCAAAATTTTTGCACCCAGTTTCGGCTGATCAAGAATTATTTTTATCATGCTATCCCGGGTCAAAACGGCAAATGTCGATGTTTCCTTCGCGACACATGTAGCGAAACGCGGCTCGCCGTCGATCATGGACATTTCGCCGACAGTCATTCCTGGCAAAATCGTGGTCATACGAAGGTCATTGTCACGCCGGCCTTTCTTGAACACGTCCACCTGTCCCTGGATCAGGAGCAGCATGAAATCGCCGGGGTCATTCTCGTGAATAATTACTTGCCCCGGTTGGGCGCGGTACAATTGCATGAAACTTGCCAGCTTTCCGACATCCTCGCGGTCCAGCTCGGCAAAAAACTGCGAACGGTTGATCATTCCAAAGATCTGTTCAGCAACCGCGGTCCCCTCTCCTAGATGGTCCAGCGCCGCAAGCCGGCTATCAACAGAATTTTCTGCCATTATCACACGCCCCTTTTCGCGTTTAGTGTAGTCTACCAGCCTCTGGTCTTGCGCGGCCGGCGTCAATGAAAATGAATCAAGTTTTAATACGCGCTGCCGTTGCCACGCGTTTCTGGTAGGCATCGCGTGAAATTCGCACTTCTTCGATAAACTGCGGGAGTTCCCTGACCAGCAGCGCCTGAGGGCCGTCCACCAGAGCTTTACCGGGCACGGGATGAAAATCCACCAGGATCATATTGGCACCGGCGATCACCCCTTGCGCCGTCACGTGCATGATGTCGAGAATGCCTTCCGGCCCCATGCTGCGAGCACCGACTGCATGCGACGGGTCTATGCACACCGGCATGCGAGTCAGGCGCTTGACCACCGGCACATGGGAAAAATCGACGAAATTGCGGTGCGGATCGCCCAAATTGCTCTTCATGCCGCGCAGGCCGAACACAACTTTCCGGTTGCCTTCGGACGCCAGATACTCTGCAGCGTTCAATGATTCATCGAGGGTAATGCCAAATCCTCGTTTCAACAGCACCGGAAAGTCCTGCTGCCGTCCGACGCTCTTCAAAAGTTCAAAATTTTGAGTATTGCGCGTGCCGATTTGCAGCATCACGCCGGTGGGACTGCCGGTTTTTCCTAAGGCTTCGCGAATCTCGTCAACATGCGATTCGTGGGTGACCTCCATGGCTATGACCTTTATGCCGTATTTGCCCGCCAGCTCGAAGACATAGGGCAAACAGGCTTTTCCATGGCCCTGAAATGAATAGGGGCTGGTGCGCGGCTTGTATGCCCCCATGCGCGTGCACACCTGCCCATTGCGCTGGAGTTCCCTCATCATGATTTCGACGTGTTCGGGAGTATCCACCGCGCACAAGCCGGCGACGATGTGCAGGGTATCTTGTCCGAATCTTACCCCGTTGTAATCGAACCAAGTAGGCCGGTTGTCGTCTTTGTGTCGTCCCAGGACGCGGTATTCCTCCGACACCCTGACGACGCGTTCCACGCAGGGTAGGTTTTTCATGTCCTCGATCTGCAACGAGCTGGTGTTGCCGATCAGGTAGACTTCAGTTACCGCACGCTCGGTGCCTTGCTCGCGATGTACCCGGCATCTGATGTTGGGAAGCGCGGCCAAGTGTTCCATGAGTTGCAGATACTCGGTGCTTTTACTATCTGCATTTTCATTCAGAATAAGAATCATCTTCGGGTCGAGTGCTTTTTAAAATCAGGAATTGGTTCGTAAATGCGATATTCTATGCAACAAGCAAGCAGGTCATTGGCGTCCGTTTGGTGGCAGGTCGGCGGGCCGCGGAAATCATCCGGGTGCACGAGTCAGTGGTGCTGAAAGTCGGCTGCCAAACGATCACTGGGAAGCAAGCGGGTTATTTATTTTTTTGCTTGACACTGCGGAATACCGGGCCCCATAGAGGGTGGCCGGCTTCGGCGGGTTGCAGTTCGAAACTCGGATCTATTTCCAGAATTTTCTTGAATTCCTCCCGGCACTGTTTCTCCTTGCCGGTGATGCAGTAAATAAAGGCCAGATATTTATGCGCCGTGATCCGATCGCGCTCAAAGTTGAGCCCCTGATCCAAAGCGGTTGTCAGGCTGGTGCGCGCTTCAGTGTATTGGCCTTCGTCGTAACTCTTGATTCCCGCTGATAGAGCCGGCGCGCCATTGCCATATAACCAAGCAGGACGGTAATCCTCGATGGCGGCGCACCCGGTGCACAACACTGCTATTGCAGCCAACTGCACCCATAGCCTGGAATTAAGCATGTTTCCACCTTTCGTCTAGCGGAACTCGTGCGTTATTTTAAGGTGGTCGTCTGACTTGACTTGCAAAGTTTCTTTATAGCTTGCGAAAGTGGTATTTTTGACCTCTACGGTGTGCTTTCCGGCGGTAACTTCAAGCTCCTTGAGCGGCGGGCTGATCCCCATTTTCTTGCCATCGAGGTACACCTCACCCCATGGATTGATCGCCAGCGCGATCCTTGCTTCCGAGCTTACAGGCACAGTGGCGACAGCCGGCGGTGCGGCTTCTGTAAGTTGCTCGTGCTTCTTCTTGGGAGTAGAAACGGGCTTGCTGCGTTCGCGCTTGGGTTGCGAGGCTACCGCAGGCGGCTGTTGAACCTCGGCGACAGCCGGCGGCGACGGTTGCTGGGCGGGTTTGGCAACGCCCTCTTGAGTGGATGGTGCTGGGTTATTTTCCGGCGCGGATTGCGATTTGCTTGTATCGGTCTCCCCGTTTCCGCCGCGGAAAGTAATCGCAAAGGCCACGACGACTAAGACCGACAGGCTGGCGTACAGGATTTTTCTGCCGGTCCATGCCGGATGACTGATGGTTTCGCTAAAGGTAGCCGAGGCCGGCGCGTTTGCTCCCTGCGACGTGTCATCACCGCGCGCTTTCTCCTTGCTTGCGGCGGTAAACTGCTTGATATTCTTGCCGGGCGAGCCAACTACATAAACTTCGTGCTCGCGCACATGCTTGTCCGCGCGCGCCCCCTGATACTCGAATAACAGGGAGTATTCCTGCGACAAATGGGAAACGACTTCGTAATACGACCGCGAAACCAATATTTCACCGGGTTGAGCGAAGCTCATCACCCGCTGGGCGACATTAATGCCGTCGCCTATGATATTTGGCTGGCCGTTTATATCCTTGACGACCCGTACTGGACCGAGATTGATGCCGATGCGCGCCTGCAAGTCCGCGGATGTCTGGTCGCTGGCCAGCACATCGCGAAGATTTATTGCGACGAAAAGCGCATCTTCCGGAGCGCCGAGGAAGCTGATTGCAACGCCATCTCCGGTATCGAGGATAATACGGTCGCCGACCGCCACTTCTTTGATCGCATCTGAAATAAGCGTGTTGAATTCGTCTTTCAACTTCATCTGATCGGCAACCGGTTTCTTCGAATATTCCACAATATCCGCGAATACCACGCTGCAAATGAAAGTTCTGTTTCCGCGATCGAGCATGTTCTTGGTAGTCCGTAAATTATTTAGCTGCTAAAGCGTCCCGCCAACCGTCAATCCATCGATACGCAACGTCGGCTGTCCCACCCCAACCGGCACGCTTTGTCCTTCCTTCCCGCACGTCCCGATACCGGGGTCGAGCGACATATCATTGCCGATCATCGAAACGCGGGTCAGCACGTCCGGGCCGTTCCCGATCAGGGTTGCACCCTTGACCGGGTGGCTGATTTTACCATTCTTAATAATGTACGCTTCCGCGGTGGAAAACACGAATTTTCCGCTCACGATGTCCACTTGGCCACCAGCAAAATTTACCGCATATAAACCCTGTTTGACCGAGCTGATGATTTCCTCAGGGAATCGGTCACCGTTTAACATAAAGGTATTGGTCATTCGTGGCATGGGAATATGAGCGTACGATTCGCGTCTGCCGTTGCCGGTGACCGGGACCCGCATGAGGCGTGCATTCAGAGCATCCTGCATGTAGCCCCTAAGCACGCCGTTCTCGATCAATACCGTGCGCTGGGTCGGGTTGCCTTCATCATCCATGTTAAGCGAACCGCGACGCTGCAATAGGGTGCCGTCATCAACCACCGTCACGCCGGGGGCCGCGACGCGTTCCCCGATTCGCCCGCTGAATGCAGAACTGCCCTTGCGGTTAAAATCGCCTTCCAGACCGTGACCGACCGCTTCGTGTAGAAGTATGCCGGGCCAGCCCGGGCCCAAGACTACGGTCATGGTGCCGGCAGGAGCCGTCCTTGCTTCCAGATTGGTGAGCGCCTGGTGCACAGCCTGCTCAGCATAGCGTTGCAGTATTTCATCGCTAAAATAACTATAGTCAAAGCGGCCACCGCCACCCGAATTACCCTGTTCTCTGCGGCCGTTGTGCTCCGCGATGACCTGCAACGACAGGCGCACCAGAGGACGCACGTCGGCGTTTACAACACCGTCGCTCCGCGCTACAAGCACCACCTCGTATTCTCCGCCGAGGTGCGCCATCACCTGCGTTACCCGGTTGTCGATGCGACGCGCGTATTGCTCAAGTTTCTCCAGCAGCGCGACTTTGCTGGTGTCAGGAATTCCGGCATGCGGGTCACGGGGAAGATAAAGCTCGCGTCGCATCCCGTGCCTCACGACTTGCGTCGTTGCCGCGCTTCCCTGCCGCGCGATTGCCCGTGTTGCCTGGGCAGCCGTCTCCAGAGCCGTCAAGCTGATGTCATCGGAATACGCAAAGGCGGTCTTATCCTGTGACACAGCACGCACGCCCACGCCTTGGTCAATGTTGAAACTTCCGGACTTCACAATCCCTTCCTCAAGGCTCCATGACTCGCTGCGAGTAATTTGAAAATACAAATCGGCGTAATCAATACGGTGCGAGAGCATGGTTCCGAAGACGCGCTGCAGCTTGCTGCCATCCAGCCCGTACGGCGTCAGCAGGCAAAGATTCGCAGTTTCAAAAGGCGTCGGCGTTTCCCGGGGGTTGGCTAGCATGTTTTTTTCGAAATCCATTCAAACGCGATGCAAGGTACGGTGGCTCAATGCCGGTAGGCTTTTTCTAAGGCTGGCCTGATAGAGCGGGTTGACCCCGGCAATCACTACTCCGGAACCACGTGCCAAGCGGTCTAAGACGACCCCCCAAGGATCAACGATCATGCTGTTGCCGTGCGTCTCACGGCCGCTGACATGGTAGCCGCCCTGCGCCGGTGCCAATACATAAGCGAGATTTTCAATGGCGCGCGCGCGAATTAGTGTTTCCCAGTGCACCTTGCCGGTTGTTTCGGTGAATGCCGAAGGCACCAAGATGATATCCACATCTTTCATCGCCCGGTAAAGCTCCGGAAAGCGCAAATCGTAGCAGACCGAGAGACCCAGCCTGCCAAATGGCGAATTCGCAACCACAACTTCGCTTCCGGGCTCGATCGTTGATTCTTCATGATAATGTTCATTCCCCAAGTCTAGGCCAAACAAATGTATTTTATCGTAACGCGCAACCAGTTCGCCTTGGTCGTCATAGAGCAGGCAGCTATTGCGCACCTTGCCAGGCACCGAGGCCTCCAGCGGCACCGAGCCACCGACTAGCCATATTTTATGCTTTTTGGCCGTGTCGCTTAAGAATTGCTGAATCGGCCCGTTGCCTTCGCTCTCACGTATCGCAACTTTGTCCCTGTCTTTCATGCCCATGATCGCGAAATATTCAGGCAGGGCCACGAGCCTTGCCCCTTGTTCCGCCGCCATGGCGACCAGCCGTCGCGCTTCATTCAGGTTGCCGTCGACATTCGGACCGGAAGCCATTTGTATTCCAGCGATGCGAAATACGCTGGACGGCACGCCGGAATGTGTGAAATTGGTTCGCTTATCCACTGAATTGCTGTCAGCTCAACATGCGGGGCATCAGTTGCAATTCCTTTGGATGCCGATTTCATTCAATGCACAAATGATCAAGGCTTCTGCCATAGCTCCTTTTCCGGCGAAGGGGCCGAAGTTGTTAATTTCGTCACAACTGGATCAGTCCACGTGCCGGTAATATTGTATTCATAGGTAACCACGTGTCCAAGCGGTTCCTTAAGAGCCTTATTTACCAAAAACGCGGTGGCGCCGATTATGGGATTGGCGATCAGAATGCCTGCCAACGCAAGGCTGTCGACGTAACTCGGCGCTATTTCTGCTTTCAGCTCCTGCGTTTCCTTAGGAATATTGACCTGCCCACTCATTTTTACTTCTGCTATCGGACCCCGAATCCGCAGATCATCGGTCGAAATTACGCCATCATTGAGAATGAGCTTGGATTCGATGTCATCGAACGCAAAACCCTTGCTGAACATATCGTGAAAATCAAGCGTTACCCGCCGCGGCAGCGCTTGTAAACTGAGAATGCCGAGCAGGTTGGCTATGCCCGGCTTGATCTCAGTAAACTGGCCTTTCTCGGCTTTCAGCTGCAGGTTTCCCGACAGCGTTGGATAATCGATGCTCTGCGGACTCCCGGCCCAGGACAAAGCACCATCAAGTGTCGCCGTTCCGCCTTTGATACCGGGAGGAAGCTTGAGCCGCTCCAGGAGCTTGCCGATGTCGGAAACATATAGCTTGATGTTGATCTGCGTCTGCAGTCGCGTCAACCACCCAAGCCATACGCCGTCGGCCGAGAATGTGCTATCCGGATTGCTCAGATGCAAATTCTCTATGCGCCAGTCGCGTCCCTGTGGTACTGCCTGCAGTTCCAGTTTGCCGAGCACCTTGTCACCCAACACAAAATCATCGGCCGTTATATCAAGTGCAGGGTAATTTTTTTGGCGGGTCACCTTGGCCGGTTGCTCTTTTATTTGAAGCAACGGATCGGGAATGTACAAACTGGTCAGGCGCGCAATCAACTTCCCTTTCCCCTGCGGTTGCCAAGCCACTTCACCGTTGATTTCCCGACCTTGCAACGTGGACTGCCAATTTCCATCCTTCGCCTTGGCGTCAACATGGAGGTCATGAAAGCGCCTGTCAAAAGCATCGAGTAGGTCGAATTTCACATCGATTCCGGCAAGATCGAAGTGTCCGGTTGATTCAACCTGATCGTTCAAGTCGCTCCACCTGTCAAGATCAAAATTTTTTAGGGTGCCGCTCACCCAGATTCCGTTCTTGTCGGGGCGGCCTGCAGTTGCACCAAATACGACAACGCCTCGATCTATAACAGTGCGCTCCGCATCCCTGCGCATTGTCAATTGCACGGACAACACCGTACCATAATTAAGCATTATCGTTTCCGGGCGCTGAGCGAAGACTTTTCTTTCAAAACGCGCCGGTACTGCGGTGCTCGGTGCCTTGTTGAAAGGAGCAGGCAGCTCCGATGTAATGCCCTGCAGATCGGATTCGACTGTAAAGTTGGTAACATTGTCGCTAATATCAATGTTTCCCCGCCACTCCGCCGAGCCATGCAAGTACTTGGCCCAGGAGAGAAATTTGCTCCCGGCATCGGCGCTCGCATTGCCCCGCGCAGTAACATGAAAATCACCGCCGCTGGTTGCAACATCAATTTGCACCGGGCCACCTAAAATTTGTGCTTGCAGGTTTTGCGCATCCCAGCTCGATTCCGAAAAACGCAGTGTTCCTGTCAGTTGCTCCACAGGCGGCAGTTCGGGGTCGAACGAAAACTGAGCGCCGTTGAAATGAAATGACCCCGTGTACGTGGTTTCTTGCGCGCTCAACGGAACGGTAAGCTTCATCTGCAGCTTAACAACACCCTCCGAACGTACCCCCACAACAAAATTACGGACCTTCTGATTCGTAGAATAGCGCTCGAGAAACCGTAGATATTTTTCGTTAGGGGCCTCGGTCTCGCCTTGAACCTGCACTACGGCAGGGTCAGCGTCGACGTCGGGAATCGCCGCGTCAAGTCTGGTTAGTTTCGTTCCCCAAATCTCAGCCTGGCTCGTGTGAACTTCGAGTTTTCTGCCGTTAAACAGCACATCGGCGTTCGCGTTTTCCAACTTTGGCCAGTCTGGAGAATATCGCAGCGCTATTCCGTT
Source organism: Burkholderiales bacterium (assembly GCA_035624535.1). GTDB lineage: Bacteria > Pseudomonadota > Gammaproteobacteria > Burkholderiales > JAHFRG01 > JAHFRG01. Next base: position 8,370 of record DASPRI010000192.1, read on the forward strand.
TGCTTTTGCAGAGATCTGCAGCAGTCCTTTGGTCTGGTCAGCAAACGGGAAATCGGCAAGATTGCCTTTGAGGTGCAGGCGCACATCGCTGAAGGTGCCGCTAATCGAGGCATCGGCCAACCAGGCGCGCAAATCCTTGCTCGCCGCACGGGGCAGATAGCGGGCCAGGCTTGAGCCCGATATGTGGTCCAGGCCGGCGCTCAAATCCACTACTCCAGGCCCTTGGCTCACCTGAAGGTAAGTGCCCTGAAGGTTTCCGCTTAAATCCGCATTCGAAAAAGCGGCTTGGGCCACGTTGAAATTTGCATTGCCATCCCGCACTTTCCAGCCAAGCTTTACGTTCAAGCTGTCAAATTTGAGCGCTTCCGCGAACACTTTGGGCACTAAAACCGTGGCGTTTTTTGCGTCGAGCGTAAGCTGTCCGCCCTGTTCATTGCCGTCGATCGCCCCGCTGACGCCGCTGAATCCTGGCCAAGGATCACGGGGATTCAAAGCGAGATTAACAAAGCGACCTTTGACGCTGTACTGGCTTGGCGTGGGCAAACTGCCAGTCCATTTCAAATCCATATCATAAATGCTGCCGCGCGGCGAATAATTCGCAAGCTGCTGGCGCAAGTCCTGCGGTAGCGGCAGGTGGTCAGCAAGCACTACCAACGGGAGAAGATCAAATGCATTGGCTTTGATCTCACCGCGAAACGGCTGTTGTTTGTTTCCCGGAAAAAGCCGCACCGTGAAATCGGCCGGCTTCAGGGAGATCCCCCCCTGGGTGGCCAAGCTTAATTTCGTGGCCGACAATTCAAAACCGCCGTTCAGGATTTTCCATCCCAATTTGCCGCGCAACTCGGTCAGATTCAATTCCGGGAGGTCAGAACGAAGCCGCGTTTTCACTTTGTCCAGGTACAGATCGGCATTCGCCGCCTGGATGTTTGCATCTTTCAAAGTTAGCGATACGTGCAGCGCGCCCGTGCCGCTCTGCAATTCGATCGGATAGGGCAACCAGGTGCGCCACGCCGCGATGTCCGCATAATCGAATTGCGCGGACAACGTGCCCTGCCATTTGGCCAAATCTTCCGGTGCCAGACCGTTACCGGTAAAATCACCCTTGACCTCGAGCGGTGCTGCAAGAACGGGTGGCGGAGTCGCTTGCAGGGTGAAATGGTGGTAGTACACTCCATTGTCGAGGCGCAGGGTGACGCTCTTTAATACCAGTTGCGGGGCTGCGAGCTTCTCGTCCTTCCAAAGAATTGTGGCATCGTGAACAACAAGATGCCTCTGTTTCAACAACCAATCCGCAAAACCCGTTCCGGTACGTTGCTGGCTGAGCGCCACCCCCGCCACGTAAATCACCCCTTGCGCGTCGCGCAGGATGCTTAGATTTGGCTGTTCAAACTCCAGCAGATGCAAACGCACCTCGCCGGTTGTCAGTGTCAGCCAGGACAAGGTCGCGGCGACGCGGTTGAGCATCAACGCGGGGTGCCCCGCTTGGTCAAACACCTGCACGTCCTCGAGCGAAAGATGTGGTCGCGCGCCATGCCAATCGGCAGTAATCTTGCCGATGGTGATGTGCTGTCCCGCAGCGCTGCTCACCGCCGTTGCAATACGGTCGCGGTAATTCTCGATGTTCGGCATGAACCAGAAACGCAGCGCGAGCACCGTCACGATCAGGATCAGGCCTGCCAGTGAAAGGCAGGCAACCATGAACCGTATCAGCCAAATATGAAATCGGCCGATCTTGGATAAAAGGGAGGTATTTGTCATCCTAGAATTTGCCAGGTGCGCGCGGACATGCTCCCGATACGGCCCAACCGCACAGCAGCACCAGCAATGGCGTTAGTTCGATTCGCTAGTCCGGCGGCTTGGTTGCTCAAAATGATCAGCGAACGGGCTTGCATAAACTCAAAGTGCGCCGGCGGCATTATTCTTCGTTGCATATTAACGCTCGCCGCCCCATCAGCTCCTGCGCTCACCGCTTCCTGGCCAGCAACACGTCACTTGGGTATTGTTGAGATAGCTTCTAGACACTAAAATGTCAAATCGGTTGCAACGATACGGTGACCTGTTTGCGACCGCGCCAAGCCTTGTCCGCAAATCACTCGGTAGAAATTCACATTGTAGCGCGATTCTCATAATGGATATACCGGAAAAGCCTGATCGAGTGCTATTAACTGAAGATGAACGGATGGTCGAGTGCGCGCTGGAATTCAGCCGCTACGCAAAGCAGGTGTTGCTGCGCAAGCCGGAAATGAAAGATGCTTTGCTCAGGAATCTGCACGCACCCTTTACCGCTGAGCGAATGTTGGGCTGCTTGTATCCAGCGCGTGACGAAGTCGAGCTCTACCGCGCGCTGCGCGATTTGCGCGCGAGCGTCATGGTGCACCTCATCGTGCGCGACCTGTGCGGCATGGCAGATCTCAGCGAAGTTACCCGCACAACGTCGGATCTCGCCGAACAAACTCTCAACTTTGCCCTCACTCACCTTAACGCGTGGATGCAACGGGATTGTGGTCTTCCGACGGGTTCGGAAAGCGGCGCGCCTCAGGAATTACTGGTCATCGGCATGGGCAAACTTGGGGGCGAGGAGCTTAATGTTTCGTCCGACATCGATCTGGTATTCGCCTATCCCGAAGAAGGCGAAACCCGTGGGCCGCGCTCCATCAGCAATTATGAGTATTTTGATAGGCTATGCCGCAAGCTCATCGCCGCGATCAGCACCAGGACCGAGAATGGCTACGTGTTTCGCGTGGATACCCGTCTGCGCCCTTACGGGGAGGGAGGGCCGCTAGCGGTAAGCTTTGCCATGCTCGAAAATTATTTTATCACCCAGGGACGCGAGTGGGAGCGCTACGCCTGGATCAAGGCGCGCGTGATCTGCGGCAAGCGCAGCGCAGACCTCATGCAACTCGTGCGCCCCTTCGTATTTCGCAAGTACCTCGACTTTGCCACGCTCGATTCGATGCGCGACCTGCATGCGCAAGTGCGCCAGGAAGTCCGGCGGAGGGAGATGAACGAAAACATCAAGCTCGGGCCTGGCGGCATACGCGAAATCGAATTTATCGCGCAGGTATTCCAGTTGATCCGTGGCGGCCGCGACAGCGGACTGCGCATACGCCCGACTCTCGCGGTGCTGGAAAAGCTCGCCGCTCTTAATTTGTTGACCGCAGAGGCCGCCAGGGATTTGCATGACGCATATGTGTTCCTGCGCAACCTGGAGCACCGCTTGCAATATCTGGATGACGATCAAACCCAGTGTTTGCCGAAGAATGCGCAGGATCGGGATCTTGTTGCCAAAGCAATGGGATTCGGCGATTTACAAGCATTCATGGAACGGCTGGATGCACATCGCGCCAGAGTGAGCCTGCATTTCGAGGAAGTTCTTGCCGCGCCGCAAATCCAATCTCATCCATTGCTAGCCTTATGGCAGGGAAGCCTTACTGAGGAAGATGCAGCCAAGGAGCTCACCGGCCTTGGCTATTGCGATGCGCGGCAAATTGTTTTGCGCCTGGAAAATATCCGTGGCGGCAGCCGATACAGGCAGATGCCCGCCTCTACTCAATTGCGCCTGGATGCCCTGATGCCGGCCCTGATTGAGGCTGCAGCACCTCTGGGTGATGTGACGCTGGAACGCCTTTTGTCGCTTACCGAAAGCATCGGCCGCCGCGAATCCTATCTCGCACTGTTACTGGAATATCCGCAGGCGCTGCAAACCCTGGCGAGGCTTTGCGGCGCAAGTTCCTGGGCTGCGCAATATCTGGCGCAGCACCCGCTAGTGCTCGATGAACTTCTGGATCCGCGCACGCTTTACTCCCCTCCCGACTGGTCGCGCCTTGATAGCGCCTTGAGCGCGCAACTGCGGGACGCGGACGCGGAACAGCAGATGGATATCCTGCGTCAATTTCAACATGCCCAGGTGTTCCGCCTGGTCGCACAAGACCTGGCGGGATTGTTGGCGCTGGAGACGCTGAGCGATCATTTAAGCTTTCTCGCGGACCTGATACTCAAATGGGTGCTGCGCATATGCTGGGAGGGATTGCGGCACAAGCATCGCGACGACCCGCATTTTGCGATCATCGGCTACGGCAAGCTCGGCGGCAAGGAACTCGGCTATGCGTCCGATCTGGATCTGATTTTTTTGTACGATGATGACCATCCCGAAGCACAAGCCGTCTATGCCAGGCTCGCGCAACGCATCAATTCATGGCTCACAAGCTATACCGCTGCCGGAGTTCTTTATGAAACTGACCTGCGGCTGCGTCCCGACGGTGCCGGCGGTCTATTGGTGAGCGGGATTGACGCGTTCAGCGAGTACCAGCGGCTGCACGCCTGGGTGTGGGAACATCAGGCCTTGAGCCGCGGGCGCTTTGTAACAGGAGATCAAAGCGTCGGAAATCGCTTTGAGGCGATTCGCAATGAGGTGCTTTGTACCAAGCGCGATCTGACAAAACTGCGGGTGGAAATTCTGAACATGCGCAAAAAAATTCTCGACGCCCATCCCAATGCCAGCGGCCTTTTCGACCTCAAGCATGACCATGGAGGCATTATCGATGTCGAATTCGTCGTACAGTATTTGGTGCTGGGGTATGCGCACGCCCACCCGGTTTTGACCGGCAACATCGGCAATCTGGCTTTATTGAAACTGGCAGCGGAGCTCAAGCTGCTTCCATCAGACCTCGCTGAAAAAGCGCGAATCGGCTACCGGACCTTTCGGCGCCTGCAGCACGCCCTGCGATTAAATAACGAAAAATACCCTCGGGTGGAAGGTTCCGAGATCAAGGAGCATCGGGAAGCAGTGCTGAAACTTTGGGATTGGGTGTTCAGCCGCGAGTAGCTATTTTCCGGAGAGCTGATAGATCGTGACCTTGCCTTTGCCTTTGAATTCTATCGCGTGTGGCTGCTCGAACGAGAAACGCCCGTTCAGCCTCCGGTAGGTGGTTTCGTCAACCTGGATCGTGCCTGCGACCGCACCAGACGTTATGCGGCTTGCCAAATTTACCGTGGGCCCCCACAGGTCGTAGATCATGCGCTTTTCGGTCTTGATCACCCCGGCTATCGCCGGGCCCGTGGCAATGCCGATGTGAATCTGCAATTTCTGGTCATTCAATGCGGGATGCCGCATTACCGCGTCGCGCATGCTCAATGCCATGTTGGCGACCGCCTCGGAATAATCAGTTCGCTCCTTGCTGAGACCTCCCGCTACCATGTATGCGTCACCGATAGTTTTGATTTTCTCAAGACCGTATTCATCGGTCAGTTTGTCGAATTCCAGAAACACATCATCTAGCAGTCGCACCACGTGCCTAGGCGACAAGCGTTCGGCTAGCCAGGTGAAATCCACCAGGTCGGCAAACATTACGGTGACATCTTCGTACCCGTCGGCAATGGTTTTTTCGCCGCCTTTCAGCCGCGAGGCTATATGCTGCGGGAGAATTTTAAGCAGCAACTCTTCGGATTTTTGACGCTCTGAATCGATCACCTTGTTTTTCTCGTTAAGTTCCAGCTGAAAGATTTCCTTTTTTTGTACAAAGAAAAGGATCATCACATAAACAATGATCGAAAGCATGAAGAAATTCAGGACGAAAAACACCGAAATGGTCTTCATCGGGATGCCGGTCACCATCCCCTCGGCAAGAAAAAAGTCAAAAATTCCCGACACGGCAGTAAGGACTAGGTAGGCCACGAACCAAGGAATCGACTCTTTAACTCCCTGGAAAACCATGACACCCATCGGTGCCAACAAAGCCAGGAGCACGATTCCGCTGGAGTTGATGAAATTGCCCATGAGCCACTGAATTACGAAAGGCACAAACATGAAGAGCCCAAATTGAAACGAGCGGAACAGGGCAAAATTCTGGGTTTTCCAATAAATCACCAGCGTCAGTAGCGAAAAGATTAGATAGGCGATGGGAATCGGGAACGGGAAGCGCAAACCCATGGCCCAATAAATTGTCGGCCAGATCCATGCGGCCAGATTCATGATTAAGCAAAAGATCAGCAGCCACTTCTTACGCCACTTCTCGTCTTCGGAATCCGACGCGGCGCCGAGTAAACGGCTGAGCCGCTCCATAAAGCTGCTGGAATAGGATGTAACCTGTGCGAGATCGGGCATGACGAGCTGCTGTTGGGAAAATGATGGATACCGGCGTTGCTAGGGTAATCTATTGACCGGATGCTGGTCAAGGTAAGTTCGCGCATTTGCGACTTCAATGATTGTCATCGCTCCGTAATAAAATAAGCTAGAATAGCGCGACTAATTTAGGGAGAGAGCGCCATGTCCATGGCGGACCGAGACGGTCATATTTGGTATGACGGCAAGCTGGTGGCGTGGCGCAAAGCCACTACGCATGTGCTGACGCACTCTCTGCACTATGGTCTGGCGGTTTTCGAGGGCCTGCGCGCGTATAAAACGGCTAAGGGTACCGCCATCTTCCGTCTCAAAGAGCATACTGATCGGCTGTTTGGCTCGGCACACATCTACCTGATGAAAATTCCCTACGACAAGGAAACCATCATGGAGGCGCAAAAAGATGTGGTGCGAGCAAATAGGCTTACCGAGTGTTACATCCGGCCGATCGCGTTTTATGGCTCTGAGAAAATGGGCGTTTCTCCCAAAGGTGCCAAGGTGCATGTCGCTATAGCGGCCTGGCCATGGGGCGCGTATTTGGGCAACGAAGGACTGACCAAGGGTATTCGCGTCAAAACCTCGTCCTTTTCCCGGCATCACGTCAATGTGACCATGTGCCGTGCGAAGTATTCCGGCACCTACGCCAACTCCATCCTCGCCAATACCGAGGCAACTCAGCAAGGCTACGACGAAGCGCTGCTGCTGGACGTGGACGGATTTGTCGCCGAAGGTGCGGGGGAAAACCTGTTCATCGTCAAGAACCGGAGACTGTTCGAGCCGCAACTTACTTCGGCGTTGATTGGTATTACCCGTGACGCAGTTATAACCTTGGCGTGCGAAGCTGGTTACGAGGTTTCTTCCAAGCGCATCACCCGGGACGATGTCTATACTGCCGATGAAGCGTTTTTTACTGGCACGGCGGCCGAAGTGACGCCGATCCGTGAACTAGACAACCGCAAGATCGGCTCCGGCAAGCGGGGACCTGTCACCGCAAAGCTGCAATCGATGTTTTTTGATTGCGTCTCCGGCAAGTCAAAAAAACACGCCGATTGGCTCACTCTGGTTTAAGGACAATTGCGTGCCGCAGCAAACCGTCAATAAAGCACGCGTCATCGAAATCACGGCAGAGGATTTGCCGCTTCATTGCCCGACACCGTCACAGCTGTTGTGGAACTCGCATCCGCGTGTTTTTTTGCCAATTGAGGAAACCGGCGAAGCGCTTTGCCCTTACTGCGGCACGCGCTACATTCTCAAAGCCAAACCGGTTAAGTCCGGGCATTAGTTGTGTTCGGATACATTTACCGTCCTGTGTATCTATAGAAGATAAAAAAGGTCGAGACGGCGCGAATTGCCTACTATCACCCCGGCACCGCTATTGAGTCGAGTATCGGCGGTCTGCTATGGCGATACCATCACGGTGTTCGATGGTGGCCGGGCGCAGCACGACATCCGACTTGTAATAACGCTTGTCATTCAATTGCACGAGCGTGCCGATTCATCGGCCGGTCGCGCGAAACTGCGGTGCAGCCCGCATACGACCGTGTCCCGGATGTTCATACCTTGGCCCAGTAATCCCCAAAGACATGGACCGAGAGGAAGTAGCCGAGCACCAAGTTCACCGCGACTCCGATGGTGAATGCCCAGAACGCCTTCCATCCTATCGCCTTCAGCTCTCGAAAACGAGTCGTAAGCCCGATGCTCAAAAAGCAGAAGATGAATGCCCAGGTCCGCAAGGATACCAGCGGGAGGATCAGATTGGGCTTTACCGAGCTGTTAAACTCAGCGGTGGAATATCCGCTGGTAACCGCGGTCATGAGAATCGACGCGACGAAGAAACCAATCACGAATTTGGGGAAACGCCACCATACCTCGCGCGCGTCCGGTTTCGCCCCCGTCTCCTGCTTTTCCCAGACCACCGTCGCGATTGATGCCCATACGATTGACCATATGCCGATCCACAAGTCACGGCCGATGACTTTCATCAAGGTAAAGGTCTTGATCGCCGCATCTTCGTTCCCGGCCATATGTCCGTAGGTGCTTGCCGCCGCAAACCCAGCGGCATCGGCAAACTCCGATGTCCCGATCCACGCTCCGGCGACGCCGGCGGGCAGACTCAGCATGCGCGAGAGAAACGGCAGCACGAGTATCATGACCAGAGCCCATCCGACCACCAGCGTCACGGAGGTATAGAGGTCTTCCTTTTTGGCGCGCACCGACGCCGCGATCGCCATCGAGGCCGAAACACCGCATACGGCGCCACCAACCCCGATGACAGCCCCCAGTCTGCGCTCAAGACCGAAAATCCTAGTTGCCGAGAAGTAGATCACCAGGCAGGTCACCAATGAAATAATTGTCGCTTGCACGATTGCGACCGGTCCTGCGGTGAGTACCAGGGTGATTGGAAATGTGGCGCCCAGCAGCACGATCCCGACCTTGATGAAATATTCCACTCGAAATGCGCTATCCATCCACTTCGGCAATTGCACCACGTTCGCGAGCACTAGGCCGATGATCAACGCGACCAACGGAGCTTCCAGGTTGAACTTCGCCGCACTCTGCCATCCCGCGATCGAAAACATAATCATGGATAGCACGTAGAGGAAGATAAACCCCGGTATGAATTCGGAGAGCTTGGCTCCCATAATGCGACAGCTCAGCCCGAAAATGACGAGCCACGCAACGAATTGGTAGAAATAAGTCAGCGCGTTTGCCGAGAAGTGAGCGCCGAGCTGACCGAAAGAGGACCATTTAAGTCCGCCCGGGTTTATCGCGAGTGTCTTGAGTAGGGTACTTCCGCCCTGGAATAACAAGATCGCAATAACCATCAGGCCGATTCCCAGCCAGACGGCCCACCAATCTTCCTTCAGCCACAGTTCCTGCCACCCGGTTTGGCGCCTTTCGGCACCGGCCGTATTACCAATGTTTCCTGATTCCTTTGTCATTTTGCTCCTCCTCCTGATCTTGCGCTAAGCCGATCATAGATCCAATTGAAAATACAAAATTTAAACGTATCCCTGCCGTTTTTGCAGTCGCTCCGGCTAACGCTATGCATAGTTTGCTTGATTTTCCCCTTGTTGGTTCGACTGCTTTCTGGGCTAGTAACCCTAAGCTCATGTTTTTGTTTATCCCCTTACCTTGGCTCCTGGACTGGGGCGTACGCCTATGGCCAAGCTATCGCATATTATTATCTTCTGAGACTAGAACAGCAACATTGCTAAGGGCATCACTATGAGTCGGATCGACGCTCGCGACTGCAGTATTTCAACGGCTAGAGCCCCAGCATGTGCAGCCGAAATCGCCGTTGATATGCTAACAAAGGTGGAATAGACTTCGTATGTCGTCATTGCCATGTAGCGCAGTGTTGTGCGATTTGCCGTACGACGAGCCTGTCCTTTGCCACCGGGGAGAAAGATATGGCGCTGCTCACTGATTCGATATACGACCCGAAAACCCGTAAGTACATTGAGACCACTGTTGAAGCGGAGCAGCGCTACCTTGCTGCGCAAAAAGCCAAATTGGAAAACTGCGAATGTAAGGAAGGCATGTTTCCCAATCCCGGTCAGGCGGACAGCCGCCGAAAGTTCCTGATTAATTCTGCGTTATTTGCGGGTGCTAGTGCGGCCGCACTTCTGCCGAAGATAGCATCCGCTGCGACTCCTGGTGCCGTGGATTTTCCGGTGCCGCAAGATCCAACCAAGGTGCAAGGCCGCGCAACCGGCGACGACGGTGGTTACGGCACACGCTCGCAGTTCGAAACTGAAGTTCGGTGGCGTTTTCCGACGCCCACTAAGCAATCGTCGTGGTCCATGACCCCGCTGGATAAAAGCGAGGGGATTATCACCCCATCGGGATTGCATTTCGAGCGGCATCACGGAGGAATCCCCGTCATTGATCCCAATAGGCACTTCCTGTTTGTTCACGGCATGGTAGGCAAACCAAAGAAATATGCCATGGCCGATTTGCGGCGCTTTCCTTCGGTTTCTCGCTTGCACTTCATTGAGTGTTCCGGAAATGGCCTGACCGAGTGGGCGGGACCGAAGCTCAAGACGGTCCAGGGTACACACGGCCTGCTTAGCACCTCCGAGTGGACCGGCGTTCCGCTGTCCACGATACTCAAAGAGGTTGAGGTGAGGGATGGAGCCAAATGGATATTAGCGGAGGGTTCCGACGCGGCGGTAATGACACGCAGCATCCCGCTCGAAAAGTGTTGGGACGACGCATTACTGGCCTATGGGCAGAACGGAGAGGCGATCCGTCCCGAACAAGGCTACCCCCTTCGTTTGATTCTCCCTGGTTGGGAGGGTAATACCAATATCAAATGGCTTCGTCGGCTCGAAGTGAGCGATATCCCCTTTATGACTCGGGAAGAGACTTCAAAATACACGGATCTGCTCGGAAACGGCAAGGCGCGACAGTTCACATTTGTAATGGAAGCGAAGTCGGTTATCACATTCCCCTCCGGGGAGATGAAACTTCCAGGCCGGGGATTCTACGAGATCACAGGGCTGGCGTGGAGCGGACGTGGCGTGGTTAAGCGTGTGGAAGTATCCACTGACGGCGGTAAGACGTGGCAGTTGGCTGCCCTGCAGGAGCCCATTCGCCCGATCTGCACTACGCGGTTTCGCTTCCCATGGTGGTGGGATGGCACTTCCGCAATTTTGCAAAGTCGCTGCGTCGACGAAACGGGTTACGTGCAACCGACCATCAAACAGCTGGTTGACGTCCGCGGCCTAAACGGCCCACTTGGATCAATTTATCATCTAAACGGAATTCAAAGCTGGGCAATTGCGGGTGACGGGAGCGTTACAAATGTCCATCATTACTGAAAAACTCATTTGCGTTTTTTTACTTTTAGCCTTGGCCGGATGCGCGTCAGGGCAGGCTAATACTAACACTGGTCCATATGGCTACGGCACAACGCCAGCGCCCAAGGATCTCGCCGCCTTTTATTCGATACCCGCGGATGGACGAGGATTGCCCCCAGGCCAAGGCAGCTACGCGGACGGTCAAAAAGTCTACATGGAGAAATGCGTATCCTGCCATGGTGACAAACTTCAAGGTGTTGCAGGCGCAGGCGAACCGATCATTGGCGGACGGGGCACGCTAGCAAGCGGGAAACCATTGAAGACCGTTGAAAGCTATTGGCCCTATGCGACCACTGTTTTTGATTACGTGAAGCGAGCGATGCCTTTCAATAGTCCGGGTTCGCTCACAAACAATGAAACATATTCAGTGACAGCTTACATTCTCGCGGAAGCAAAAATAATTAACAAAGACACAGTGATCAATGCCAAGAGCTTACCCGAGGTACAAATGCCCAACGAACACGGATTCATACCGGATCCGCGGCCTGATGCGCCCTAGTTAGGCTTGCTGAAACAGTGGTCAATTTAAGCAGCTGACATAGCTTATCGAGCAGTGCGCGTGTAACAAGGATCGGATTTGCCTCGCCAGCTGGGCGCCGAAAATTACAACAATGAACGCCACACTTCATCGAGGAGGCCGTGTTTGTTTGCGGAAATCTAGTCGTATTATCCGCAACTGGAATTCGCCGGAGCTACGGTTTCTTTTACAGCTGGTGATGTTCCTTTTATTCAGTGCCGGCGGCGTCACCTAGTCCAACTTTTCAGTTCTTGCGGGCCCAAGGCTGATAAACGATTATGCCAACAGCTTTTGCTGCCGCGTACTGATTGTTTGAGAGACTGGTAAATCAAAAACATATACCCAAGAGATAAATATCTTCGACGAGTCCCCTGGATGCCAGAGCCATTAGTTAATACACCGTCCTCGCGCCCTGGACTGTTTCCATCGGAGCACTCTGCCTGTTCTACTCGGCAATTTCTGTCCCGCAAAGCCAGGGCGCCGAAGGAGTTTCGCGATGGCTGGCCGTTCATTGGGCCTCGGCCGTTCGGGCGAGAACTGGTCGTAATAATCCGATTTGACGGCGGACAGCGGTCTTCGTTAATCGACCAAAGGAGACGGGCATGACCCAACAAGGACAGGCAGAACGTAAAAAAATAACCATTCCCGATTTATTTGAGAAGAAGAAGCGCAGCGAACCGATTGTTCAGCTTGCCGTTTACGATTATGAGACCGCAATTATCGCAGACCGCGTCGGAATCGATATCTTATGCGTATCGGATACGGGCGGGATGGTTTTGTTCGGGCACGAATCTACCACGTCGGTCTCTTTCGAGGAAGTCATGTATATGGCGCAGGCCGTCAAGCGCGGCTCGCAATTCGGGTTGCGCATGGTCGACATGCCTTACATGAGCTTTCATCTTTCGGCGCAGCAGGCCGTTGACAACGCCGCCAAGTACGTGGCGCAAGGCGGTGCGGAAGTCATGAAGTGCGAAGGCAACCAGCACCATGCCAAGTATATCGAGGCAATTGTGAAGGCGGGTATCCCAGTTCAGGGGCACATCGGTATTACGCCGATGCGCATTCCGCAACTTGGCGGCTTCGCCGCGCAAGGCAAGACAGCGGACCGAGCCAAGGAGCTCGTCGACGACGCTTGGGCGATGGTTGATGCCGGTTGTTTTTCGATCCTGACCGAAGTCGTGACCTCTGAGGTTTCGCAATATCTCGCGGAAACGCTGCCGGTTCCAGTGATCAGCCTCGGGTCCGGCAATACTTCTGATGGCGTGCATATCATCGGCTCCGATCTGTTCCATTTGTACGAGAAGCACGTGCCGCGCCATTCCAAGATTTACTGCGACTTGGTGCCAATTATCGAAAAAGGTCTGACCGACTATCGCAACGAGGTGCGGAAACGAGTCTATCCGGGCAAGGAGCACACCGTCTTCATGAAGGAAGACGAATTCAACAAATTCAAAGACAAGGTCGGATGGAAAAAATGAACCCGGCTAGCGAAGCAAGGCTTTTGGCCGGACGGCGCTCGTAGGCTGCCTGAAAAGCACGCGGCCGCCCTGCTCTGTCTCACAGCCCTTGAAGCCCGCGCATGCTGCAGCAATCAGCTGATCGCGCAAATGGCTAAGAACCGCAGCCTTGTGATACTTTTGTAAAACAGCTCTCGGCGCTGCCCACTAGCTTCGCTAAGCGTTAGAATAAAAAACGCAGATGGGCCGAGCGCGATTATACCGCTGAACGGCACGAATTTTTTCCGCCGCGCAGTCGGCAAGAGATTCCGATCTACATGGACAGTGTTCCAACGGGTTCCAATTACGGTTCATGCTTCGCTGTTTTTCAAAGGTTACATCTTGATGATCCTGCTTCTCGCCGCGGTCGCGATCGTGGTGGGATTTTTCATCGGTGCCGTCGGCGTGGGTGGCATTTTGCTGATTCCGCCGCTTGTCTGGCTGGGCGGGCTCAGCATCCACGAGGCCGCTGCAAGCGCGCTGCTCTCTTTTCTCGCCACCGGAATGCTCGGCACCTGGTTATTTCAGAGACGCGGTTCCATCGACTGGAAAATGGCCGCGCCGATATGCATTGGGGCAATCGCATTCAGCTACCTCGGCGCAATGGTAAATTCCATAGTCGAAGCGCGTCAGCTCGCCCTGATTATCGCCATTATCATCATATTTGCCGGCGCCTATATTCTGCTGCCATCGCGGCGCATCGGAGAAAGACCCCGCGACGGCCGTGGCGCGGCACAGCAGGCCCTGTTGTTGAGCGTAGGCGCGGTCGCCGGTTTCGGCGCCGGTTTCTCCGGCGCCGGCGGGCCGCTTTTCTCGGTCCCTATCATGCTGCTGCTGCGCTTCGTTCCACTGGCCACGATCGGTGCGAGTCAGGTTCTGCAGATTGTAGTCAGCATCTCCGGCACCATCGGGAATCTGCAATACGGCTCAGTCAATTTCGTGGTCGTCGGTTGGATTACGCTGTTTGAACTCATAGGCGTGGCCATCGGGACCCGTGCGGCGCACGCGGTCAGTCCCGCGGTGCTGCGGCGCATGGCCGCAAGTTTATGCATTGCGCTAGGACTGGTCATGCTCACTCAATCACTATAATTGACTGATGTCACTTGATCGTTACTTTTCCGGGCGAGGTCTCGAGTTGCTGCGCCTCGATCAAGGCGCTTTAGTACCATTACGCTTCGGCGATGCGTGCGCCGAGCATCGCGCCACTCGCTCGGCCGCGGGTCTGTACGATTTTTCATTCATGGGGCTGTACGAAGTTTCCGGTCCTGACGCCCGGCAATACCTTGAGCGGTTGCAAACACGCAACCTTGCACACCTCGCGCAGGACAATTTGCAATACACGCTGCTGCTACGCGAAGACGCCAGCACATTCAACGATGCTACCGTCTGGTGCCACGGACCGAACCGCTACTGGCTATTCACCGGCCGAAGAAGCGACTTCACTTGGCTTCTGCAGCAACGACAGGATGAAGAGGTGCAACTGAAGGACTGTTCGGCAGAGTACGCAGTGCTTGCCCTGCAAGGCCCGCGCAGCGCGAAAATTCTTCACCGACAATTGGACAGGCCGTTGCGCGGGCTGCCCTATTTCTCATTCATGCGGACGGATGTTGCAGGAGTCCCGGCCTGGGTCGCGCGCCTTGGGTACAGCGGTGAACTGGGCTATGAAATCATAGTGCCAACGGCGGCCGGGGCCCCTGTTTGGCAAAGGTTGTTAGCGGTCGGTGCCGAAGCAGCGTTGTGCGAATGCGGTTTCGAGGCAGCCAATAGCTTGCGCGTCGAATCCGGATACATTTTGTTCAGCGCTGAGCTTGCGGTCGCGCCCGATCCTTTCGAGCTTGGGTTTTCCAGGCTGGTGAATGGGCACGATTTCATCGGCGCTGAAGCGCTGCGGCGCAAGCGCAGGATCGAACCGCAACGCAAGCTTGGGGGAATCATTCCGCTAAGCAGCCTGCGCTGCGCATGGTCCGCGCTTCCAGCTGCGCAGGTAACAAGCGAAACATATGCGCCAACGCTGGCTCGTACGCTGGCTTTGGGGTTCATCGAAACCGAGGGAGTGGCGCCGGGAAGCTTGATCCGATTGACAGATGGGCGGCTTGCGCGCAGTGCGCGCCTGCCGTTCTACGATCCGGGCCGAGTTCTGCCGCGCCGGCCGCCTGCTGTCTAAAGCGAGGCAGAGTCCTAGGATACCGCGGAAAAGGTTCTTGGGTAACATCATGCCGGAGCCCGCTGAATGCTGCGGTCGTCTATCGGCACGTTGAGGAATGCTGCCAGCACGCTCAAGCCAACGGCGAGCAACCAGACCATCTGGTACGAACCGAAAACATCGAACATATAGCCACCTAGCGATACACCGAGGAAGCTACCCAGTTGGTGGCTCAGGAATACGATGCTGAAGAGTGTGGAAAGATACTTTACGCCAAAAATCTGCGCAACGAGTCCGTTGGTGAGCGGCACGGTTCCGAGCCACGTCAATCCGATGACCATTGCAAAAACAGCCACCGTCACGACGCTTGGCGGCAACAAAATAAACGCGCCGATGGACAGTGCCCGCACCGTATAAATTGCACAGAGCAGATACTTTTTTGAAAACCGACCACCGAGATAACCCGCCGCAAGAGAGCCAATGATATTAAACAGACCGATCAAGGCCAAAGCAGTCACGCCCGTCTTCGGCGTCATTCCGATATCAAGCAGGTACGATGGCAAATGCACCATGATGAATGCGGTTTGGAATCCGCAGACGAAAAAACCGGCGTTGAGATAAAGGAAACCGCGGTGGCCTCCCGCCTCGCGCATTGCCTGCGCAAGAGCCTGCTCCGGGCCGACTGCACGTTCCTTCCTTGCGCTGACCATCGCTGCAGAAAGCGGCGCCATGACTAATGCGGTGAGTACCATCAGCAGTAACGCGGACTGCCAGCCGAAAGAACTAATGAGCAGCTGGCCGTACGGGATCATCGCAAACTGACCGAACGATCCTCCGGCTGAGACAATACCGAGCGCCGTACTGCGTTTTTCCGGGGGGGCCAATTTGCCAACTACTCCGAGCACCACTCCAAACCCGGTTCCCGAAAGACCGAGTCCAATCAGCAGGCCGGCGGAAACATCAAGCGCGTGGCCCGTAGTCGACATTGCCATAAGCGCAAGACCCGCAACATAAAGCACGCTCGAGGTAAACACCACGCGCCCTGCGCCGAACTTGTCGGCTACTGCGCCAAAACCTGGCTGACCCAAGCCCCAAATAAGGTTCTGCAATGCTATTGCAAAGGCAAATGTCGTGCGTCCCCACCCCATATCTGCGCTCATCGGCTGTAGAAATAGACCGAAGCTTTGGCGAATTCCCAATGAGATGGCCAAGATCAATGCACCGCATATTACAACCGTAACCAGAGTGTGTGAGCGTGTCATGGGTCGATGCAATATATCAATTAAACATGGAAACGCGCTTAATCTGGGAGCGACGAATCATTTGCGTTTGACAACCAGAACCGGGCATTTGGCAAGACCTACGACACGTTCGGTGGTGCTTCCCATAAGAGCCCTCTCCAAGCCGGTCCTCCCGTGACTGCCAACCACGATCAAATCTGCGCCAACCGCTTCGGCCGCACCAATTAACGCCTCGTGCGCCCATCCATCCACCACTTTTCCATCCGCGGTCACCCCCTCACGCCCAAGGATCTCCAATGCCTTTCCGATTGCATCGCTAGCTTCGTCCTTCAGTTCTTTGCTGTGACTGTTGGTTACGGCGGAAATAACCGTGACTGGTAGCCGGCACCACCTCCCGACAGCGCCAGCCACAGCAGCGGCCGCCGCACTAAAACGAGAACCGTCGGTCGCGAG
Organism: Burkholderiales bacterium; assembly: GCA_035624535.1. Lineage (GTDB taxonomy): Bacteria > Pseudomonadota > Gammaproteobacteria > Burkholderiales > JAHFRG01 > JAHFRG01. The sequence goes on from DASPRI010000192.1 coordinate 25,203, forward strand.
CAGCAATCGCTTCTTCCACATATGCCCCTTAATCGGTACGGCGAGCACGCAACACTGCGAATGCCCTATCACCTTTGCGGCATTTTCACCGACGAGTAGCCGCGCCATAAAACCGCGCTTGCCCCGGGTGCGCATGACGATGAGGTCGATTTTCTGTTTCCTGGCCTCATTAATGATTTCGATGTAAGGTTCTTCGCCTAGACGCACGTGGGTCTCGATTTCCAGACCATGTTCCGACGCTTGCTTCTGTAGTCCCGTAAGGACCCGTGCAGCATGAATCTCAGCTCGTTGCTCAAGTTCCGGTGCGAGCGCGACGTATTCCGGATTCGATACGACCGGGAAAACAGCAAAGAGTCGAATCCCGCCTCGACTCGCCATTGAGATTGCGACTTGTTCTGCTGCAAGATCGAATTTTGTGCCCTGCGTAACAATCAAGAGTCTGGAAAAGGGTGCGCCTAAGTTCTCCATTGGGGTACTCTGTGCGCGCTCAGCCGCCGTTGCCAAACGTACCCCATGCTGCAATCAGAAGCACAGTAAGATTAAGCAGAGCTATTAAGGCATAGGTAATGTCCCGTCGAATAATATAAACGGGGATCAACAACAGAAAGCCCAGCCCCGATATTCCGCTGAGTATGGTAACGCCGCAAAAATTGAGTATGTCGCCGCGGCGGATGAGCGATAGCCACCCCCAACCGCGGGGCGTGCCCGTTTGGGCCAGGTATTGCTTCACCGGCAGTCCCCAGTATTTGTGCAGCTGGTCGACCGGAATATGTGGCGGAAGCAGGCCAACAATGTATACAAAAAAAGAAACGCTAAGAACTGCTAAGCCTACCTTCACTGCAGCGTCAAGCACTAGCGCATACTGAACGTGCTCAGGAGCGTTAAATTTTTCGAGGACTTTTTTCATTCGGCGCGCTAACTCCAAATACCGAAACCCTTCAACAAGGCACGGATTCCGGCGAAAAACAGGACAGCCATCACCAGTTTACGAATGGTCGCTGCATTGATAACCGTAAGTACGCGCGTCCCGATGAACGCGCCGAGCATCATCCCTATTATCGATGGTGCGGCAATTATCGGCAGTACCGCACCTTCATTGATGTAGACCCACGCAGCTGTTGATGTCATCGATAAAACCAAGCTGCTGGTACCAGCGGCCACCTTAAGCGGAATACCCATTATCAAATTTAACACTGGAACATTGGCCCAGCCAGCACCCAAACCGAACATCCCTGCGAGCAGCCCGATGCCTAGGAATGCAACAAAGCCATCTGGTGTCCGGTGACTTGTCCATGCGATGTCTTCTCCACTCGCTGCATCGTGAAATATTCCTCCGATTTTCAGGGCACGGGTCAATGCATCCATGCGTCTGACCTCAGGGTAGTCAGACTTTTTGGCGCTCCACATCAAAGCAACTATGCCAAGTACGGTCAAGCCGAGCGCCCTTTGGGTTATTGGTGCCGGTAGCATGAGGCCTATGTGGGCACCAACAATGGAACTCACCGAGACTAGCAACGCAAGAGGCAGAGCCAGACGCAAATTCGCTAACCCAATTCGCAGCAACGCGGGACTTGAAGCCAGCGCGCTGGCCAAGGCAACCAGTATTCCCGTTCCGCGGACGAAATCCAGGTGAAATGGGAAGAATCCGCCAACGATGGGTACAAACAATACGCCGCCACCGACCCCAGCCGGTACGGAAATGATGCCAAGAACGAAACAGACTGAAAAAAGCAGTATCGGCCATACCCACCAAGGCAATAACAAGCCGGCGCCGCCCTGCGGTGAGGCAAAAACCGGCCCGGACAGCAAGATGAGCAACACCATGGTCAACATTCGCCCAACCATAAGCTGTTTTTGTAGCATCTTTGTCTTCGCTCCTGCGCGAATCGTCAGCGTCGAATCCGGCAGAGATATTAATCTTCCTTTTTACGGTGTCTTTGCCTTGCCAATGCGTCTTGAGTACGCCTCAACAAAATCTGTCGCGGCTTTGCTGCCGCGCGCGAATGATTTCATAGCTTCCTCATGCAGGATCGACAACGCCCGGATCTTGATTTCGTTTGACTTGTCGTTCTCAACCAGGTCGAGCCATTTGCGTGGACGCGGGAGGTCGACTTCAAGTACCGCACGCACCTGGGTTGGAATGTTGGACATGACTAACATCCGGTCAGCAAGGAATATCGCTTCGTCGATGTCGGTGGTAACGAAGAAGTTGGTGCGCCGGTTCTCCTCGTAAAGAGCCGAGTAATATTCCCACATCAGTTCCTTGGTCATTGCATCGAGACCACGGAATGGCTCGTCTAGGATCATCACTTCGGGATTATTGATCATCGCGCGAGCCAGCTCGGCCCGGCGCTGCATGCCACCCGATAGTTGCGTCGGATATTTCCTGCGAAAGTCTTGCAAACCGACTTTGGTCAGGAGAAACTCGGCAAAATCGAGCGTTTGCTGGGTAACCTCACCCCGTGCGCGGGGGCCGTATAGTATGTTGTCGTAGGTGGTCATCCAGGGGAACAGCGCGGTTTCCTGGAACAACACCAAACGGTCGCGAGCCGGTCCGGTAACTGGTTCGCCATCAAGGGTGATGGTACCGCTGGTCGGTTTTTCGAATCCTGCCAGCAAGCGGATCAGTGTACTTTTGCCGCAGCCCGACGGGCCGATCATCACGGTGAGCTTGCCGCGCTCGATGGTAAACGAGCACTCCCTGATCACTTCTGTGGTGAATTGCACTGCGCCATAGCTCTTGCTGACGTGACTTGCAACGATCTCCCCGGCATTGATCGCCGGGCGGTTTGATTGGACGTCGTTCATGCCCGAAGTACGCGCGTCATCTTTGGTGCAACCAAGGCGTCACCCGCTTACCCAGCGCGCGCAGCACTGCGCTGGAGATAAAGCCGGCGATCCCGATCGAGATCATGCCGACGACAATCTGCTCGTAGGAACCCCCGACATAGGAGTTCCAAATGAAGAATCCGAGCCCGCCACCGCTGGTACCGCCGATTTGGCTACCGCCGCCCGAAATCATTTCCGCTGCAACCACGACTTCCCAGGTGATGCCCATCCCCACCGCTGAGCCGACCACGATCGAGGGCAGCGTGCCGGGCAGGATGATGCGCCAGAAAATATCCCACTGGCTCGATCCCATCGAGCGCGCGGCCTGAAAGTAGCGCACGTCGATCGAACGCGCGCCGCCGACTACATTGATTACGATGGTGTAAAACGCGCCGAGGAAGGTCACGAACGCAATGGATAGTTCCTGCGTCGGCCAGAAGATGATGGACGCCGGTACCCACGCGAGCGGCGGAATCGGCCGCAGCACCTCGAACACCGGGAAGCCTATACCAAATGCGGTGCGACTCACGGCGAGCAGCAGGCCGAACGGGATGCCGATGATCATCGCCGCGAGGAACCCAGACATGACTCGCAAAAAGCTCATGTACCAGCTCTGCCAGTAGCCAGGGTCGCGCAGCACCCCAAGCCAGGCGTGCAGCACCTCGGTCGGTGCGGGCACCGCGCCGATCCACGGCAAATACGTGGATTTGAGCCCGAGCCCGCTGAGTGCGTGGCGCAACCACTCGAATGCGTCGCCTCTGATCCAGAACTTGGAAAGCGAGCCGAACTCCCACAGTGCGAGAAATACGGCGATTGATACAGCACCACGCCACAGCGTCGAGCCAAAATACGCCCTCGTCACGGCTGACATCGCTTAGCCTTCCTTCTCGCCGGCGTCAAATGCTTTCAGGGCTTCCTCATGTACCGACTCGGTGGTTTCTTCCATCAGTTCGCGGAAGCGCTTCGAGGTAAGCACGCTGTAGGTGCGCGGATGCGGGATATCGACTTCGAGTATCTTCTTCGGTTTACATGGGCGCGTAGTCATAATTGCAACCCTGTGACCTAGAAAAATCGCTTCTTCGAGATCATGCGTGATGAAGAATATTGTTACGCGATTCTTGTAATAGATCTCGAGCAGCGCTTCGTGCATCACCGATTTGGTCAATGAGTCGAGCGCGCGGTACGGTTCGTCGAGCAGCAGAACCTTGGGGTCGTTCATCAGCGCGCGCACGATTTCTACGCGCCGCCGCACGCCGGAGGATACCTCCCCCGGGTAATTGTGTTCAACGCCGGCCAGGCCCGCATCGGCCATCATTTCCAGCGCTTTCTCTTTCGCCCCCGCTTTCGTCAGGCTGCCCTGCATAATCGGGCCGAACGCGACATTCTCCAGGTTAGTTTTCCAGGGGAAGAGCGCACCGTTCTGGAACACGACGATACGATCCGAGCCCGGCTCGGCTTTGGGTTTTTCGCTGCAGCACAATACTTCCCCATCGAGTAGGATCTGCCCCGATGTAATCTCATGAAAGCCCGCGATTGCGTTCAGCAGCGTGGTCTTGCCGCAGCCCGAGGGACCAACAATCATGCAGATTTCGCCGGCCCGAATGTCGAGCGAACAATGGTCAACCGCCATTACGGCCGCCCTATCAGGATCATAGATCTTGACCACATTGTCGAGGGTAATTGCACCGCGCGTTGCCGAAGCTTGTAGTGCTTCCGCGCGCGTCACTGCCGCCATTATTGGCCCCCAAGCGCAAGCTCGCGCGTGCGCCACTGCATGAGGTAGTCTCCGAGCAAGCGCACCAGCGCGCTCGTCGCATAACCGACGAAGCCAAGTGTGATCATGCCGATGAAAATAGTTGGATAACGCACCGTGGTATACGAGGTGTTGATCACATAGCCTAGCCCATATTGGCCGGACACCATTTCGGCGGCAACCAGCGAAAACCACGAGACACCCATCGAGATCTGTAGCCCGGTAAAGATGAACGGCAACGCGCCTGGTGCAATCACATGCAGGAAGACCTGCCAACGGCGGGCGCCGAGACAGTACGCGGCGCGCACATACGATTCGTCGATCGACTCGACACCCAGCATGGTGTTCAAAGAGGTGGTGAAGAACGCCGCGAGAAACGTCAAATAGATCACCGCCGATTCGGTGGCGATGAACATTACGATCGCGAGCGGCACCCAAGCAAGTACCGGGATCGGCCGCAGGAGCTCGAACACGGGAAATACGTATTCCTTGAACTTCTTCGACCAGCCCAGGAACAACCCGAAGGGCACGCCGAGCAGCGTTGCCAGCATGAACGCCTGCGCTACGCGCCAGACGCTCACCCCAATGTGCTTGTAGTATTCCGGAGTGTAAATCGACAAGCCATAGGTTGGATTCGGGCTAATCCATTCCTTGACAACGGTCGTAAGTCCGGGCATCTCGCGGAACCGCGGCAGTTTCAAGACTTCAACCGCCAAATACCAGAAGCCCAGAAAAAGCGCGAATCCCATTAGCATCAGGTATGGACGCGGGCTCCTGATCCACTGCCTGAAGCGAAAGAGTGTGAGGTCCATGCCCTGGATGTCGCTGGCATGCATTCGGCGGTGGATTCGCCGCAGCTGCGCGATGAGATCGGGTACGGTGTAATCGCGCGTGATCATGGTCGCGAAACGACTCATCACCACGTCCCCGGCATCGGGGTCGGTCTCTAAGGTGCGCAGCAGGTGGTCCCCGTTGATGCGGACGATTTCGGTGGCCTCTTCGCACACTGCTTTTGCCAGGCGGTGCGGAAATTTTTCCAGGAGCGCGGCCCATCCGAACACATCGCCCGCACCGAGGCGCTTCACCGGACGGCGCGCCTGCGCAGTCGGTTCGAGGGTGTGTTCGACCTGGCCCGAGACAATGATATAGATGTCGTCGGCTTTGTCGCCGACGTCGTAAATCAGCGCTCCCTTCTCATAGTTTACACGGCGGCCGAGCGCGGCGACTTTGCGCAACAGGTCGTCTGACACGACCTGAAACGGCATCGTCCTCCTAAGAATTTCCACCATGCGCCCTGTCCAGACCGTTTATGAGATCGGTTCCATGATCCGCTCGCCCGATCACAACGTTGCAATCGTGCGCCGCGGTGCCGGCCGCACAAGATCGTGCAGCCGCGGCTACTTCGGGCCTGTATACGCGGAATCCGGCAGTCCTTTGATTTCGCCCAACGGCGCCTTCAAACCGCGTTCCTTGAGGATCGCCTGCGTGAACTCCGGCATCACCGCTTCGGGGCGTACCTGCGGCGTATTGATACTCTTGACCTCATACAGGAATGCCGCGGCGCGCTTGATGAGCTCCATCGCATCCGGCGTGAAGGTGTACGGTAGGATGATTCGCACCGGAGTGCCGCCGCCCGACTTCGGATAGCTGCCGTAGGCCGCCATCCACAACTCGTGCTCCGAAAAGCCCGTTGTTTGCTCCTTTGCCATGCGGGCCACTTCCATCGCGTTCTTTGGATCCAGGAAGTACTGTTGGGCATCAAGCTCTGCAGCAAGCCATGCTTTCACAACGTCGGGACGCTGCTTGATCAGGTCGGCGCGCATTCCAAGGAAACCAGCGTCGTTTTCGCCAACCGACACGCCGGTGGCAACCCTGCGCGCAAGGCCTTCCTCGATCAACCGTGAGGCGGTAGGTTCCCAAATGACCGCCGCATCAAGCTTGCCGGCCCGGAATCCGCTCGTGATGACCTCGATGTTCTGGTTCAGGTATTCCGAAGGTTGGATGCCGGATTTCTTGAACACCGCCTGCGCGAAACGATCGGTGCAGCTTCCCTTCGGCACCGCGACGCGCTTGCCGTTTAGCCACTTGATCGCTTCCTGGTCGCTCGCAAACTTTGGCGCGTCGGTGCGGACCAGAAATATGTTGCACTGATCCCAGCCCATGCCCACGACGGCCACCAAGCGGATGTCGGCGACATCCTGCTTAGTTGTCGACACGATGCCCGGCATATCCCCGTAATAACCGATATACTGCTTGCCCGCGAGCATGTTGTTGACGATGATTGCGCCCTGCAGGCCGATCTGAAAGTCCACCGTCGAACCCTTCGGCAAGTATTTCTCATAGAATTTCTTGTCCCGCATCACTACGCCTGACCACGACTCGGTATAGTACGGCTGATAGCCGACCACGAGGTTTATCGGATCCCCAGGTTTACCAAAGTTCAGGTCGGCCGCCATAGCTGAGACCGCGAAAGCGCTGGCAGCGGTCACGAGTACTGGGACGAAAGGCAACAGTTGTTTGATCTTCATAGTCACACTCCTCGGTAGATTTGCAAAACCATTCGCCATTCAGGATTTATCTTTATTTTTGACCAGCACCAACAATCTGCAATTGAATCGAAAATCCCTTGCTTCATTTAGTCCCCGGAGCGGCTAGGAAACGCGCAATTAGCGCCGAAAGCCGCCGCATGACAATATAACCCGACGCCGGATCCGACTCCAGCAGCCTCAGCGCCTGACGACCGTTAATTCGCAGCAGCACCGATTTCTCCAGTACGCGGGCGCTGGCGATGCGGTGCGGCTGGTTCTCGAGCAGCGCGGCCCACCCGAACACTTCGCCTTTCTTGAGCATGAAGCCCGCCGGACTCGTGCGGTCATCTCGTCCGATCTGGAATTCTACCCGCCCGGAGTCAAGCACGAAGAAATCCTCTGCTGGGTCACCGGGCTTATACAGTGTGCTGCCTTCAGCGTATTCCTCGCGCTTCGCCATTTCGGTCAGCGCCGCCAGCGTGCTTTCGGCAATACCGGTGAAGAGCTCGCCTACATTGAGCGCGCCCTGCGAGTCAACATAGATCGCATCGCCCTCAATGAGCACATTGTAGACCTCGAGTGGCGCCTCGGCCAGTCCCATGGGCGCGCCGCTGCGGATGTCCCATTGCCACAAGTGCTGATGGCAGGTGAGCACCGCACCATCGAACAGGCCTTCGCACAAAGGCACGTCCTGATGCGGACAGATCGCCTGCACCGCGAAGTATTCTCTTCCACTATTGGCTACCAGCAGCTTCAGCCCTCCCTCGGTTTTGCATTCCCTTATGCCGTTTGCCGGTATTTCTGTTATGCGACAGACGATTTGTTTTGTCATCCTGGGCCTTAGCTAAACTTGTCGTAGCGAATGTTATCGGCGGTCAGCTTGGCTTCCAGCAGCAGCATGCGTATGGCGGCATCGACTGCCGGCGGCGGCCCGGCGAGGTAAGCGCGCAAGTTCTGGTACTTGCCGCCCATCTCGCGCATGGCGACATCGTGCACCATGCCGCGCTCGAAACGCAGCAGGGGATATTTCTGTATGGCTTCTGTTGGCACATCCTGTTCGGAGAGGGCCACGACGATTCTAAGTTTATGCGGAAACTCTTTGCAGAGAGCGGTAAGCTCGTCCAGGTAAAAAGTATCCTTCATGAAGCGCACGCCGAAAAAGACGTAACCCTGGAATTGTTCGAAATACCGCTCCTGCGCGGCGCGCGACAAAATTGACATTATTCCGGCGATACCGCTGCCACCAGCTATGCACAAAATGTTCTTGGCGAGACTGGGGTAGAACGTGGCCTTGCCCAGCGGGCCGATCAGGTCGAGTCGCGCTCCTTTCGGTTTGCCTGAAAACAGCCATTCGGAAAAACCGCCGCCGGGTTTCCTTTTGACTACAAAATGGAGCCGGCGCGTTTGGCGACTAAAATTCACCATGGAGTAGCCTCGCATGCCCGGTACTTCAGGCGCTTTGACTACCATGAATTGTCCAGCGTCGAAATCGCACGGCGCATCTAAGGCCACGTCAATTGCCTTTACGTCATGCGTAAGCGCACGTATGGCTTCGACGGTGCCGGTGATTGGTTTTGCAGGGCATGAACCGGGGTCAGTGATGTACACGAATTGAGACACTTCGACGGCGACATCACTCTGCGCCGAACACTGACACATGAGAAACTCGCCTAGTTCGGGCTTGACGTATTTCTTGCCCGGTGCATCGGGCCAGCCGTCCTTGATGCTTCCGTCAATCAGCTTTGCCTTGCAGGTGCCGCAAGTGCCCGTGCCGCATTCGTACGGCAGTTCGATCTCTGCCCGCAGTCCGGCGTAGAGGATTTTCTCACCTTCAGTAGCCTCGAACTGATAAGTGCGGTTTCTGGCATTGACCTGGATGCGCACGCTGGGTAAATCCGGACCCCTAGAACGGGATGTGGTAACCCACACCCAATTCGCGCGTAACCAACCGGACTACGCGCTTAAGAAGCCTGGGCGCGCTGCCGCCAAGTTTGAATGTGTCATAGTAGCGTCCGACTGCGAACAACGCCGTGCTTCCACCGTCGAGCGTGGTGCGGAATACCTGCAGCGCTGACACCACCTCGGCACGGTCGCCCTCGCAGCTAACCTTGTAGACGGTGACGTGGCGCGTCAGCGGCGAATGGTCGCTATTATGCCGCGGCAGGTTGGTAAACAGCGTGTCCATACCGGCCTTGTCGTGATCGAGCCAAGTCATGTCCTTGCGGATTTCCGGGCTGAATGTAGTGATACTGTAGCGAAAGTTGTCGTCGCACAATTCCAGAAATCCCTTGAAGTCCTGCTCGTCTAGCGCCAAGCAGGTCCGGTAGACCAGATCTTCGATTTGCTGCTTTTGGTCCATGGTCCTACGTTTTTTCCTCTTAGGCAGCGGCGCGAGCCGGTTCCGGGCGGCCTTCTTGGAATGGGTCGTAGGCAGCGCGTCCCATGCGCCTGCTCCATTCACCATAGAAGTGCCGCATACCGATCTCATCGTGGATGGTGCTGTTCTCCTCACGCCCATGAATTACCCAGCGGCTGTCGGTACCTTCGTGCATTGCACGTCCCTGGCCGTACACGGCCAGTAGATCTTCGTGCAGATTGCGGCCAAACGGGCTCCAGATGGTATTGTGGTCGAAAATACGCTCGGCGCGTTCCGCCGGCGTGTCGCGCTTTAGACCTAGGCCACGAAATTCAATCATCACCTTGTCGGGGCCGAGCGGCACCGAGGTATCGATGCGCAGAACCGAAGTACGAAGGTTGTAAGTCATGCCGGGAAACAGGTCGATCAGGATCCAACCACCGGGCGCCAGGCCAGGCCAGCCAATCTTCCGCACCTTGCTTCCAGCGTAGGCATCGTACTTGATTTCCATTGAGCCGACCGACGCGTGCCCGTTGGGATAACCGACGTATCTGCGGTCAAAGTAGCCTGGTTGCATCATGCCGGTAATTCGATTGAAGTAGTGCAAGAAATCGTGATAGAACTCGCTATTTGTGTCGTGCCATAGTTTATAGTTCGTGTTGACCAACGCCTTGTGGAAATGGAACACCTCCATCGGCTCTTGCATGTGCGGCTCGAGCATATCCAGCGCCGGGCCGATGTACTCCTTTAGTGTGCAGCTCGCGTCGTCCAAGTTGACCCAGATGAAACCACCGAAGCCGACTTCTGTCTTGACCGCGCGCAGTCCGCTGTCTTCCTTGCGGTAGCGGTTCTGGTAGCCCTGTTCGGCGCGCGAGATTTCAATGCAGTTGCCGCGCGTATCGAACGACCAAGCATGAAAAATACAGGTCATGCGCTTGGCATTGCCCGCCGGATCATAGAGGATGGTGTTGCCGCGGTGCGGACAGATGTTATAGAAGCTCCGAACCGTCAAGTCCTCGCCGCGTACGATGATCAGCGGCACGCCGACTGGATGGGTGAACAATCGGTAATCATACGCGCTAGGGATCTCGGATTCGTGACAGGCGATGATCCAAGAACTCTTGAACACCTTCTCCTTTTCTTCATCAAAAATCGTCGAATCGGTGTAAATGCGTGAATCAACGTAGTGAGAATTGGGGAACTTTGGTTTGGCGGCCCATTCCGCGGCGTTCTTGACCATGTTTATCTCCTTCGTTTCGAGCAGACTTTTAACGTATGATTAAATAGCTTTTACACCACGCCGCGCCGGTGTGTCAACAAAGTCGACGCAAGATTCTGCGCCAGCAGATTAATGCAATAGGAGAAACGTTGGCGTGCGTTTCGAGGAACGCCTTGTGCTCCTGGCCTGGAACGCCGCCTCGCCGTCGATGAAAGCGCTTTTTCCCGGTATTCGATTTTGGCTCATCCGGTTCTCGGCCTTCGGCAATTGATCGTGATGCAGCACGGGGCTCGGTAAGGCAGTTGAATAATCAATTGCGACGCGTAAAATGTTGCAGAAGTCAGTCGGCCGCTGCTATTGCTAATCGGTAGCAAAATCTAATGGCGTAGAATTTTCGTCATCGGGGCCGGCCATATCCGCAAAACCCTGCTTAAAGACGCCGCACAAAATCGAATGCAACAACTGGTAAATCCTCACGGAGGAGGATCACTCAAGCCGCTCGCGCTGCATGGGGCAGAGCTGCAAGCGGAGCTGGCGCATGCTAGTACACTGCCAAAGCTGCGCATCAGTTCACGCGAGAAGGGCGACCTCATCATGTTAGGTATCGGTGGATTCACACCACTTGATGGTTTCATGAGCTACGCTGATTGGAAAAACGTGTGTAGTGATTATCGGCTGGCGAACGGGGTTTTCTGGCCGATTCCAATTACACTTTCGGCGGAAAAGGCGAGTGCCAGTGCGATCGGCATCGGCGCCGAGGTCGCGCTGGTAGATCCAGAGGACGGAACGACGCTCGCGACCATGAGGGTGCAGGAGAAATACGCAATCGACAAAGCACACGAATGTAAGTCGGTGTTCCGGACCACCGACGTGGGGCACCCGGGTGTGATGATGGTCATGGAGCAGCAGGAAGTGAACCTTGCTGGCCCGCTGAAGGTGCTTTCCGATGGTGGTTTCAGGGTGAAGTACGGCAAACTTTTCATGACACCCGCTGAGACGCGCACTGAGTTTGAACGGCTCGGCTGGTCGCGGGTCGCCGCATTCCAGACCCGCAACCCGATGCACCGCTCGCACGAATACCTGGTGAAGATAGCAATCGAGGTTTGCGACGGAGTGCTGGTGCACTCGCTTCTCGGCAATCTGAAACCGGGCGATATTCCCGCGGAAGTGCGTACCAGGGCGATCGCTGCGCTAATTGATACGTATTTCCGCCCGAACACTGTGGTGCAAGGCGGTTATCCGCTCGACATGCGCTACGCGGGACCGCGCGAAGCGCTCTTGCACGCCCTGTTCCGCCAGAACTACGGTTGCTCGCACCTCATCGTCGGTCGCGACCATGCCGGGGTTGGAAGTTATTATGGCCCGTTCGACGCGCACCATATTTTTGACGAGATTCCAAACGATTCGCTCGAAACGCGCCCGCTGAAGATCGACTGGACGTTTTGGTGCTACCGGTGCGGCAGCATGGCTTCGGGCCGCACCTGCCCGCACGCTGACGCGGATCGCCTGCTCGTTTCCGGAACCAAGCTGCGCAAGTGGCTATCGGAAGGCAGCGCTGTACCGGCCGAGTTCAGCCGGCCTGAGGTACTCGACATTTTGCGCGAGTATTACGCCGGACTTGCGAAGGAGGAAAGGATTGAAGTAAAACTCACCGGACATTCCGCACGCTAGACGAACGGAGAAATGCCTCATCATCTTGCGGCATGATCCTGACATGAACCACTGGACCTTTATAGTTACGGCACGGAAGGGTCTAATCACGACGAGTTGACCAGTTATGGTCGTTCACGCGCATACTGTCGTCGCGTACGATGCGCGAAACCGCAAGAAAATGTATTCAACGATCGACAGGCAAAACCATTTGCCCGGCGAGCTTTGCTTCAG